>JBKBLB010000004.1:0-132138 GCA_046296495.1 Bacteroidia bacterium
GTTAACAACTAAAACGGCAAAAATCTTTCGCACCACGTTTTTGAAAAATCAAACAACAAATCCAGTATTTACAAGGGTTTCAAGAGACAGTTTTGTGATTAGGTGTCAAAGTCGGGAAAAATCACATATTATTACAAAAACGGTTGCTAGTTGAAAAATATAACAAACAAAAAAGAGAGGTTTTAACAACGTATTACCATCAGAATGGTGCTATTGAACTTAAAGGAGTTGCAGAATGTATTAACAATAATGAAACATTTATTTATCAATGGAAAGGTGAATGGCTAAAACACGATTCTACCGGTAAATTGATTGAGGTAAATACCTACCGTAAAGGGCAAAGAATTTGAAACAAAAAAGTTGATTAACCTTTGCTGCCAAAAACCTTTTTTAATATTTCAGAAACTCTGTGTAATGGGTCTTTTCGTATTTTTCTTTCTTCTTCACTAACTTTAAAAAACAATCCATCGAGCGCTTTTTGTGTAACATGAACGCTAAGACTGTTTGTTGTAATTCTTGGCCACAAAATACCTCCAAGGCTTGCCAAATTATATGCATCAATTAAATCGTTGTATGCTTTTTCGGCACTAACACCAAACACCAAAGGTTTTGCAAGCGAGTTTCTAATTTTAGGAGAAAATGTTTCAGTTAACGGGTTGTAGGTTTTTTCGTGAAGATATACAGTTGCTGCAGTATCGCCACCATTTAAAATACTAAAGCCATCTGCAATAGAAATACCTGTTATTGCATTTACAAATATGCTTTTTGCCTCGGGGGCTGCATCTTCTGCAGCACGGTTTACGGCAAGCACTGCATCTTCCAGCAACTTGCTGCCACCCGGAATTTGGCCAATTACGTTGTAAATATTTGCAGCTTCGGCAGGTAATGCAATTTTCACCAATTCGTCTTTATAATATCCATCAACTTTGCTTAATACCGATACCGATGTATCAGTGCCAACATTTAATGCCGCTTTTAATCCCTGTATTACTTCTTCATTGGTAAGACCCGGGTTTTGTATAACATTTTCAATTTGTTCGCACGATGAAAAAAATAAAACCGAAAGCGATAGTATTAAAGCAAGTTTTTTCATATTTTAAATATTGTAGGTTCAAATAAAATATAAGTTGAACACAACAAAAAATTAAATTATTGTATTTGTTAAATAAAAATTTAACATTCGCCACACAAAAATTATAAACTATGCATCCTGCTTACAAATTAATGTTAACTGCCTGGGTTGCTGTTGCTGCCTGGGTTGCCTTTGTAATTTTTCTGAACCGAAAAATTCATCCTAAAGCCTTATTTGCCATGTTTATGGTTGAGTTGTGGGAACGATTCAGCTACTATGGCATGAGAGCTATTTTAGTATTATACATGACCAGCGAGCTTGTAAAAGGTGGTTTTGGTTTTGATGATGCAACTGCTTATGGTATTTATGGGGCTTATGGCGCACTTGTTTACCTAACACCCATTTTGGGAGGCTACTTTGCCGATAAAATAATGGGTTTTAGAACTGCCATTGTTTGGGGTGCTTTGCTTATGGCAGCAGGCCAGTTTACTTTGTTTATGGATAATCAAACAACATTTTATATTGGGCTTGCTTTGCTTGTAATTGGTAATGGATTTTTTAAACCTAATATCAGCAGCATGATAGGTAAGTTTTATGCTGATGGCGACTCGAGGCGAGACGGAGCATTTACCATTTTTTATATGGGCATTAATATTGGAGCTTTTTTAACTCCTCTTACCTGCGGTGCAATTGGCGAAATTGAAGGTTGGCGCTATGGCTTTTTAACTGCAGGTATTGGAATGCTTGTGGGTTTTGGAATTTTTATGTGGGCTCAGGCCAAAGGTTGGTATGAAAACCATGGATTAAAGCCTGAAGCTCCAACTCCGGTAATTAATTTTATTCCAAACAAACTATTACCATACATAGCAACTGCCATTATGGTACCAACAGCTTGGTTACTTATAAAACAAAATGATGTAGTTGATATTGGATTGGCCGTTTTGGCAACCATTATTCTTGGTTACTTATTATTTCAGGCAGGCAAATACGATACGGTTCAAAAGCAGCGAATATGGGTTATTGTAATTTTATTATTGTTTACTACTGTTTTTTGGACATTTTTTGAATTGGCTGGCAGTGCCATGAATATTTTTACCGAACGTAATGTTAATAAAAACATATTTGGCGCAACTCTTACAACCACATTTTTTCAAAGTGTTAACCCATTGTTTATAATGCTATTTGCCCCAATTTTCAGTTGGCTATGGATACAACTTGGCAAAAGCGGCAAAGAGCCTTCAGCACCCTATAAGTTTGCTACAGGCTTAATTTTGCTTGGCCTTGGATTTTTGGTTTTAACAATGGGCAATGCAAGTGCAAAAGCTGGATTGGTTCCGGCATTTTTCTTAATAATGCTTTATTTACTTCACACCTTGGGCGAATTAACTCTTTCTCCTGTGGGCTTGAGCCTGGTAACCAAGTTAGCCCCTGCAAAAATTGTTGCGTTTTTAATGGGTATTTGGTTTTTAAGTTCTTCTATTGCACATCAGGCTGGTAAACATATTGCAAAACTTACCACCGTTAGCGAATCTAAAATTATAACAAACGAAAGTTTTAAAAGTCGAATTGAAGATGTAACACTTAAAGAAGCACTTGCATCAGAAAAACTAACCGGTATGCTTGGAGAAAACACTATAGAAAATGCAATTGTTAGTGATGAATTTTTAAATTTATTGAACCAAAATTCAGACTCTGTTCCAAAATATGTAAAAGCAGAATTTCAAATAAATGAAATTTTAGATAAAGCAAACGAAACTTCTGCAGAAGGTGCCAAAGCAAAACTTTTGGCCGAAAGTAAAAAAGCCATTTTAGTTTATAAAGAAAAAGTTGCAGAAATACCGGCTATTGCAAGCGAAGAAGAAGCAGAAAATATTATTGAAAAGAGCCTAACCGGAAATGTGCTTTCATCATTACGAAACGACTCATTAAGTCTTGGTTTAAGTGTTTTTAAAAATCTTGGTTTTTTTGCAGTTGCTTGCGGTGTATTATTACTACTTCTAGGCCCAATAATTTCTAAGTGGATGCACGGAATTAAGTAAATCATCCCAACAAATTATTATAACTAAAAAGGAGTAAGTTTTTACTCCTTTTTTTGTTTAGGTTTAACAAAATTTTTAGAAATTATATAAATAGTTTTGCGTAATGTTTTTTTATAAAAATTTACTGCTTTTGCTCATTTGTGTTTGTACAGTATTTATAAATACTTATGCTCAAACAGATAGTCTTTCAATATATGAAGATGATGAGCGAATAGCCACCCCCGACCCTGACCCTGACACCAAAGTTGGTATAAAAATGGGTATTATGTTAAGCGGAATTTACGGTACAGAAAACAGCAACTCAATAGCCACATTTGGTTTAAATGGCGGTGGATATTTAAGACAAAAACTTACACCCAAAAGCTGGCTGCAAACCGAACTTTTTATTTCTTTTAGAGGCAGCAACTTTAAAGCCGTTACCCAAGAATACGAAAAAATTAGGTTATTATATATAGACTTACCAGTTTTATACATGAGGGCATTTAAGAATACTGAAAATAAATGGTTTGCAGGAGTACAGTCAAGTTACATGGTAAACCAAAATATGTATTTAGCAGGGCAGCAATTACCGTTATCGGCAGGATTGAACCTAAATAAGCTTGATATTTTACCTGTATTAGGTTATCAATATCAAATGACATTTTTAGCCTTTCAAACATGTGTAAAATATGGTTTAATGAATATAAATTCAGGAAAAGCTTGGCCACAGAGCGCAAGACCCATGAACAGCGGAGGAACCATGCACAACGCTATATTAGAACTTAACTTAATTTTTTAAAATTTTGAAACTAGAACAACTTATAAAAGAAATTAAAACAAAGAATAGTTTTTTGTGTGTAGGCCTTGATACCAATATAGAAAAACTACCTAAACATTTGCCTAAAAATGCACAAGGTGTATTAGAATTTAATAAGCTAATAATTGATGCAACAAAAAACTATTGTGTATCATACAAAATTAATACAGCTTTTTATGAAGCAATGGGCTGGCAAGGTTGGAAGGTAATGGAAGAAACCTTTGCATACATGCCTGATAACGTGTTTAAAATTGCTGATGCTAAAAGAGGCGACATTGGGAATACCAGCAAGCAATATGCAGATGCCTTTTTTAAAAATATTAATGCAGATGCCGTTACGCTTGCCCCTTATATGGGCAACGACAGCCTTGAACCTTTTTTTAATTACAAGGGCAAATGGGGTATTATTTTAGCCCTTACATCAAATAAAGGAAGTGCAGATTACGAGCAGCAGCAAATTGATGGACGTTATTTATTCGAGCATGTTATAGAAAATTCAAAAAAATTAGGTTCTCCCGAAAATACCATGTTTGTTGTTGGTGCAACAAAACCACAAGAATTTGAACTTATAAGAAAAATTGCTCCCGATAATTTTTTGCTGGTTCCGGGAGTTGGCGCACAAGGTGGAAACCTGCACGAT
Source organism: Bacteroidia bacterium (assembly GCA_046296495.1). Taxonomy (GTDB): domain Bacteria; phylum Bacteroidota; class Bacteroidia; order UKL13-3; family UKL13-3; genus JBKBLB01. The sequence goes on from JBKBLB010000004.1 coordinate 4,548, forward strand.
GTGGTAAAGTATGGAAAAAATAAAAATATAGGATTATTAATAAACGCTTCAAGAAGCATTATTTACGCATCTGATGAAGCAGATTTTGCAGAGGCCGCTAACTTAGAAGCACAAAAAATATGTATTGAAATGGCCCCGTATTGTAAATAATTTATTAATATTGTAATGAATTAACTATGAAGAAATTAATACTAACTACACTGATGCTGTTTGCCGTATTGATGGTTATGCAATCTTTTTCTCCGGTTTGGCTTGGCAAACAAAGAGATGGTTCAGACCCTGGACATACAGGTTCTCCGGGAGATAATTTCCAAAACTGCACCAAATGCCACGGTGGCTCTGCCGAAAATGTTGATGGCTGGATTCGCTCGAATGTGCCTGCTGAGGGCTTTGCTCCCGGCAACCGCTACACCATTAGAGCCGTAAATACAACACTCGGTCATACCCGATTTGGTTTTCAGGTTTCTCCGCAAGATGTTCAAGGAAATTTACTTGGAACATTAATTGCAACCGATACGGTTAAAACCAAATTGGTTGGAAATGGTAAATACATAACTTACCGTACAGGTGGTGTAAATGGAGTTGATTCGAATGTTTGGGAATTTGACTGGGTTGCGCCTGATGTAAATGAGGTTACTTTTTACGGTGCTTTTAACTCGAACCACGAAGGCCACAAAGGCGGAGACCGCACACAACTTTCTCAATTAAAATTATACAAACAAGGTTTTACCAGTATAAGCGAATTTGAACGCTTGTATCAATTAAAAATTTATCCAAACCCGGTTGTTACCGATAACATGTTTTTAGAATTTGAACTTTCAAATACAACAAATTCAAATATTGCTATCTTCGACTTGCAGGGAAAACTTAAATATACCTTTACAGTAAAAGAATTTAATGCCGGCAAACATAAAATGTTGTTGCAAACATCTAACCTGGATAATGGTATTTATTTATTAAAAATAGAATTTAATAACCACTCAATTACAAAGCGAATTCTGGTAAGCAAATAAAATTATTGTAGCAAAAACGATTTGTTGTTCAATACTTAGTTTACACAAATGCTTAAAAAGTAAATACCTTTTTATAGCTTACTCACATCAATAATGAAGTCGTTATTTTCTTTTATTATTGCTGTTTGAACCAACCTGGCATCAATTCTAATTAATTGTACTTTTGATTGACTGATAATTTAAGGACTCAATTCCATAAACTTTGACATTGATGGATTTAGATAAACAACAGGTTGTTTATCATTTTTATGACTTACACTTATTATTATTTGGCTATACTCTGTTTTGCCATCAAATAAAATTATTTAAATAGATAGTAAACAGTTTGGTTTTTTTATTTTTACTGTTCTATTCCTATAAAAATTAAGCATCAGAAAAACCGACCAAATTTTTTAGTTTAGAAGTCGCTTCTCTTTTTAAAATATCTATAAAAAGCTCAAATTACTTCAGACAGTACTAGTTTTAAAACATTGTATTTCATAACAGTAATGTTTGTTCAAAATTTTAGTATCTGATTAAATAAAAGTAAATTTTTTCTTAAAAATTTTGGCATTACTTTTGGTTCATAATATGAGTAAATGAAAAAATCAATTTTAATTATAGCATTTTTCATGGCTGCAATAAACTACAGCCATGCCGATGTTTTTGAAGATATCATCAATCAATTAAAAAATGGTAATGCTACTGGTGTAGCAAAGTATTTTAATCAAAGTATTGAGCTTACCATTCTTGAAACCGAAGGTGTTTACAGCAAGCAGCAAGCCGAAATGATGTTAAGGAGATTCATTAATTCAAATCAGCCCAAAAACGTAGCCTTACAACATAAAGGAGCATCATCAAAGGGTGCCATGTATGCCATTGCTATTTACGAGTCATCGGGCGGACGTTACCGAACATACATTTTTATGAAAGACAGTGGAAACGGTATGATGATAAATGAACTGCGTATTGAAAGAGATTGATTGATAAATTTATAATCCTAATACAAACTAAATATAACAAATCATGTAATTTAGTTTAATCATAAGATTTATAATCATACAAAAGCAATCAAACATTAAAACTGATATTTATTGCTAAGCATGTGCTGCCAACAATAAATCTAAATCTTTATTATAAATATTGAGCCTTCGGCCAAGGTGTTTGTTGGTTAAATTGCCTTTATATAAATATACACCCTGCCTAATTGAAGGATTAGCAAATAAAAATTCGCTAAAAGATTGGCTTTGGCTTATATCCAATAACAACGGAGTTAAAATATTGCTTAGCGCATAACTTGCTGTTCGGCATACTCTTGATGTTATATTTGGTACACAGTAATGTATTACATCGTGCTTTATAAAAGTTGGATTTGCGTGATTGGTTATTTCACTGGTTTCAAAAAGGCCTCCCTGGTCAATACTAATATCAATAATTACTGAGTTTGGTTTCATTTTGGCCACCATTTCTTCTGTAACAACAACAGGGCAACGCCCATCTTCGCTAAAAAAAGCACCAATAACAACATCGGCATTGCTTATGGCTTTACTCAATATTTTTGGGTGCAATAACGATGTAAACAAATGGCAACCAACAGCATTTTGTAATCTGCGTAGTTTTGCTAGGCTATTATCGAATACTTTTACCGATGCACCTTTGCCCAATGCTGCTTTGGCAGCAAATTCGGCAACGGTTCCGGCACCTATTATTACAACTTCGGTTGGTGGTATTCCGGTAACACCACCCAGCATCTCACCTTTACCGTTTTTTGAAAAACTTAATAACTCGCTTGCTACCGAAATAGCTGTTATTCCGGCAATTTCACTCATACTGCGTATTATTGGAAACGAACCATCAGGCTCACGCAAAAACTCAAAAGCAATGGCATTTACTTTTTTTTGCATCATGCTGCGTATGGTTTTTTCGCTTTTACTGGCATGTTGCAAAGCGCTAATAAGCATCTGTTCGGGCATAAGCAAATTTATTTCATCTTCAGTTGGAGGTTCAACCTTTACAATAACATTGCTTTTAAAAACCTCTTCTCTGCCATAAGCAATTTTTGCTCCGGCATCGCTGTAATCTTTATCGCTAAAGCGAGCATCTTTTCCGGCATTCGATTCTATTATTACATCGTTTCCATTATTTACCAATAGCTGAACCGAAGATGGCGTAAGCGGCACCCTATGCTCTTGCATGGTAATTTCTTTTGGTACACCAATGGTTATTGCTTTTAATGGGTTAAGTTCTGATACTGGAGATTCTTTGGGCTGTAACGATGCTTGTTTAGCCAATTCACTAAATCCAAATGTTTGATTTTCGGGCATTTAAATTTTAAATGTTATTCGAGCGAAAGTAAAAACTTTAATCAATTTTACAAATTTGGTTGAACCGAAACTACCCTGCCTGCTTCGTGCAAATGAATATTAATTTTACATGATATTTCTTTGGGAATAACAGGTTCAACCAATTCAGGCCACTCTATTAAACATAAACTATTGCTATAAAAGTAATCTTCATAGCCTATATCGTAAACTTCATCAATTGATTTTATCCGGTAAAAATCAAAATGAAAAATTTTTTCGCCTGCTTGTGTTTTGTATTCGTTTACAAGGCTAAATGTTGGGCTGTTAACATTATCTGTAACATTTAGGCAATTGCATATTTCTTTTATAAGTGTGGTTTTTCCTGAACCCATTTGACCGTAAAAACACCAAAGTTTATACTTGCTGGCATGTTGAATAACAAATTGGGCCGCGATGGCAATTTGGGATAAATTGTAAGTAAAACCCACTACTTTATTTTTTAGCGTGCTTTCTTCTTTTTATTTCCTGAAGAATTAATGATAACTCTCTCCCGGCCTGACCTTTTACGCTGGTGTTTTCTTGCGCTCTTCTAAAAAGGTATGGTAATACAGCTTTTACAGGGCCGTATGGCAAATATTTGGCTACTTTAAAACCTGTATTTGAGAGGTTAAAGCTTAAGTTATCACTCATTCCATAAAGTTGCGAAAAATAAATACGTTCATCGTTTGGTTTTAGTTGATGCTTTTGCATGAGTTGAGTTAGCAGTGCACTACTATGCTCGTTGTGGGTTCCTGCACAAATACTTATATTATTTATATTTTCTATGCAATACTTTAATGCTTCATCATAATCATGGTCTGTTGCTTGTTTATTTGGCTGAATGGGATCTTGGTAATTCATTTCCTGTGCTCGCAATCTTTCTTTTTCCATGTAAGCACCTCTAACAAGTTTAACCCCTAAAAAATAATTTCCATTAATTGCCTTTTGATGAGATTTTTTTAAAAATGCTAACCTGTCGTGCCTGTAGAGTTGAATGGTGTTGTAAACAATGGCTTTTTGTTTGTTGTACAAAGCCATCATTTCGTCTGCAAAATCATCAATGGCTTGTTGTATCCAGCTTTCTTCTGCATCAATAAAAATTCTTACATTGTTGTTGTATGCTGTATTGCAAATTTGATTAATGCGTTCTTTGGCTTTTAAAAATTCGTTTTCTTCATCAACAGTAAGTTGCTTGCCGGCACTAACTTTTTCGAGCAATGCAAAACGAGCCACACCTGTTGTTTTAAAAACACTAAATGGTATTTTTTCTCTTTCTTTCGAGGCAATTTCAATGGTTTTTAATATTTCATTTTTGGTTGCTTCAAAAACTTCTTCGCGCTCTTCGCCTTCAACACTATAATCTAAAATGGTTCCTACACCAAAATTATGTAGCTGATTAATGGCTTTACTACAATCATCAATGCTTTCGCCACCACAAAACTGTTTAAATACGGTTTTTTTTATAATTCTTTTAATTGGCAGTTTAATTTTAAATGCTGTTTCAACTAGGGATGGACCAACCTTAACAAGCCAGTTATATCCAATTGCTTTAAATAAGTAGTATGAATTTATTAGTTCTCCATCTGTTTTAGACTTAAATGCAATTTCTGTATTATTAAAATCAGGTGTTTGCAGGTTTAATTTTGGTTCAACCATACTTTATGTTATAAAATTGTTACCAAAAGGCTAATTTTGGCGGCTCAAATGTATAAAATTGCATTTAAAATACTGAATGAAAGAAATTTCTTACAAAGACTTTAGCGTGTTTATTGGCGATGACGTATTTGCGGTTTTAGCTGAGTATTTAGCTCAAAAAAGCTACTCTAAGGTTTTTGTGTTAGTTGATGAAAATACACTAAAACATTGCTGGCCTATACTTAATAATTATTTAGTAAATACTACCCTAATTCAGATAAAAAGCGGAGAAAGCAATAAAAACCTTTCTACGGCTCAATATATTTGGGAGTTTTTGCAAAGCCACTATGCCGACAGGCGCTCTGTATTAATAAATTTAGGTGGAGGAGTACTAAGTGATGTTGGTGGTTTTTGTGCTGCAACCTATAAAAGAGGCATTGATTTTATAAATATACCAACTACTTTACTTGGCATGGTTGATGCTGCTGTGGGAGGAAAGCAAGGCGTTGATGTACAATCGTATAAAAATGCTGTAGGAGTTTTTCAAAATCCTGTTAATGTTTTTATATATCCTAAGTTTATTGATACGCTGGATGAATGTGAAATTAAAAACGGAATTGCAGAACTTACCAAACATGCACTAATTGCCGATAAAGACTTATGGGATAAATTGGATAAAGTAAAAGTAAACGACCTTGAAAAAATTTACGGCTTTATTTATCCGAGCTTAAAAATTAAAACACAAATAACCAAAAAAGACCCCTACGAAAAAGGAATTCGCAAAGTTTTAAACTACGGACATACTATTGGCCATGCGCTTGAAACCTGCAGCCTAAAAACAGATAAAAGGCCATTAAAACACGGAGAAGCTGTTGTTATTGGCATGATTTGCGAAGCTTTTATAAGCAAGCACACATTGGGTTTAAGCAACAAAGAGCTAAACCAAATTGTTACATTTTATTTAAACCGATTTGAAAAATACAATATTGTGTTTGATGTTGAGGAAATTTTAAACATAATGCGCAACGATAAGAAAAACCTTGAAGGCAACATAAATTTTACATTAATAAAAAGAATTGGTAAAGCCAAAACTGATGTAAATTGCCCCGATTCGCTTATTGTTGATGCCATTCACTATTACAATGCATTGTAATGCATGTTATTTTACATAACGGGCAACCAATACAAACTACAATTAAACTTGTTTCGAGTAAAAGTATTAGTAACCGTGCTTTAATATTAAGTCATGTTTTAAAACTTTACGGTTCAAATAAAATTCCTCAACTAAAAAACTTATCAAATGCAGATGATACCATCATTATGCAAAATGCTTTAATGCAAAATGAAGAAGTAATAAACATAAAAAATGCAGGTACTTGTTTGCGTTTTTTAACAGCTTATTTTTCTTCAATACCGCAAAAACAAACCATACTTGTTTGCGATGAACGTATGAAACAACGCCCCATAGAACCGCTTGTTACTGCTTTAAATTTAATGGGAGCCGATATTACTTATATAGAAAATAAAGGCTTTGCTCCTTTAAAAATTAATGGTAAAAAACTAAATGGCGGAACTGTAATCATTGATGGGTCGAGTAGTAGCCAGTTTGCAAGTGCATTAATGCTTATTGCTCCCCTAATGAAACAAAAACTAACCATTAATTTTTTAAATACTCCGGTATCTTTTAGCTATCTTATACAAACACAAAAAATAATCGAAGCATTTGGAGGTAATACAAAACTAAACTTACAAAATGCAGAAGTTGATAATAAAATTGATAATGAATTAAACGAATTTTACATTGAACCAGACTGGAGTAGTGCTGCATTTTGGTATATGGCTGCGGCATTAAACCAAAATTGTACAATTTTTTTAGATGGTCTTCAAACAAAAAGCATTCAAGGAGATAGCTATATACATACATTAGCGTCATTTTTCGGGGTAAAATCAACACAAAAAAACAATGGTATATTGCTTGAACACAATAAAAACGCGATGGTTGAACCAACCGAAATAAACCTGATAAACCACCCTGATTTAGCTCCGGAACTCATTTGCATTGCTGCGGTTAAAAACCTTAAACACAAATTTATCGGTCTTCAAACATTACAATATAAAGAAAGCAACCGCCTTGATGCTTTGATAAAAGAATTAAGCAAACTTGGATGTAATTTTTCTTATACAAATAATTCTTTAACAGTGGTTGAGAGCATAAATGAAAACAAAAACAATGTTTTATTAAATACCTATAACGATCATCGTCTTGCTATGGCGTTTGCAATGCTTTCGCTTAAAACAAAGCAAATTAAAATTGATAATTTGTATGTTACCGAAAAGTCATATCCTGCTTTTATTTCTGATATTAAAAGTTGTAGTTTCAAGATAAAAACTGAAAGTTAAAAAGTATTAATTACCTGCAAATATTACAGCCTATTTAATTACTAAATTATATTTGTATATTGATACATACTAAAACCGATATAAGACAGCTTACTTTAGAACAATTGCAAGAAACATTTCTAAGCAATGGTCACCAGGCATACAGGGGTAAGCAAGTTTACGAATGGCTTTGGAAAAAAAGTGCCGGCAGTTTCGATGAAATGAGCAATCTTTCTGTTGATTTACGTAATTGGCTCAAACAAAACTTTGTTATAAATAAAATTAAAGTTGAAGACAAACAGGTTAGCAACGATGGTACTGTAAAAAGCGGTTTCAGATTACAAGACGGCCACTTAATTGAAGGTGTATTAATTCCGGCTGATGATAGAATGACTGCCTGTGTTAGCAGCCAGGTGGGATGCAGCCTAACATGCAAATTTTGTGCTACCGGAAAATTAGACAGAATAAGAAATTTAAATCCTGATGAAATCTACGATCAGGTAGTACATATTGCCGGGTGGGCTAAACAGCATTATAACAAACCCCTTACAAATATTGTATTTATGGGTATGGGTGAACCATTGCTCAATTACTCAAATGTATTAAAAGCAATTGATAGAATTACTAAACCTGATGGACTTGGAATGAGTAATGAAAGAATTACAGTAAGCACAGCAGGTATAGCAAAAATGATTAAAAAGTTGGGTGATGATGGCGTTAAATTTAACCTGGCTCTGTCTTTACATGCAGCAAATGATAAAAAGCGTAATGTAATAATGCCAATAAACGAAAGCAACAGCCTTGAGGTTCTTGCTGAATCTTTAAAATATTTTTACCGAAAAACCCGAAACAAAATAACATTCGAATATATAGCTTTTAAAGACTTTAACGAAAGTATTGAAGATGCAAAAGAGTTATTGGCATTTTGTAAAAATGTACCAAGCAAGGTAAATATTATTGAATATAACCCTACAGGTGATGGTTTATTTGAAAAAGCCAACGAAGATAAAATAAACAAATTTGCAGCTTTTCTGGTAAAAAATGGTGTTCAAGCTACTGTAAGACGCAGCAGAGGAAAGGATATTGATGCCGCCTGCGGACAACTAGCGAACAAAAAACATCAGGAAGCGTTGGTAGATTTATAAACTATTCTACCGTAACAGATTTAGCAAGGTTTCTTGGCTGATCTACATTACAACCACGCATTACAGCAATATGGTATGATAATAGCTGCAAAGGCACAGTTGCAAGCAATGGTAACATTGATTCTTCGCAAGCCGGAATTGGAATATTATGATCTGCCATTCCATCAATGTGTGTATCTCCTTCGGTTACAATTGCAATAACTTTACCTTTGCGTGCTTTTACTTCTTGAATATTACTTACTACTTTTTCGTAATTGCTATGTTGAGTTGCAATTATAACAACAGGCATTTCTTCATCAATAAGTGCAATTGGCCCATGTTTCATCTCTGCAGCAGGGTAACCTTCAGCGTGTATGTAACTAATTTCTTTTAATTTTAAAGCACCTTCAAGCGCAATCGGAAAACCATAACCTCTGCCTAAATATAGGAAATTGCGAGCATCTTTATACAATGATGCTATTTCTTTTATCTTTTCATCAAGTTTTAAAACCTGCTCAATTTTTCCAGGAATGGTTTCTAAATCAATTAAAATCTCTCTTAAACGTTGGGTAGTAATTGTGCCTTTCTTTTGGGCTATTGACAAAGACATCAATATTAAAGCAGTTACTTGTGCTGTAAAAGCTTTTGTACTTGCTACTCCTATTTCCGGTCCGGCATGTGTATAGGCACCGGCATCTGTAACACGTGGTATGCTTGAACCAACTACGTTACATACGCCAAAAATGGTAGCTCCACGTTGTTTAGCCATTTCAATTGCAGCAAGAGTGTCAGCAGTTTCTCCGCTTTGAGATATTGCAATTACAAAATCACTTTCTCCAATTACAGGATTTCGGTATCGAAATTCTGATGCATATTCAACTTCAACCGGTATTCTTGAAAACTCTTCAAATAAATATTCTCCTACTAAACCTGCATGCCAACTTGTTCCACAACCTAAAATTATAATACGGTTCAGGTTTTTAAATTTGTCTTCAAACTTATCGATACCTGCCATTGTTATTCTTGGTTCAGCCAAGTGAATGCGACCTCTAAATGAATCTAAAATACTGCGTGGCTGCTCATATATTTCTTTAAGCATAAAATGCTCAAAGCCGCCTTTTTCAATATTCTCAAGGTTAAACTCAATTTCCTGAATATATGGCGATTTTACAGTATTATCAATGGTTTTTATTGTAAGGTTGCTATTTTCAATTATGGCAATTTCTCCATCGTTTATGTAAACAACATTTCTTGTGTATTCTACAATTGGTGTTGCATCGCTGGCAATAAAAAATTCGTTTTCGCCAATACCAACAACCATTGGGCTTCCTTTTTTTGCCCCTATTAAATAATTAGGATCTTGCTTGCTTAAAATTACTATGGCATAAGCTCCAACTACCTGGGTTAATGCCATACGAACGGCTTCTTCAAATCCAAAAGGGTTGTTGTTATAAACTTCTTCAATTAAATGTATTAATACTTCGGTATCGGTTTCGCTTTTAAAAGAGTGACCTCTTTTAATCAGCATTTCTTTTAATGCAGCATAATTTTCTATAATACCATTGTGAATGATGGCAAATTCTTCGTTACCACTAAGGTGCGGATGTGCATTTAAATCGTTTGGCGCTCCGTGTGTAGCCCAACGGGTATGCCCCATTCCGGTAAAAGCACTTGTATCGCGGTTGTTTATTTCTGCTTCAAGATCTGCAACTTTTCCGGTTTTTTTATATACCTTCATTTGCTTGTTACCATCTAATAATGCAACTCCTGCACTGTCGTATCCTCGGTATTCAAGACGTTTTAGACCTTTAATAATAATTGGACATGCATCTCTGTGCCCTATGTAAGCAACTATTCCACACATAATGTTGCAAATGTAGCTAAAAAATATTAAACAAAAGTTATGCTTTTGTGAGCTGTGTTTTTGGCTTTTTGGGAAAGGTCTTTTAATTGATTTAAATCTGAAAGCAAATCTTCAAATTCATTAAAACTTAATGCTTGCTTACTATCTGATAGTGCTTTTTGTGGATATGGATGAATTTCTACCATTAAACCGTTAGCTCCGGCTATATATGATGCAAGTGATAATGGTTTTACAATTTTGGCATTTCCGGTACCATGACTTGGGTCAGCCCATACAGGCAAATGACTCAACTGCTTTATCAGGCTAATGGCTCCAATGTCCATTACATTTCTTTGTTCAGGGTCAAAACTTCTAATTCCTCTTTCACATAAAATTACATTTTCGTTTCCACCGCTTAAAATGTAATCGGCTGCCAAAAGCCACTCTGAAATTTTTGCAGACATGCCTCGCTTAAGCAAAATTGGTTTATTTATTTTTCCAAGTTCGGTAAGCATATAAAAATTGCTCATATTTCGGCTGCCTATTTGAATTATGTCTGCATATTCGCTAACTTCATCAAGCAAACTTAAATCTAACAATTCTGTAACAACAGTCAAATTATAAGTATCTGCAGCTTCTCTTATTAATTTTAAACCTTGTAAACCAAGTCCTTTAAAACTATATGGTGATGTGCGCGGTTTATAAGCGCCACCTCTAATAAATGCAATATTTTGTTTATTTAAAAATTCTGCTGTTGCAAAAATTTGTTCTTCACTTTCTACGCTGCAAGGGCCTGCTATTATATTGTAATGTTTTGAACCAATTTTATTGTTTTTTACAACAAATTCGGTTTCTGATTTATATTGAAAGGATGAAAGTTTATATGGAGATTCAATATTTTTAACTTCATCCACAACTAAACTGTTTTTAACCAGTGAATTTATATCATTATTAAATTTTGATAGTACAATTAGGTTGTGTGCTTTAATAAAATAAGCCTGATTGCCTGTTTGATTAAGCAAATTTACAAGTTCGTCAATTTCGTTAAACGAAGCGTTATGTTTTAAGATTATAATCAATACCTATTTCTATTAACTACTAATTAACAACCGTAAAGTTAAGTTTTAGTTTAATTGAATTTGCATTTTTTCGAGTATCAAGCAAAACCCTCGAAGCAGATATTGGATTATCTGATGGGATTAATAAATTAAATCCATAATTTATATTTCTGTTTTGCTTGTATAAATTAAGCATTTGCTGCAAATGTCTGGTAATTGCAAAGGTATAAGTGTTATCAGCATTATTTAAAAAACCTCCAAAATAATTTTCGGGTTCAAGTATATTATCTCTTAAAAAACCATTTCTGCCAAGCGAGTCGGATGCAAAAAAACTTAATTTATTAGGTAGTTTATATGGGGCGATGTGGTTACCGGGTAATACTGTAAAGGTTATTGTTGCAGAGTTTAAAATAATGTTTTTGTTTCCGAATTTATCTAAAAAATCAGTTAACTCTACTCTTAGTTTTGATCCTGATAGTGGTACCAAAAAACCGGTATCTCGATGGCTGCCTGTAAATGGTTTTTGCAAAAGGTTATTTAAAGTATTAGAGTGATAGAAGTAGTTATAAACAACTTCTTGCCTATCTTTTATGGCAAACTCGGCTACAGTTGTATCAAAGTATGCATAAAGAGCTGAATTAACAGAGCGAGGATTTACAAAAAATATTGCACCGTTTCCGGTAGCATCATTTGTTTCATCAACAATAACAATACCCTTAAAAGCACTTTTAAAAGTACTTACGTCAAGAAAATACCCTTTTGATTCCGCTTCAAAAAAATCCTTTATAAACGCATTGTTCATCGGAATTCTAATATGTGGTGGAAATGAAAGTTTTTTTGACCCTAATGTTGTGGTTGTGGTATCAGCAATATTAACGATTCCCGTAAATGAGCCGATTTCTGTTCCTAATGTTTTTATTTTGGGCCTACGTGAAGAGAAATATAAAGAATCCCAAGTCAAATCTTCATCAAGCAGATAAGCTTTAAATGTTCTTATTGAATTAGGGTTTCCAAAGTTGTTATCTAACGAAGATAATCTTAACCTTAAAACAAGTGAATCTAGTTTTGGCGCACCTGCCCAACTAAATTGATTTATTGGTAAGGTTATTTGATGAATAAGAGTTGCTCCCATTTCACCTGTTAATGGGTCGTTAAAATGGCCTAAAACATTCCTACTTAATCCATTTGTAGGGATGGAGTCCATTGAAACCGAATAGGCATTTATATTTATAGAGTCGCTGTAGTTAAAAGTAAGACCACTCCTTACTGCAACAAAATCGGCACGGGTGGTTGTTAAATCTTTTTTACACGAAACTAAAAGCGATACAAAAACTAAAAATAGAGTAAATTTAGTTTTGTATTGCCAGCAAACTATCATAAAGATTGATGTATTCTTCTACGTAATTTAATTCTTCTTTATGTTCTAAAATAAGTTTACCTTTTTGTTTTTTCATAAACTTGGTAACCTCAGGATGAATTTCAGTACTGGCTTTTACAATTGCATCTGCGTGTTCTATTCCTGATTTGTATAAGTCAGAACATGTTGCACTTTCTAGTGAACTTACTTGTTTGTTATCAATTGAGTTTAAGCTTGCTTTTTTGGCAAATTCTTTTCCTAATGTATCTTCAAATTGGTTTTCAAAAACAGAGTAAACAACTTTTGCATTTCTAAATACAGGCTCATCTTTGTAAATTGTTTTTAAATATAAAGGTATTAAGCTTGTCATCCATCCTTGGCAATGAATAATATCTGGTTGCCAACCAAGTTTTTTAACCGTTTCTAAGCTGCCTTTGCAAAAGAAAATGGTACGCTCATCGTTATCGTCAAAAAATTCGTTTTTGTCGTTTGTGTAAACATATTTTCTGTGAAAGTAATCTTCATTATCTAAAAAATAAACCTGCATTTTGGCTTCAGGCAATGATGCAACTTTTATGGTTAAAGGGTTATCGTTATCGTTTATTGTAATGTTAATACCCGATAACCTTACTACCTCGTGCAAACGATTTCTTCTTTCGTTAATACAACCAAAACGAGGCATTAAAACCCTAATTTCGTTGTTGTTTTCCTGAATTGCCTGAGGTAATTTTCTTGCTAACTCTCCAACACTGCTTACTTTTAGAAATGGAGTCATCTCTGATGAGATGAAGAGAACTTTCTTTTTTGTCATACGCCTCTTGATAAAAATTTATGCAAAGTTACATAATTATTAATAAAATATTTAATATTCGACCCGATTTCTTTCTACTAAAAATCTATATTTATTGATAATCATTATCTTAACGTGTTAGTATTAAAAAAAGCATCAGCACTAAAATCTTATATTTATCAAAATAAACCTAAATATTCAATAGGTTTTGTGCCAACAATGGGCGCTTTGCATCTTGGCCATATTTCGTTAATAAATCAAGCAAAAATTAATTGTGATATAGTTGTATGCAGTATTTTTGTAAATCCAACCCAATTTAACAATAAAAACGATTTTGACAATTATCCTCAAACCATAGAAAATGATTTAAAACTATTGGCCAAAGCGGGTTGTGATGTTGTATTTGTTCCTGATTTTAATGAAATATACAACGCTGCAAATTCTCCACATATAAACTTAGATAAATTTGGTAAAATAATAAATGTTTTTGAAGGAGAATTAAGACCGGGACATTTTAACGGAGTTATTGATGTAGTTACCCGATTATTTTTGCTGGTTGAACCCAATCAGGTATTTTTTGGTCAAAAAGATTACCAGCAATGTTTGGTTGTAAAAAAGCTTATCGAAATAAATAATTTTGATATAAAATTTAATATGTGCCCTTCCGTACGAGAGGAAGATGGTCTAGCAATGAGTTCGAGAAACATAAGATTATCTTCAGATGAAAGAAAAATGGCAACAATACCTTATAAAATGTTAAAGTTTATTTCACAAAATTGGCCAAACAAACCTGAGTTATTAATTAAACAAGCAATAGACAAGTTTAACTCTGAAAATGTTATAAAAATTGAATATTTAAGTATTTGCAATGCTAACGATTTAAGTTTTGCAGATATTAATACAACAAAACCTTTAATTCTTTTTGCCGGTGTACTTGGCTCAACCAGATTAATTGACAATATGTTGGTTGAAAATTAAAATTGTTTTTGCATTTTTGAATTTATATAAAAAACGTTAAGTGACAACAAGTTTTAAGCAATTCATAGCAACATCAATTTATGATAATGTGCTTCAATCAAACTTAAGCAGTTTTCATTCCAATGTTTTTAAAAGAATAATAAACTCATGCGAAATTTTTGAAAATTTAGAATTAGCAAAAAAACGGGCATCGTATATTAAATGGAAAATTACCGAAAATTTAGATAAACACCTTATTGATTTTGAAGCAAATATTATTAAAAAAGGTGGTAAAGTAATTTGGGCTACAAATGCAGCTGAAGCAAATAATGAGGTTCTATCTATTTTAAAGCGATATGATTCAAACAAATTATTTAATGGTAAAAGCCTTATTTCTGATGAAATTGGCCTGAATGATTTTTTAAAAAACGAAAAAGTTGAAGTTGTTAATTCAGCAATTGACGATTTTTTGTTAAACTCTTTAAATACCCAAAGAAATGATGCTGTTTACACCACAGCGTTTTTAAATTTTACAGAAGTTCGTCAAAAATTAAACTCCACCATTAAAGCAAGTCTTGAAGCAGATAAACAAGAATTATTAGAAGATATAGTTTCTTATATATTTTCTGAAATTAAAAATATAAAAGTTGCTGTTTCGGCAGCAAATTTTGCAATTAGCGAAAGTGGGCAAATAGTTATATTAAACAATGAAGGCGGAAGCTATTTTGCTGATGCTTTTGCACGATGCCATATTATTTTAACTCCAATTGATTGCTTAATAAACTCGATTAATGATATTGATTTATTTTTATCGTTATATGCTACACATTCAGAAGGACAAGCGATCTCGTCATATAATCAAATTATTGGGCCTAAGCACTATGAAGATAATGACGGACCTGAAGAATTTGTAGTAATATTAATTGATAACGGTCGCAGTGATTTAATGCAATTCATTAATCAACGCCAAGCTTTGCATTGTATTAACTGTGGTGCCTGCAATCATGCATGTCCGGTTTATACTAAGTTACCCCACCAATCTTATCCGTATCCAATCGGTGGACCAATTAGTGTAGTTAAAAATATTATTAATGATAACAAAGACGATTTTAACTATGCAAGTACAAGTTGCGGCAATTGTAATAATATTTGCCCCGTAAATATTGATGTTCAAAATTTAATTATTCATAACCGAAAAGAATCAAACACCTCCTCAGCAGAGAAACTAAGTTGGTACACCTGGAAAAAATTTGTATTGAACCGAAAAAATATGAATGGTAAATCTTCAATCAAAAATTTTACCATCAAACAATTTTTTAAAAGTAGCTGGGGAAACAATAAAGAATTACCCTCTGCAGAACCAAAAACTTTTAATCAGCTATACAGAGAACAAAATAATATAAAATAAAAAAGCCGCACAATGGCGGCTTATTAATTTATTTAAATTTATTAGTTGTTTTCTTCTTTGTTTTCAGTTACATCAGTTGAAGGAGACTCAACAACTTCATTTTGAATGGTTGCAGCATCTGGTTTAGATGAAACTTTTTTGCCCCTTCTTGTTCTTTTTGCAGTTTTACCAGATGTTTTAAGAAGATTTTCGTTGTAGTCAACTAGTTCAATAATGGCCATCTCGGCATTATCGCCTTTTCTGTTCATTGTTTTAAGAACTCTGGTATAACCACCCGGCCTGTCTGCAATTTTTTGAGCAATATTATTAAACAATTCAGAAATTGATTCTTTATTTTTAAGGTAGCTAAATACAACTCTTCTTGAATGAGTGGTATCGTTTTTAGCTTTTGTTAATAATGGCTCAATATACTTTCTTAGTGCCTTTGCTTTGGCTGTAGTAGTTTTAATTCTCTTGTGTAAAATTAAAGAGGTAGCCATATTAGCAAGCATTGCTTTTCTGTGCGAAGCGGTTCTACCTAAATGATTTACTGTTTTTCCGTGTCTCATAATAATCTAAATTTATACAGCCTTGTTTTAGTCTTCGTTTAATTTGTATTTGTTTACATCCATACCAAAAGTAAGGCCTTTTTCTCTTACCAACTCTTCTAACTCACTCAATGATTTTTTGCCAAAATTTCTAAATTTTAATAAATCGGCAATATCGTAAGCAACTAAATCTGATAACGTTTTAATATCGGCAGCCTTTAAACAGTTGTATGCTCTTACCGAAAGATCTAAATCAGACAATGGAGTTTTAAGAATTTTTCTGATGTGTAAGAAATTCTCGTCAACTTCTTGTGTTACTTCTTTTACCTGAGTATCTAAAGTAATCAACTCATCAGAAAATAGCATGAAATGTTGGATAAGAATTTTAGCAGCTTCTTTTAAAGCATCTTCAGGATGAATGGAACCATCGGTTGAAATTTCGATGGTTAGTTTTTCATAATCGGTTTTTTGTTCTACCCTAAAATCATCAACACTATATTTTACATTTTTAATTGGTGTAAAAATAGCATCTATTGGTATAACTCCAATTGTAGCATCTTTAGGTTTATTTTCCTCTGCAGGTAAATATCCTCTGCCTTTTTCAATAGTTAGCTCTATTTCAAAATTCACAAACGGCTCCATGTTACATATTACCAACTCCGGATTTAATACTTTAAAGGAGTTAGTGTGCTTAGAAATATCACCGGCCGTAAATTGTTCCTGACCTTTAACTGCAATAAAGATTTTTTCGGTATCGTCACCATCGTTTATTTTTTTAAACCTAACTTGTTTTAGGTTCAGTACTATTTCGGTAACATCTTCAATTACACCTTTGATGGTTGAAAATTCGTGATCAACACCTGTAATTTTAATGGCAGTTATAGCATATCCTTCTAATGAAGATAGTAATATTCTTCTTAAAGAGTTGCCTATTGTAACGCCATAGCCTTTTTCTAAAGGTCTGAACTCAAACTGACCAAAAAAGTCAGTTTCTTTATGCATGATAACTTTATCAGGTTTTTGAAATGCAAGGATACCCATTTACTTTTTTTATTTTTTATTTAGAGTATAATTCTACGATTAATTGTTCTTTAATGTTTTCAGGTATTTGGTCTCTCTCCGGATAAGCCAGGAAGGTACCTGTCATTGTATTTTCATCAAAACTAACCCAATTGTATTTTTTAGCGTTTGATGATGAAATATTATTGGTTACTACCTCTAATGATTTAGATTTTTCCCTAACTTGAACTATGTCTCCGGGCTTAAGTAAATATGAAGCTATATTACATAACTTACCATTAACCAAAATGTGCCTGTGAGATACCAACTGACGTGCCTGAGAGCGTGTTTTGGCAATTCCCATTCTAAAAACAGTATTATCTAATCTTGATTCTAGGTATTTTAACAAGTTTTCACCTGTAATACCTTTCTTTCTGCTTGCTAATTCAAATGTTTTGTAGAATTGGCGCTCAAGTACACCATAAGTGTATTTAGCTTTTTGTTTTTCGCCAAGCTGAATTGCGTATTCAGTAGGTTTGCTTCTTTTACGAGAAGATCCGTGTTGTCCGGGAGGATAGTTTCTTTTATCCAAAACCTTGTCAGGACCAAATATTGGATCTCTGAAGCGTCTTGCAATTTTTGATTTAGGACCTATATATCTTGCCATTTAAAAAATTATATTTAAAAATTAAACCCTACGTGCTTTTGGTGGCCTGCAACCATTATGAGGCAAAGGAGTGATGTCTGTTATTGACAAAACATCTAAACCAGCTGCTTGCAAAGTTCTAATTGCCGACTCGCGACCTGAACCAGGACCTTTAACAAAAACATCTACTTTTTTCATACCTAAATCAACTGCTACTTTAGCGCAATCGCTGGCTGCAGTTTGGGCAGCATAAGGCGTGTTCTTTTTTGAACCTCTAAAACCCATTTTTCCAGCTGAAGCCCATGAAACTACCTGCCCTGCCGAATTGGTTATAGATATGATAATATTATTAAACGTTGCTTTGATGTGCGCCTGACCGTGAGCATCAACCGAAACAACTCTTTTTTTAGTTACCTTTTTTGTATTTGCCATTTTATCTATTATTATTTAGTAACTTTCTTTTTACCTGCAACTGTTTTACGTTTACCTTTTCTGGTTCTTGAGTTTGTTCTGGTTCTTTGACCTCTTACCGGTAAACCTTTTCTGTGCCTCAAACCTCTGTAGCATCCAATGTCCAAAAGCCTTTTTATGTTAAGCTGGCGTTCAGACCTTAATTCTCCTTCAACAGTAATGTTATCTGTAATGTACTTACGAATTGCATTTAGTTCCTCGTCATTCCAGTCTTGAACTTTTTTATTAAAGTCAATTCCACATTCTGTTAAAATTTGTTGTGCAGTTGACCTTCCTATACCGAAGATGTAGGTTAGGCCAATTTCGCCTCTTTTGTTTTTTGGTAAATCTATACCTGATATACGAGCCATATTATATTATTACCCTTGACGTTGTTTAAACTTTGGATTCTTTTTATTAATAACGTAAACCTTTCCTTTACGCTTTACAATAATGCAGTCTTCACTGCGCTTTTTTACGGATGCTCTTACTTTCATTTTGCCGTTTATTTATATCTGTATGTTATCCTTCCTTTGGTTAAGTCGTATGGCGACATTTCAACCGAAACCTTATCGCCTGGTAAAATTTTAATGTAGTTCATTCTCATTTTACCACTGATGTGAGCAATAATTTCATGGCCATTTTCCAGTTGAACCCTAAACATTGCGTTTGATAGGGATTCAGTTATTGTTCCATCTTGTTTTATAAGCGTTTGTTTCGCCATAATTTTATAAAAGGGTTGCAAAGATAAAAAAAATTTTATCTTCAGCAATAATCTTTTAGGCTGCTCCTCCTACAGCACTTCTTCCTTTAATTCTACCCGATTTCATCAGGCCATCGTAATGCCTCATCAATAAATGACTTTCAATTTGCTGTAACGTGTCTAAAACCACACCAACTAAAATTAACAATGAAGTTCCTCCATAAAACTGAGCAAATTGGCTGTTTACATTTAACATATTGGCTACTGAAGGTAAAATAGCAACAACTGCTAAAAATATTGAACCCGGTAATGTAATTCTTGAAAGAACTCCATCTATAAAATCGGCAGTTGATTTGCCAGGTTTTACCCCTGGAATAAATCCACCATTTCTTTTCATATCATCAGCAATTTGATTTGAATTAACCGAAATAGATGTATAAAAATATGTAAATAAAATAATTAATAATGCAAATGTAAGATTATATGCAAAAGACATTGGATTAACAAAAGCAGCCATAATTCCTTGAACTGATTCGTAATTTGGAAAAAACTGCATAACCGTACTAGGTAAAAACATTAATGCCTGAGCAAAAATTATGGGCATTACACCCGCAGCATTTACTTTTAATGGTAT
Organism: Bacteroidia bacterium; assembly: GCA_046296495.1. GTDB lineage: Bacteria > Bacteroidota > Bacteroidia > UKL13-3 > UKL13-3 > JBKBLB01. Next base: position 24,392 of record JBKBLB010000004.1, read on the forward strand.
ATATTGCCTTACCCCACCATATTGGCGGCTTCCAACTATCTTTTTGGCATATTGTACCGGAATTCTTCTTGTACCTTGAACCAACATTATGGTTAGTAATACAACAGCAAATAAAGCAGCTAACTCCACTAAAAATATTACCAATCCACCCCCGCTTTCAGATAATTTAAAGTTGAACTCATCTTTTAAAGCAAAAGGCAAGCGAGCTATAATTCCAATCATAATAATTAATGAAACGCCATTACCTATTCCCTTTTCTGTAATTCTTTCTCCAAGCCACAAAATAAACATGGTGCTGCTGGTTAATATAACAACCGAGCTTAGCATAAACATAAAGTCGCTCATATAAGCCGGATTTGTTAATGAAATAATGGCCCCCGGGTTTTCAGATTTTAAATTTATTAAAAAGCCAATTGATTGAACCGCTGTAATTGCAATTGTTAAATAACGAGTAAATTGATTTATCTGCCTTCTTCCTTCTTCGCCTTCTTTTTGTAGTTTTTGAAATGTAGGAACTGCCATTGTTAACAACTGAACCACAATGGATGCAGAGATATACGGCATGATACCTAAGGCAAAAATTGAACCACGTGCAAATGCACCACCGGCAAACATATTTATCAATCCAAATATTCCATCTGATGCTTGTTGTTGGCTACCCTGAAGCATATTAGGATCAACACCGGGTAATGTTACATATGTGCCAAACCTATACACAATTAATAGCAATGCTGTTGTTGCCAGTTTGAATCTAAGTTCTTCGATACGATAAATATTTTGTATGGTTTCTAATATTTTCTTCACGGTTTAGCTTGTTGTGTTATTTGGTTTCTTTTGTTATGGTTCCGCCAACGGCTTCAATTGCCTTTTGGGCAGCTGCCGAATAAGCATTAGCTGTTATTTGTAATGCCGATTTTATTTCACCACGTCCTAGTATCTTTACAAGAGCATGCTTTCCAACAAGACCATTTGCTAATAGTACTTCTTTATTAATAACTGTTATATTTTTACTTTCGGCCAATTCTTGCAAAACATCTAAATTTATGGGAGCATATTCCACTCTGCCGGGATTTTTGAAACCAAATTTTGGAATTCTTCTGTATAAAGGCATTTGACCACCTTCAAAACCTCTTTTTGTAGAAGTTCCCGATCTTGATCCGGCACCTTTATGTCCGCGTGCAGCTGTACCACCTTTTCCGCTTCCTTCACCTCTACCTACTCTTTTTCCTTCTTTTATTACTGAACCTTCTGCAGGTTTTAATGTGTGTAATTTCATTTTTCTTTGTTTTTACGCTTGTTCAACTTTTATCAAATGATTCACTTTTTTTACCATGCCAAGTATTTGTGGAGTAGCCTCAACTTCTATGGTTTGGTTCAGCTTAGTGAAACCCAAAGCTCTGATAGTTCTTTTTTGACTTTCTTCTCTATCAATAGTACTTTTTACCTGAGTTATTTTAATTTTTGACATGATTACTCTCCTCCATTAAATACTTTTTTAAGCGACATACCTCTTTGTTGTGCAATTGTGTAAGCATCACGCATATTTAACATGGCATTTATTGTAGCTTTTACCACATTGTGAGGATTTGATGATCCTTTTGATTTTGCCAATACATCGGTAACACCAGCACTTTCTAAAACTGCACGCATAGCACCACCAGCTATTACACCTGTTCCGTGAGATGCAGGCTTTAAAAATACTCTTCCTCCACCAAATTTTCCGGTTTGATCATGAGGAACAGTTCCCTTCAATACAGGTACTTTTACAAGATTCTTTTTTGCATCATCTATACCTTTTTGTATTGCGTCTGTTACTTCGTTTGCTTTTCCCAAACCATGGCCAACAATACCGTTGCCATCACCAACTACAACCAAAGCCGAAAAGCTGAAAGTTCGTCCACCTTTGGTAACTTTTGCAACCCTATTAATGGCAACTACTCTTTCTTTAAGCTCTATTTCGCTTGATTTTACTTTTTTTATGTTTGCTGTTGACATAATATTTTTCTAATTAAAAATTTAACCCTCCTTCGCGAGCACCGTCTGCTAACGATTTTACTCTGCCATGATATAAATAACCCCCTCTATCGAATACGCAGGTATTTATTCCTGCAGCCAAGGCTTTTTCTGCTAAATTTTTCCCTACAATTTTAGCAATATCTACTTTTGTTGCCTTTTCACTAATACTTCTAGATGAAGCTGCAACTAAAGTTTTTCCCACAACGTCATCTATAAGTTGGGCATATATTTGAGAGTTACTTCTAAATACAGACAAACGAGGTCTTTCTGCAGTTCCTGAAATACGGCTGCGAATTTTTTTTCTTAATTTAAGTCTTCTTTCTGATTTTATTAACATAACTCTAATTTTTATTTAGAAGCTGTTTTACCTGCTTTTCTTCTTAATGCCTCATTTACAAATTTGATACCTTTACCTTTATAAGGTTCAGGAGCTCTTAACGAACGGATTTTGGCAGCAACCTGACCAATTAATTGTTTATCTGCACCCTCTAATGTAATGATAGGGTTTTTACCTTTTTCTTGTGTTGCTGTTACCTTTAATTCTTTTGGAATCTCAAAATACACATGATGTGAATACCCTAAAATCAAATCAAGTATTTGACCATCTGCTTGGGCTTTATAACCAACGCCAACTAATTCTTGTGAGGTTTTGTAGCCATTTGTAACACCATTAACCATATTGTTTATTAATGCTCTGTATAAACCATGCATGGCTTTGTGGCGTTTTTGGTCTGTTGGCCTTGTTACGTTAATGGTATTGTTTTCAATGTTTATTTTAATATCGGGGTCTATGGCTTGTTTTAATTCGCCTTTTGGACCTTTAACAGTTATTACGTTTCCATTCGATACTGTAACGTTAACTCCTGCTGGTATTGTTATTGGTGCTTTTCCTACTCTTGACATCTTTTTTACCTCCTATTAATAAACGTAACACAATACTTCACCACCAACATTGTATTTTCTTGCTTCTTTATCGGTCATTACACCTTTTGAAGTTGTTAGTATGGCAATACCTAAACCATTTATAACCCTTGGCATATTGGCCATTCCGGCATATTGTCTTAAACCGGGACGACTTATTCGCTCCAATTTTTTAATTGCTGGAGTTTTAGTTACCGGATGATACTTTAGTGCTATTTTAATTGTTCCTTGATGATTTTCTACATCTTCAAATTTATAGTTTAAGATGTAGCCTTTTTCATGCAATACTCTTGTTATTTCCTTCTTTAATTTAGATGAAGGAATTTCTACGATACGATGATTTGCTTTAATCGCGTTGCGTAGCCTTGTCAAGTAATCTGATATTGGATCTGTCATATAATTTTATTTTTCTTGCCGGTAGTTAGCCAAGGCTTTCTCTTTCCGGCTAAGGTTTTTTTTATTTAAAATGGGGGGCAAATATATAAATTTTTTGCCCAATTACAAAAATATTACCAACTTGCTTTTGTTACCCCGGGAATTTTACCCATATTGGCTAATTCTCTGAATTGGTTTCTGCAAATTCCAAAATCACCCATATATCCTTTCGGACGACCGGTAATTTTGCATCTGTTTTTTAACCTAACAGGAGAAGCATTTCTTGGTAATTTTTGAAGTGCCGCATAATCGCCTGCTTTTTTTAAAGCTTCTCTTTTGGCTGCAAATTGTGCAACCAATTTTTCGCGTTTACGCTGACGTGCTTTTACTGATTCTTTTGCCATTATTTATATTTATTGTTTTTTAAATGGTAAACCAAACTCTTTTAACAATGCCATACATTCTTCATCGGTTTTGGCGGATGTAACAAATGTTATATCCATACCATTTATCCTATTTACTTTATCAATATTTATTTCAGGAAAAATAATCTGTTCAGTTACGCCCATATTATAATTTCCTCTTCCGTCAAAACCTTTTAGGTTCAAGCCTTGAAAATCTCTAACCCTTGGTAATGATATAGAAATCAACCTGTCAAGAAATTCGTACATGCGGTCGCCACGTAATGTTACTCTTGTACCAATAGGCATATTCTCTCTCAATTTAAAGTTTGAGATAGCTTTACGAGATTTGGTTGGAACAGCCTTTTGTCCCGCAATCAACGTTAATTCCTCAACAGCTTGATCAACCAACTTTTTATCGGCAACTGCAGCACCAATACCTTGATTGATACAAATTTTTTCAAGAACCGGAACCTGCATCATGTTTTTATAATTAAATTTTTCTTTTAATGCAGGTATTACCTGAGATTTATATTTTTCTTTTAATCGTGGTGTGTACATAATATTAGTTTAAAAACTCTCCCGATTTTTTTGAATACCTTTGTAATTTACCTTTTTCGTTAAGCTTTCTGCCTATACGTGTTGGGTTTCCGGCATTATCTATAACTTGTAAATTTGAAATATGAACCGGAGCTTCTTTTTTAATAATGCCACCATTTTGGTTTTGGGCATTCGGTTTTGTATGACGGCTAACAATATTTACTCCTTCTACAATAGCGCGGTTAGTTTTGGTAATTACCTCAACCACTCTGCCTTTTTTACCCTTATCATCTCCGGCTAAAACAAGAACCATATCACCTTTTTTGATATGTAGTTTTGCCTGTTTGTTAAAATTTCTTTCCATATTTTATAATACCTCCGGTGCTAATGAAACTATTTTCATATATTGTTTTTCCCTAAGTTCACGTGCAACAGGACCAAAAATACGGGTTGCTCTCGGCTCGTCCTGAGCATTTAGCAATACACAAGAATTATCATCAAATCTTATGTATGAACCATCAGGCCTGCGAACTTCTTTCTTTGTTCTTACAACAACAGCTTTGCTAACAGCGCCTTTTTTAACGCCACCACCGGGTAAAGCAGTTTTTACACTTACCACAATCTTGTCGCCAACCGAGGCGTATCTTCTGCCTGTTCCGCCCAATACGCGGATGCATAATACCTCTTTTGCACCGCTGTTATCTGCTACTTTTAATCTTGTTTCCTGCTGTATCATTGTTATTTAGCTTTTTCAATTATTTCTACTAACCTCCAACGCTTTTCACGACTAAGCGGACGGGTTTCCATTAACTTCACTATATCATTTATTCCGCATTCGTTTTTTTCGTCATGGGCTTTAAACTTCGATGTCATTTTAATGAACTTACCATACATCGGGTGTTTAACTTTTCTTTCAACAGCAACCACAATAGTTTTTTGCATTTTGTTGCTAACTACTTTGCCAATAATTACTTTTCTGGCATTTCTTTCTGTTGGCTGCTCTTGCGTATTTACTTCAATATTCTCCATAATTTTTTTATTATGCGTTGGTTAATTCACGCTTTCTTTTTTCGGTTAACAAACGTGCAATAAGTCTTCTGTTGTTTTTTACAACATTTGTATTTTCTAATGGCGAAACTGCATTGTTAAGCATTAATTTTGTTAAAGCAACTTTTTCTTCGGCAATGCGAGCCACCAATTCTTTATCCGATAATTCTCTAATTTCGCTATTTTTCATTTTTATTCTGAATATTCGGGTTTAACAACAAATTTTGTAATAACCGGTAATTTTTGAGAAGCTAAACGCATAGCTTCTTTTGCTACAGCTTCTGGAACTCCGTCTGCTTCAAAAATTATGGTTCCGGGTTTGCATCTTGCTACCCAAAATTCGGGTGCTCCCTTACCTTTACCCATCCTTACTTCGGCAGGTTTTCTGGTCATTGGCTTATCAGGGAAAACCCTAATCCAAACTTGTCCTTCACGTTTCATGTAACGATTTAAAGCTACACGAGCTGCTTCTAATTGTTTTGAAGTTAAAAAGCAGGTATCGAGTGCTTTTATACCGAAAGAACCAAATGCCAAAGTATAACCACGGCTGGCATTGCCCTTTACTCTACCTTTCTGTTGTTTTCTATATTTGGTTTTTTTAGGCTGTAACATGTTTTACAGTTTTACTTTTTATTATTTATTTCTTCTTGGTCTTTTATTATCTCTGTTGTTATCTCTTCTATCTCCACCTCTTCTATCTCCTCTGTCACGTCCACCACCTCTTTGATTTGATCCACTGGCACTTTGCTTGTCAAAAGATGAGGCTATGTTAGGAGATAAGTCTCTTTTACCATAAACTTCGCCTTTACAAATCCAAACTTTAACACCAATTTTACCATAAACAGTTAAAGCTTCAACAATTGCATAATCTATATCGGCTCTTAGTGTATGTAATGGTGTTCTTCCTTCTTTGTAAGACTCTGAACGTGCCATCTCTGATCCGGCTAATCTTCCGCTAACCATAACTTTTATACCTTCGGCACCCATTCTCATGGTTGATGCAATCGCCATTTTAATAGCTCTTTTATATGATACACGAGCTTCAATTTGGTTTGCTATACTTTCTGCAACCAATGTTGCATCCAACTCCGGTCTTTTAATCTCAAAAATGTTTATAGCAACATCTTTTTTGGTTAACTTTTTAATCTCTTCTTTTATTTTATCAACTTCGGTTCCACCTTTGCCAATAACTATGCCCGGACGACTTGTATGAATTGTTATAATTATACGTTTAATGGTACGCTCAATTATAATTTTAGACATACCGCCTTTTTGAATACGGGCTTTTAGGTAATTTCTAATTTTCTCGTCTTCAATTAACTTGTCGGCAAAGTTTTTTCCACCATACCAGTTGCTTTCCCAGCCTCTGATAATGCCTAATCTTAATCCTATAGGGTTTACTTTTTGTCCCATTATTTATTTATTATTCAGTTTCGCTGTTTTGTGTTTCAGTTTCAATTTCAACTTCTGGTGAGTTTTGAACCAAAGTATCAACTACCAAAGTAACGTGGTTCGATCTTTTACGAACCCTGTAAGCTCTTCCCTGAGGAGCCGGAGAGATACGTTTTAGCATAGCACCACCATCAACAAATATTGTTTTTACAAACAACATATTGTCTTCTACGTTAATGCCTTCGTTTTTTTGTTGCCAGTTAGCAATTGCACTTCTAAGCAATTTTTCCAATCTGTGCGAATTTTCTTTTTTGGCATTAAATCTTAATATATTAAATGCTTCCTCAACCTTTTTACCCCTAATCAAATCGGCCAAAAGTCTCATTTTGCGTGGCGATGTAGGGCAATTATTTAATTTAGCTACTGCTTCCATTTTTTTAATCTTTCTTAACAGGGTGCGACTTAAATGTACGTGTTGGAGCAAATTCTCCAAGTTTGTGGCCTACCATATTTTCGGTTACATATACCGGAATAAATTTATTACCGTTATGAACTGCAAAAGTATGTCCAACAAAATCAGGAGTAATCATTGACCTGCGACTCCAGGTTTTAATTACTGTTTTCTTTTTAGCATCATTCATAGCGAAAACTTTTTTCTCAAGTTTTACATCTACAAAAGGACCTTTTTTAAGTGAACGCGCCATATCTATTTCTTACGTTTTTCTATTATAAACCTGTTTGAATATTTTTTTGGAGTACGGGTTTTGTAACCTTTAGCTTTTAAGCCTTTTCTTGAACGGGGATGACCTCCTGATGCACGACCTTCACCACCGCCCATCGGGTGATCAACCGGGTTCATTGCAACTGCTCTGTTTCTTGGTCTGCGGCCAATCCACCTCGTGGCTCCTGCTTTTCCTTTTCTTTCAAGTATATTGTCAGGGTTTGAAACCTGACCAACTGTTGCATAACAAGCCGCAAGAATTAAACGAGTTTCTCCGCTTGCAAGCTTTATTACGGCATATTTTCCGTCTCTATTTAACAGTTGTGCAAAACTACCTGCACTTCTAACCAATTTTCCACCTTTGCCAGGTAACAATTCTATGTTATGTATAGTTGAGCCTAATGGTATTTCAGCTAATGGTAATGCATTTCCCAAATCAGGCGAAACACCCGGCCCGCTTATAACTTTCATACCAGCTTCAAGGCCTTTAGGAGCAAGAATATATCTTTTTTCACCATCTGCATAGTTAAGCAATGCAATTCTGGCTGATCTGTTCGGATCGTACTGAATTGAATCAACAGTTGCTTCTATACCGTGTTTATTTCTTTTAAAATCAATTAAACGATACAATCTTTTATGACCACCACCAATGTACCTCATGGTCATTTTTCCACTATTGTTTCGTCCGCCAGATTTTTTTAGGCTTACTACCAATGATTTCTCTACTTTGTAGCCTGGAGTTAACTCTTCAAAAGTATTAACTGCCCTAAATCGAGTGCCTGGAGTTACCGGTTTTAATTTTCTAATTCCCATTATACTTATACGTTTTTAAAGAAGTCAATTTCTTGACCTTCTTCTAATGTTACGATTGCTTTCTTAATTGTTGGTTTTCTTCCGGTAAAAATCCCTTTTTTGGTGTAGCGGGTTTTTGTTTTTCCGGATTGTATCATGGTGTTTATATTTACTACATTAACACCATATAATTTTTCTACAGCTTTTTTAATATCGTCTTTGGTTGCTTTTTTATCAACTTCAAAACTGTATTTTTTTAGCTTTTCTGCTAATGCTGTAAATTTTTCTGTTATTAAAGGCCTTTTTAATATGCTCATAATTTATGCCTTGTTTAAAATGTTTTCAATAACTTCAACCGAATTTTCAACCAATACCAGTTTATCGGCATTTAAAATGTCATAAGTACTTAAATCCTTTGCTGCCATAATTCTCGCTTTTGGTAGATTTCTGCCTGATTTTAAAATTGTTTCGTTGTAATCAGGTAAAACCAAAAGGCTTTTATTATTGGCAATATTTAAGCTATTAAGCATTGACAAATAATTTTTAGTTTTTGGAGTTTCCATGCTAAAGTTTTCAATCACAGTTAAATCGTTAGATTGAACTTTGTATGCCAATGCAGATTTGCGGGCAAGTTGTTTTACTTTTTTATTTAATTTAAAACTGTAATTGCGTGGTCTTGGGCCATGAATTCTTGCACCACCAACAAAGGTTCCACTTTTTATACTACCTTTTCTTGAACCGCCTGTTCCTTTTTGCCTGTGAAGTTTTTTGGTAGAACCGCTTACAACACTTCTTTCTTTTGCACTATGTGTACCTTGACGCTGATTTGCTAAATATTGCTTTACATCAAGGTATATAGCATGATCATTAGGTTCAATATTAAAAACTTCTTCTTTCAGGCTTATTTTCCTGCCGGTTTCTGAACCGTTTATGTTATATACTACTACTTCCATTTTACTTCTCAATTAATAGAATTGAACCATTATGACCTGGAACTGATCCTTTTACAACCAAAAGGTTTTCGTTTTTATGTACTTTTAAAACCTCAAGGTTAGTCATTTTGATGCGTTTACCTCCGGTACGGCCTGCCATTCTCATGCCCTTCATTACACGAGAAGGATCAGATGAGGCACCCAATGAACCTGGCGCTCTTAGTCTGTTATGCTGACCGTGTGTTTGCATACCAACACCGCTAAAGCCATGACGTTTAACAACACCTTGAAAGCCTTTTCCTTTAGAAGTACCTACAACATCAACAAATTCTCCTTCTTCAAACATATCTACTCCGATGGTTTCTCCAAGATTTAATTCTTTTTCAAATCCTTTAAATTCAGCTAATTTTTGTTTTGCGGTTGTATTAGCTTTCTTAAATATTCCCATTGCTGCAGAAGATGTGTTTTTCTCTTTTCGTTCAATTGCGGCTAATTGAACAGATTTATACCCATCTTTTTCGGCAGTTTTTACCTGGGTTACAACATTTGGAGCAACTTCGATAACTGTGCAGGCTACTTTTTTACCTGCTTTATCGAAAATACTCGTCATTCCTATTTTTTTTCCTATTAATCCTGACATGTTTAGCTCTTTTTAAGCGTTATCAAACTTTTATTTCTACATCTACACCACTTGGCAATTCAAGTTTCATTAAAGCATCAACTGTTTTAGCAGTTGAACTGTATATGTCTAACATTCTTTTATATGAACACAATTGAAATTGCTCTCTTGCTTTTTTATTTACGTGTGGCGAACGAAGAACCGTATAAATTCTTTTTTGTGTTGGCAATGGAATTGGACCACTAACAACCGCACCGGTCGCTTTTACTGTTTTCACAATTTTCTCGGCTGATTTATCAACCAGATTGTGATCAAACGATTTTAATTTTATTCTTATTTTTTGGCTTACCATAATATTAAGCTTTTGCCTTTCCGTTTACTTTTGCTAAAACTTCTTCCTGAACATTTTTCGGAGCTTCTGCATAATGGCTAAACTCCATTGTACTTGTTGCTCTTCCTGAAGTTAAGGTTCTTAGTTGTGTTACATAACCGAACATTTCTGCTAATGGAACTTTTGCTTTTACAACCTGCGACCCCGCACGGCTATCCATACCTTCTAATTGTCCTCTGCGTTTGTTTAAATCTCCAATTACATCACCCATATTTTCTTCCGGTGTTAAAACCTCAAGCTTCATTATAGGTTCAAGCAATACAGGATTTGCTTTACGAGCTGCTTCTTTGAAACCAATTTTAGCAGCAATTTCAAACGAAAGCGAGTCAGAGTCAACTGCGTGGAATGAACCATCAAATAGTCTTACTTTTAAACTTTCTACTGCATAGCCTGCCAGCACACCATTGTTCATGGCTTGCTCAAAACCTTTTTGTATAGCAGGAATATATTCTTTTGGTATTGCACCACCCACAATCTCATTCACAAATTCCAAACCTTTTTTCTCAGGATCTCCGGGTATTAATTCGAATTGTATATCGGCAAATTTACCACGACCACCGGTTTGCTTTTTATAAACTTCTCTGTGCTGAACAGGTACTGTAATGGTTTCTTTGTATGAAACCTGTGGAGCACCTTGATTACATTCTACTTTAAATTCTCTTTTCAACCTGTCAACAATAATTTCAAGGTGTAATTCTCCCATACCCGAAATTACTGTTTGACCCGTATCTTCATCAGTATGAACACGGAATGTTGGATCTTCTTCTGCTAATTTAGCTAATGCCATACCCAATTTATCACTATCTGCCTGGGTTTTTGGTTCAACCGCTAAACCAATAACAGGTTCAGGGAAAACCATTGCCTCAAGAACGATAGGATGCTTCTCATCACAAAGCGTATCTCCGGTTTTAATATCTTTAAATCCAACAGCTGCACCAATGTCACCGGCACCCAACTTTTCGATAGGATTTTGTTTATTGGCGTGCATTTGGAATATTCTTGATATACGTTCTTTGTTACCGCTGCGCATGTTTTGAACATACGAACCTGCATCAAGCATACCACTATAAACACGCATAAACGCTAATCGGCCTACAAATGGATCAGTTGCTATTTTAAATGCCAAAGCCGAAAATGGTTCGTCATAAGTTGGTTTTCTTTGAATTTCTTCTCCAGTATTAGGATTAGTTCCTTTGATATACTCTCTGTCAACCGGACTTGGCATTAATTCCATTACCAAATCGAGCATGGTTTGAACACCTTTGTTTTTGAAAGATGAACCACAAACCATAGGAACAATTTTCATATCAATGGTTGCAGGGCGAAGTGCATCTAATATTTCACGTTCAGTAATAGATGATGGGTCATCAAAGAATTTTTCCATCAATTTATCATCATACTCTGAAACTGCTTCTAGTAATTTTTCTCTCCATTCGGTAGCTTCATCAAGCATATCTGCAGGAATGTCAACTACTTCGTAGGTCATCCCTTTATCATGCTCATTCCATATCATACCACGGAAGTTTATTAAATCAACAACTCCACGGAAATTATCTTCGGCACCTATTGGTAATTGTAATGGAATAGCGTTGCTTCCAAGCATTTCGCGAACTTGTTTGCAAACAGCAAGAAAATCAGCACCTGCACGGTCCATTTTATTTACAAATCCGATACGAGGTACGTTATAGTTATTTGCTAATCTCCAGTTCGTTTCTGACTGAGGTTCAACACCATCAACAGCCGAAAATAAAAATACCAATCCATCCAACACACGTAATGAACGGTTTACCTCAACGGTAAAGTCAACGTGTCCGGGAGTATCTATAATATTAATATGATATTTATTGCCTCTGTAGTTCCAGAAAACGGTTGTTGCAGCAGATGTTATGGTAATACCACGTTCTTGCTCTTGAACCATCCAGTCCATTGTAGCAGCTCCATCATGCACTTCTCCAATTTTGTGGTTAACACCGGCATAATATAATATTCGCTCGGTAGTAGTTGTTTTACCGGCATCAATATGGGCAGCAATGCCAATGTTTCTTGTATATTTTAAATCGCGAGACATATTTTTTGTTTCTTAGCTAAGTTTAAAGTGTGAAAATGCTTTGTTAGCTTCTGCCATTTTGTGTGTATCTTCACGTTTTTTAACTGCAGCACCCTCATTTTTTGAGGCTGCAATTATTTCTCCGGCCAGTTTATCTGCCATTGATTTTTCTCCTCTCATTCTGGCATATCTTATTAGCCATTTCATTCCAACTGTTATTTTTCTTTCAGCCGGAACTTCTAAAGGAATTTGAAATGTTGCACCACCAACCCTGCGTGCTTTTACTTCAACCGATGGCATTACATTGTTAAGTGCTTTTTTCCAAACATCCAAACCACGTTCTTGTGTTTTGGCTTCAACTTTGTCTAACGCACTGTAAAATATTGTAAATGCAGTATTCTTCTTACCACCCCACATCATATTATTTACAAAACGTGTAACAAGTACATCGTTAAATTTTGGGTCAGGTGACAATATGCGTCTTTTAGCTCTGGTTTTTCTCATTATATTTTGCTTATTACGCTATAAATTATTTCTTCTTAGCTTTTGGATCAGGTGCTTGCCCTGGTTTTGGACGTTTTGTACCATATTTTGAACGTTGTTGTTTACGTCCGTCAACACCGGCTGTATCAAGTGCACCACGAACAATGTGATAGCGAACACCCGGTAAATCTTTAACCCTTCCGCCTCTTACAAGTACAATTGAGTGTTCTTGTAAATTATGTCCTTCTCCCGGTATATATGCGTTTATTTCATTTTGATTTGTTAAACGTACCCTTGCAACTTTACGCATTGCTGAGTTTGGCTTTTTAGGAGTTGTAGTGTAAACACGAGTACAAACGCCTCTGCGTTGAGGGCAAGAATCAAGTGCTGGCGATTTACTTTTGGTAACCACCTCTGTTCTACCTTTACGTATTAACTGTTGTATAGTAGGCATATTTAGCTGTTAATCTGTTTTTTCTAAAATTTTTGGGACGGCAAAGGTAGTGTTATAAAAGATGCAAAACAAGAAGCTTACAAAAAATACTTTAAATATTTAATGCTGAGCGGGTTATTGTTTTGCAATATAACCATCAGTCTTTACAGTTCCACTTAAAATGGGCTGCAAATATATGTGGAAAAATTATAAATACAAGTGAATATAAAAAAAAAGCGACCGAAAATACTTCGGTCGCTTTTTTAAACTAAACTTAAATTGATAAGATTACTGCTTCAGTACTTTAATTGTTTGTGTATTATTGATGTTTACAAAGTAAACTCCAGATTTAAACCCTGAAATTTCATCAATGTTGGTTTCTGTAACATCTACTAGATTTTTAGCGAACATTAATTTACCAGTTACATCAAATACTTCAATGTGGTAATCTCCTTTTTCTGCAAACTCAACATTAAATTCATTTACAAAAGGATTTGGGTGTATGCTTGCTATATTTCTTTCTACAGCATTGTTTCTTATTGCAACTATATTGCTATATTCTTTTGAACCATCTCTATCAACCATGTTCAATCTGTAATAAACAACATTTACACTTCTGTTAAATACACCAGCATCAGTAAAATTATAACTTCTTAAAGCATCACTATTGCCAGCAGCAGTAACTCTAGAAATTGGTTCAAATCTGTTTCTATCAAAAGAACGCTCAACTACAAAATGGCTGCTGTTTCTTTCGGTTGCTGTTTGCCAATTTAATATTGCATTATTTTGGTCTTTTACTCCTACAAAGCGAGTTAATTTTACCGGTAATGGTGAGTTATTGTCAGCACCGGTCATTAATCCAAAATCATTCATAAAGGTGCTGTTAATATTGTTTCTTATAGTATTAACAGTACTTGTAAATTGGTAAACCATCCAAGGATTTGTTGTTGTTTTATGAGCCAATTTTAAATCAGCTTCACTTGTTATAGTACCTATCCAGTTGTCTTTGTATCTTAGGTTAAAATTAAATCCGTAAAAACCGGCAGGTGCTTGTGCACTTACATAAAATGTTGGATAGTTTGTTGCAGAACCTATTTGCGGAGGAACTGTACCTGTGTATTGACGAACACTTAATGAAGCTGGTGCTAAAGCAAACTGATCATATTCTACCGTACAAACTGTATCAGTTCCAAATAAAAATGCTTGAGTTATACCGGCAGCAGGTACAGCAGGAACTGGTGTACATAAAGGAGGTAATGATGTTGGAAAAAATTCAAACGCTCCTAAATCTGGTGCACCGGTTGCATTAGAAGTGCTGCGAGGATTTCCGTTTATGTCAGTTGTTACATCGGTTAAAAATTTACCTCTGGCATGAATACTCCATACTGCTGTATCGTTAACATTTGGTATAGGATTCATATTGGCAGTTAAACCTGGTCGGTATTGAATTGAATTGCTATCCAAACCCGGTGCTGCTGCTTTCCAAAGTGGTAAAGAAGCAAAGCTACCAGCAGGTGTACCTCTGTATATTAAGTTTGATCCATTGGTAAAATAACTGTTATTATCAGATGTTATTCCAACGTTTTGATAGAATCCCGCAGCATGACCCGTGCTGTAGTTTTGGCATACATTGTTAGCAACATCAATATTAGTGCTGCTAATGTTGTAGAAATATGGTGCATAGCCGCCAGTAGAGTTTGTACTAAAGGTATTGTGATAAAAACCCAAATTTTGAGAATAACCACCCCAATACAAATACATAGTTGATGCATTTCCGACATATGTATTGTTTGCAATAATGCCTTTGTATCCTGTGTTATTTCTCCAATAGTATAAATAGTGGTAGTAACCCGGAGCACTTATATCAAATCTGTTGTTTCTAAACTGTGCTGAAGAATCATTGTAATACCAGTATAAATAACATGTACTTCCAAGATTTCTTTGCAAGAATGTATTATTATTTATTTTAGCAAATCTGGTGTAATATAAATAATACATTGGCGAGTAGTAGATACTATCAACTGTGTTTCCACTAAAATTAGGATTTTCTAATGGCATACTGCTTGAACCATAAATATAATTACCGAAATAAGAACCAACTATTCGGTTGTTAGTCCATGATAAACCATTTCCTGAGCCGGTATTCACATAAATGGTATAGGTAGAACTTGTTCCATTAACACCGTAAACAGGAACCGAAATTCTACAGTTATGAATTGAATCAAAATTATTTGTTCCATCATACAATAAATTGTAACAAGTTGTATTTCCTGCCAACTGAGCAATCCACATATCTCTGAAACCAACTCTAGAGGCATTATTGAACCTTACAACATAGTTGGCTCCTGATATAGAGTTCCATTGTAATCGAACCGAGTCTCTATGATTAGCCATAGATTTAAACCATACCATTGTACCGGGCAAGTTATTACCTGGATAATTTCCGATATTTACTTGTTCATTATAAACACCGGTTCTAACATTAAAAATTACTTCACCAGATGCACCACGAGTTGTAAGTGCATTGAGTGCAGAAGTAAATGAGTTAAAATCTGAAGAGGTTGCACCAATGGTATAACTTCCTGTCATTGGAGTATTTAATTGCGTATCCAATGTATCGTTATTGGGATTTAAATCAGTTGAAAGATTTACATTATAAGTGTAAACCCTAAGTGTATTGTTTTGATTTGTCAGATTTATTGCATTAGAACCTGTAAATAATATTGAAACGGTATCACAACTTGCAAGGGTTCCGGTAAAAGCTGTAGTTACAGGGTTACCATTGTTCAATCTATAGGCAATTTCGAAGAAAGTAACGGTAGTAGTTCCATTGTTTCTAACCAAAACACGCAAATCCTGAGTTCCTAAACTAACAGGGAAAGATGGAGTTAATATTTGAGCAGGAGTTATATCAAGAGTTGTTCCGGGATATTCGTAAGCTCCGGGATTTGGTGCTGTTGAGCGGTTTCGGCCAAGAATATCTTGAGGAACAAATGATGTTAAGTTAACTCCTCTGGTACAACCTTCGGTAATATCGTAATTTGTAGAACTAACAAACGAAGGCATAAAATTCCAAGAACTATCACCACCAGCGTTTGTGGTTTTGTAGTTAGATGGTGTAAAGAATGTACCATTTCTGTATATTAAACTTCCTGATGTAGGACTACCGGTATTGTAATAAATATTGTAGTTTACAATATTACCTGTTGGGTTTGTTGCAAGATAAACCGGTGTATAACCTGAGCCTGTTACAAAAATGTTATTTTTAAGGTGTAATTCTGTGGTACCTGTATTGTAAAATGCAGTATAAGATGTAGAAGAACCTGTTCCTAACATAATTACGGTATTATGATATGCTTCAACCCTTCTTACACCACTTGGCGAACCCAAGTAAATGGCATAATATCCGGGGTAACTTCCACCATTGCTGTGATTTACTACTAGGTTATTATAAATATCTGTTTTTCCTGCACTGGTTGAGTTTTGTGGATAGTAAATATACATACCATATCCGCCAAAACCTCTAATAATATTATTGTTTATTTTATGACCCAATGAGGTAACATTATGATAATTATAGTAATGATATAAACCATAGTAACCATAATTTTGCCCTTGCATATTTATTTCGTTACCAGTAAAAATAATTGGATTGTAATTGTAGGCAACGTAAGCACCCATGTAATTGTTGTTGTTTATTTTATTGTTTGTAATAACAATTCCTCTGTTTCTTAAATCGTTTGAAGCACCATAAACAGTAATGCCATAAGCGCCACCTGTTATAATATTACTATCAATTAAAATACTGTCTCCGCCCATGGCTCCGGTACTAACTCCGGTTGATTGTGATGTAAAGTTAATACCCCAACCATTCGTATTTGTACTTGTTTGTATTGTTAAGTTAACCCTACATTTTACAATTTGAATTCCAGAACAATCATCATTAGCCGATGAGCCAACTGCTCCAATACCGCCACAATTTCCGGTATTTGTGTTGTTAATAGTTAAATTTCTAACTCTTACATTTTTAACATTTATCATTAAAAATGCAGCTTCTACAGTATTTGCTGTTATAATTCTGGTTGCAGCATCATTGCCTTCAAAAGTTACTGTTCTGCTGCCTGTTAATCCCGGTATTGGTCCGGTAATTTTTACCTGACCAGTATAAGTACCAGGTCTAATATCAAATATTACATTACCTCCTACACCATTTGCCATTGCTGCAACTGCATCCTGTAATGTTGTAAAATCAGGATTTGAACCGCCTACTGTATATGTTCCAGATAATGGAGCCAACATAGTTGCCTTAACCGTATCATTTGATCTGTCAGCATCTAATGAAAAATTTGGACCATCTGTATAGCAAACTATATTATTTGTTGCAGTTAAATTTATTTGATTGGTACCTGTAAAGGTTGGAGTATCAGTTGCACAAGTGGCAAGTGTATTACTCATTAAAATTGTAACTGGTGTACCATTGTTTAGTCTGTAGCTTGCATTATAACTTGTTACGGTATTTGAACCAACATTTTTAACTAAAAATCTTAAATCTTGAGCTCCTGTAGTAATTGGAGGTACAGGTGTTAAAATTGATAATACAGCTAAATTATTATTTGTTCCTCCTGAAAATTCGTATGCACCCAAGGTTGGTGTAGTACTTCTGGTTGTACCATTAATATCGGTTGGAACAAATGCAGTTAGGTTTACTCCTAAACCATCGCAACCATCAGTTAGAGCTAGGTTAGAAGGAGTAGCCAATCTGTTTACAAACGATGGATTTGAATTAAAAGACGAATCTCCGCCATTTGCTGCAGTTTTATAAGCAGATGGGCCAAAAAATGAGCCGTTTCTATAAATTAAACTTCCGGTTAAAGGGTTCGAAGCATTCCAATATAAATTATAATTTACAACATTACCGGTAGGGTTGGTTGCAAAATATGCCGGAGTGTAAGACCCCCCGTAAACAGCGAAAATGTTATTTTTTACAATTATAGATGTTGAGCCTGTGCTGTAAAAAGCAGAATATGATGTTGATGTTGAATTACCATTCATGGCAACTGTATTATGATAAACTTCAGCGTTATAAGTACCTGATGGAGTACCTATATATATACCATAGTAACCATAGTATGATCCACCTGTAGCACTGCTTAGCACATTGTTATAAACAATAAGTTTTGCTGTAGTAGATGTTTGCGTTGGATAATAAATATACATTCCATAACCGCCAAAATTGTAAATTTTATTGTTTCTTAAACTGTGGCTAATTGTTGTATGCGTTGCATAATTGTAATAGTAATATAAACCATAGTATCCATAAGCGCCACCCTGCATATTAATGGTATTGTTATCAAAAATAATCGGGTTATAGTTGTATGCAATATAACCACCCATATAATTACAGTTGTTTATTATGTTATTGGTAAATACCAAACCCCTATTGGCAGTAACATTACTTGAACCATAAGCAACAATAGAATATCCTCCACCTGTTATAATATTACTGTCAAGCACAATACTATCTGCCGAACATGCTGATACACCAACACCAGATGCAGTTCCTGTGATAGTTATACCATAACCGGTAGTAGAAGTACCTGATTGAATTGGCACGTTAACACGGCAATTAATTATATTTATTCTTCTTGTTGAACCAATAACACCTATACCACCCGGTGCAGTTGCACTTGTATTTGTTACCGTAATATTTTTAAAAGTTAAATATTTTGTTGCATTAAATAAAAACATGGCTGAACTTGATACTGCTCCGGTAAATATTGTTGTTGAAGGATTACCCCCATCAAAAGTTATTGTGTTTACAGGGCTTGTACCTTGAATATCGGGTATAGTTAACGGTGTGGTTCTTGTATAGGTTCCCGGAGTAATATTAAAAACAACAGGCCCGCAAATACCACCTGTTACCATTGCAGATACGGCCGCATCAATGGTTGCGAAGTTTGCCCCGCTGCCACCAATGGTATATGTACCACCCGGAAATGCAGGAATTTTGGTTACTGTTGAAGAATCATTTATCCTAACCGTATCTGCCTGACCATTAGGTTGAGAAGTCCATGCTTTTAGTGTTGTAATTGAAGTGGTAGAAAATGTATGATTGCCTAATTGAATTTGAATGGTATTAGGTCCTGAGCCTCCCATGGTATCTAATGTAGCAAAAGATGGAATAGTAGATTGAGCAACTCCATTAATTGACCAATGAACATTAAAGCCTGTTACCTGATTTTTTCCAAAGTTTTTTACAGTAGCCCAAATATTTTGGTTTGGTGCACAAAACACACCGGGAGAATCTATTGATGAAACGCCAATATCATTGTTTCCAAGTGATACAACATCAATTCCCATATTTGCATAAGCTGTACCGGCTGTACCGGCTGTAGATTGATAATCTCCCCAAATTCTTCTGTTACCTGTTCCACTACCACTTTGATTGATTGTGAAACCTGTTCCGGAGTATGACTGGTGTTCAATTTCAATAATCAATGTTTTGGTTGGGTCATAAACAAACGGTGTTGTAAGTGGAATAGGATACCAATTGTTAGCAGTGGTAGTAAACGAATATGTACTTGCAGATAAACAAGTTTGTACAGGTGTTAAAAATGTCCCTGAACCAAAGGTTGTAACAGAAGCCGGCTCCTGACGCATTCTAATGCTAAAATTGCTATAAACCGTTCCTGTTACACCAGTACAAGGTCTAATCCAAATTCTATTAATTGCACCGCCCGGTGCACCGGTAAACTCCCCAGCCGTGTACATAAATTGTACTTTTCTGCTGGTACCAGTATTATTAAACGGAAACGAATTACAACCTCCGGTTGTATTGGTGTTAATAAACATTGGTGTGGTTGAACTTTGCGCCCAAACACCCAATGAAAATAAGCTTAAAACTACTAAATTTAATAGTTTTAATGAGCTTTTTTGTAAGTGAAGTACTTGTTTTTTCATTATAATAAAATAATTGTTTTGTGAATGCATATTTAATTTTTTTTAATTTTAATGTCAAATAATTTTTAATTTAAAATTAATACGTGTTTAATTATTTTTACAAATAATTGATTTTTTGTTACTTATAAATTGTAAATTTTTAATATTATTAATCGAAATATTATTTTTTTATAAAAGATTAAAATTTCATATTAATTTTTAATTTTTATAACTAAATAAACTAGACTTATTTTGAAAACCTGAAATGCAGAATCAGGCTTATTTAAATATTTTTCATTCATTGCCCGATGGACCGGGTATTTACAAGTATTTTGATGCAGCCGGAAAATTGCTATACATTGGTAAAGCCAAAAACCTTAAAAAAAGGGTAAGCAGCTACTTTACAAAACAGCAATTCGAAAATAGAAAAACAATGGCAATGGTAAAGCAAATTGCCAAAATAGAATTTACCCTTGTTGAGACCGAAACCGATGCGCTGTTACTTGAAAATGCCCTCATAAAAAAGCATCAGCCAAAGTTTAATGTAAATTTAAAAGATGATAAAACATATCCATACATTATAATAAAAAACGAGCGTTTTCCACGAATATTTTATACCCGCAATGTAGTAAAAGACGGTAGCGAATATTTTGGGCCATATACATCCGGCACCATTATGCATACCATTTTAGATACCATAAAAGGTGTTTTTCCGTTGCGAACCTGTAATTATGTTTTATCTGAAAATAATATAAAAGCCGGAAAATTTAAAACCTGCCTTGAATTTGATATTGGCAATTGCCTGGCCCCTTGTATTGGTAAACAAAACGAAGCATCGTACAAAGAAAATTTGGTTCAGATAAAAAATATTCTTAAAGGAAACCTGCAACCTGTTTTAAATTATTTAAAAGAAGAAATAAATAATGCCGCTGCAAACCTTTTGTTTGAAAAAGCTGCTTACTATAAAAAGAAACTTGATGTTTTGCAGCATTATCAAAGCAAATCAACTATTGTAAATGGCATACCTAATGATGTTGATGTATTTAGCATTGTTAGCGATGAAAAGTTTGCATTTGTAAATTACTTAAAAGTAAGCAATGGCATTATTGTGCAAACCCAAACTTTTGAGTTGAAAAAAAAATTTGATGAAACCGAAACCGATTTGCTTGAGTTTGTAATAGCCGAAGTACGCGAGCAATACAATAGCCAAAGCCGCGAAATAATTGTGCCGTTTGAACCCAACTGGAAATTTGAAAACATAACCATTACTGTACCAAAAGCCGGAGAAAAAAAGAAATTGCTTGATTTGAGCCTTAAAAATGCATTGTATTACAAGCGTGATAAAATTTTGCAATACGAAAGGCTAAACCCCGAACTTAAAACCGAGCGCATTTTAACCCAAATGCAAAAAGATTTAAGGCTTATAAGCCTGCCAAAGCATATTGAATGTTTTGATAATAGCAATTTACAAGGTACAAATCCGGTTAGTGCTTGTGTGGTTTTTAAAGATGCAAAACCCAGCAAAGCCGACTACCGTATTTTTAATGTAAAAAATGTAGAAGGCCCTAACGATTTTGCCACCATGGAAGAGGTTATATACAGGCGCTATAAGCGTATGATTGATGAAAATGCACCCCTGCCCGATTTAATTATAATTGATGGCGGAAAAGGCCAGTTGAGTTCGGCCATTAACAGCTTAAAAACTTTAAGCCTTTATGGCAAAATTCCGGTAATTGGCATAGCTAAAAAACTTGAAGAACTTTACTACCCCGAAGATGAACTACCACTATACATTGATAAAAAATCGGAAACTTTAAAGATAATACAACAACTACGAGACGAAGCCCACCGATTTGGCATTACCGCACACCGCAAGCGCAGAAACAAAAACACCTTACAAACCGAGTTGGAGCAAATAAAAGGCATAGGCCCCGAAACAGCAGCCCATTTGCTAAAAGAATTAAAAAGTGTAAAAAAAATAAAAGAGGCAAGTATTGATGAACTTGCCTCTTTTATAGGTATGGCCAAAGCCAATTTGGTATGGAATTATTTTAATAATTAATTACAATCATCAACATCCATTTCGAATTCAATATCATTTATGCTTTCAAAATTATCAGGTACTCTTAACGGAGTGCGATCGGGGTTATCTACATCGCTATCTACTCTTGTTGAGGCTCTGTAATATGATGCCCTGTATGTTACACCAGCTTGTAATTCATTTTTTGGAATTTCAATAATATTCCAAACTCTACCATTTTTGGTTTCAGTACCCTTTACTGTATATCTCTGCCATCTAACATTACCAACTGCATCATCTTCCGGATATATTAAATCTCCACCTCTAACAGGGTTAGGGGTGTTTAAATATAATTGATTATCAATAATATAAACAACAGTACCAGCGGGTAAAATAGGTCTTGAAACAGGACCCAATATACAGTTTACTCCAAAATAAACTTTTAATGTATTATTTACAGGTTCTGGCGGTAATGTTATGGTACCTATAGTACCATTTATATCTGCATCTAACCAAGTTTGTTCATTTCTTTTTTTGTATTGAATTTTTACTGTAATTGGACAATTTGGTTCTGTTATTTCGGTACTTATTGTACCGTTTTCATTAGGTGTAATTTCCGTTGATGAAACTTCTACTCCCAAACTGGTTTGATGTTTTCTAAATTCATATAAACTGCCAAATTGATTGTAATTCATAACATTAACATCTATAGGGATAGTATTACAAGTGGCTGAAATTTGTGAAACAGTAGCTGCAGCAATTGCCCCTGTAATATCATTAATTAAACTTGGAAAAGGAAAAGGATTAATTGATGCAATAATATCTCCGCCTATGTATGATTCGATAATTATTTCACCATCATTTTTTACCGGTAATAGTGCTTTTCCAGAAGCGAAAAATTTCAAATCAATCATTTCATTTTCAATAACAAATCGCTTTATTAAATTTCCATCTTTATCAATAAAATTTGTATTAAAAGGAGTATTAATTCCCATTTTATAATCTTCTGAATTTTTGGGTATGGTATGTAAAATTTGTGAGGTTATTTCTCCGCCTACGGGTGTTCCATCTAATGTAGTAAATTTTGTACCTGCAAATAAGGTTATTGTTGTAGTTTCGGGCTTACCCGTGCTTGAAGCAGTGCTAATTGTTATAGGCTGCGTAGTGCCTGTTACCGGAACAGAGATAACAGTATCTTTTTTTGATGCACCTGATGGTAAATCGTTTAGGTTTACAATTGCTATTGTATTAAATGTAGGCATTAAAGAAGTTAATGAAAAAGTTTCAGTTTTAGTTAAGTAACCTGGTATATCAAAATTCATATTAAATACAATAGGATTTGATATGCTTGGATTTACCCCTTTTCTAATACAAATTCCAATTCTTCCTTGTACAATTTTAAAAGATTTTTTTCCATCGGCATCGTACAAGTTAGCTGCACCCGGGCCACTTAAGGTTACAGTTACATTATCGAATTCTTTTTTAGAAAAACCTGATTTTGCATCAACAACTCTAAATACATGCGATGCTGATACAACATCGGTTTTAACAGCAACAGTAAACCCTTCAAGTGGGTCTTTTAATTTGCAAGAATGAATAAGTGTAATTACTGCAGTAAATGATAGCAGTAATAAAATTTTTGTTAATTTAGTTTTCATGATATATTTATTTGATTTTTAATTAATTTATTTTACCAAGTCTAAAATTGAACCCCAAATTCATTACCGGCCACCAGGTTAATCCGCTTAAATTTTTTCTTAGTGTGGGTTCATTTGCCGAAGTGGGTTCTAGCATACCTGTAGTTTTAAAAGTTACATTTGGTGCACCTGTATAATAAGAGCCTACTTCGAAAGTAAAGCCGAAACGTTTTTTGGGTACAGCCCTACCAAAGCCAATACCAATGTAAGGACTGCCTTTTACATTCATACCAAATGAAATAGTTCCAACTTCATCAGGCGGAATAGAAATGTCGCCAAATTTGGTTGAGTCTTTTGTGATAGCCAACCCTGAAATATCATTTAGTAATATGGCATATCCTCCAGTTACTTTAAACGCATTACCAAAAGGGTGAAAATCAATCATTGCTCCAACCGAACCAAGTTTTACCGTAACATCTGCAACAAGTTTGGTTCCGTTAATGTCTGCTTCATAATCATTCATTTTTAAACTTAGCGTTCTAGCTTCAAGCCTTCCATTAAGCTTACCGTTGTTTAGAAATGAATAAGCAACTTGACCACCAATACCATTGGTACTCAAATTAATACCTATTCCAAAGCCTTTTTTTGAGTTTGCATCGCCAAACGTTTCCGTTTTTTGTGCTATTATGCTTTTAATATTAAAAAACATAATAAAAATTAACATTTTTTTTACATTCATAATGTTGGCAACATAGAGTATATTTTTATTAAAAAATTTAATATCACTATTTTTTAATTAAATTTAAAAAATATTCAATTTGTAAAGGATAAACTGATTAAAAATTATTAATTTTATTTTAAAAAATAACAATATAAACTCAGCACTAAACCTAAATAGTTTAGATGAACTGATTGCAATAGGTATTGAAAATTGTTTTAATTTTTCGGGAAATAATTTTTGGAATGAACTGAATGATTTTATTACAACCCAAAACAACCAAAACGAATATGTTTTAGGTTATTTTGGTTACGACCTTAAAAATAAAATTGAAAATCTGCACAGCAATAACCCCGATAAAATACAATTTCCGGAATTTTTATTTTTTACTCCATTACATCTAGGTATTGTAAAAAACAACAATTTACAAATAATAAAAGGCGAAAAAGCAATTGTAGAAGAATTTTTAAACTCAATAAAATATAAAACAAACACAAAAAACAATATTCAATTAAGTGCAAATGTTAGTAAAGCAGATTATATAAAAAACGTAGAAAAAATAAAAAAACATATTATAAATGGCGATGTTTACGAAATGAATTATTGCATTGAGTTTTTTGCTGAAAATGTTTTGCTTGAACCATTTGAAACTTATAAAAAACTTATTGCAGTTTCACCAACTCCATTTAGTGCTTATTTGGCCCATGAAAATAATTATTTAATGTGTGCCAGCCCTGAGCGTTTTTTAAAAAAAACCGGTAATACCATATACTCGCAACCCATAAAAGGCACCATTAAACGTGGAAAAACAGAAGACGAAGATTTGCAACTTATAAACGAGTTGCTTAACAGCGAAAAAGAGCGTGCCGAAAACTTAATGATTGTAGATTTGGTTAGAAATGATTTGGCAAAAAGTTGCAAAACAGGCAGTATTAAGGTAAACGAGCTTTTTGGCATTTACAGCTTTAAACAAGTACATCAAATGGTAAGTACTGTAAGCGGAACCTTAAAGAATGGCATTAGCAATGCCGAAATAATTAAAAACGCCTTCCCTATGGGCAGTATGACGGGAGCACCCAAGGTAATGGCAATGCAATTGATAGAACAATTTGAAACAACTAAGCGTGGATTATACAGTGGCGCAGTTGGATATTTTGCGCCAAACGGAGATTTTGATTTTAATGTAGTGATTCGCAGCCTGCAATACAACTCGCAATTAAAATATATAAATACCATGGTTGGTTCGGCTATAACTTTTGATAGTATTGCAGAAGAAGAATACAACGAATGCCTTTTAAAGGCTAAAGCTATGAAGCAAATTTTAAATTAAATTATAAAAAACTTATGAGATTTGAAAAACACATTTTTGTTTGTGCAAACCAAAAAAACGAAGGTAAAAAATGTTGTGGTGCCGAGCATGGCATGGATTTGGTAAACCGTTTTAAAGAACTGCTAAAAGAAAAAGGGCTTCATACAAAAATACGCGCTCAAAGAAGCGGCTGCCTTGATGCCTGCAGCAAGGGACCAACGCTAGTAATTTACCCCGAAGGAACTTACTACGGAAATGTACAATTACATGATGTTGAAAGAATAGTGGAAAGCCATATTGTAAATGGCAAAGTTTTAGAAGAATTGGAATTGAAGTGGGATTAAAAGCTGTAACCTAAATTTACAATTGTAAGTCTGGGTGCAACCATATCAGCCGGACGCATCATGGCTTCGGTGTTTAAAAGGTTTGATATGGCTATATTACAATTAATTTTACTTGTAAAATTATAACCAAAGCGTAAGTCAAAAAACCATACCCCATTTGTGTTATAGTTTCGGCCTAAGGCAATATCGGGTATGCTTGGATTTAAGTAAATAAAAGCAGCATCAATGTTTTGTATAAAACTATTGTAGCGCATACTAAAACCCGAAATAAACTTTTTATAGGTAAACTGAATATCTGCCTTTGCAAGATGCCTAAATCTGTATTTTAATACATTTACACTATCACTTCGTGTATTCCTAAAATTGTATTTTGTGCCAAAACTATCGGTGGCAAAAATGGCATTTTCATCAATTATTATTGGGTTTGTAAAAGTGTAGCCCATCAATGTTTGAACCAACACTTCTCCAATCTTTCCTTCAGCGCCCATTGAAAAATCCAAACCGTTTATTTTAGATTTACCTATGTTTACGCTTTTAAAACCAAAATTATTTAAATTAAAAAAATCAGTTCCGCCCCACATACCAAAGTTAAACTCAATCATATTATCAAATCGCATATCAAAATAGGCAACATCAAAAAAACCCTTAAAATCATTTATTAAAAATGCTTGTTTAATACCAATTTCGGAATTGCTACCTGTTTCGCTTTGTAAAAAAGGGTTGCTAAAAATATTTAATGCTCCAACACTTGTTGTTATATAACGCTCTGCAATACTCGGAAAACGATAACCTTGCCCATAACTTGCCCTTAAAAAAGTATATTTTGTTGCCATGTAATTTAACCCAAATCGGCTTACGGGCTTGGCTTCTCCAACATCATTCATGGCAAAATACTCATAACGTAAACCGGCATTTAAAATTAACTTATTATTGTTTAATAAATATTTTTCGGCATTTACAAAAATTGCCCTGTTAGCCGATGTATTTATACCGTTATACAATGGTGAATTACTGGTAGTGTAAACCATTGTAGCACCACCAATAAGCATCAATTTTAAATAGGTTAGGTTTCGGCTTACCTGATAATCGGCATACCGCAAATCTGAACTGTTATCCTGGTTTTGTGTTAGGTTATCTACATCATTATTTATATGTAAAAACCTTGTTTTTATATCATGCTTAAATGCACCTGTATAATAAGTAAGTGTCGGGTCAACATACACATTGGTTGATTTGGTAATGGTTTGTTGTCGGTTCAAAGCAGTGTATCTTTCTTTTATTCCGTTCCAAAGCAAAAAACTGGCTCCATCTGTTAGCAGTAAACCGCCTGCAATTCCGTAATTTAGTTTAGGTTTTGGTTTAAACCTAAAGTTATAATTTAATCTAAACCGTTTATCGTATTCGCCAAAGCGATAACCTTCATCGTTTAAATAATTTGCAGCAACACTAAAGCTGTTATTTTTATCTGAGCCAAATTTTTGAGCATGAAAAATATTAAAACCTGCTTGGTTTTGTAAATTAGCGTAAGGATAATTTAAACCATCTCCTGCATTAGGTTTGCTGTAAACGCCTGCAAATACATTAACTTTCGTATATGGTTTATCTGTTGCTTGTTTGGTTGTTAAATTTACCATTCCGTTAAGTGCGCTTGAACCAAATAAAACGCTTGAAGCACCTTTGATTACTTCAACCTGTTCAACATTTTCAATAGGTAAAAATTTCCATTGCACCTGCCCTGCATCTCCGGTTAAAAATGGCATTCCATCAAGCAAAACCAATACCCTGCTGCCTGCGCCATAACTCCATCCGCTTCCGCTTCTTATGTTTATTTGCCCATCAACCACATGCACACTTGGTATTTGATCAACTAACTTATTCATATTAGTTGTTATTTTATTTTCTATTAAATATGGCTTTATAACTTCGGTGGCTGCAGTAGTTCTGTAAACATTTACCAAACTTCTTTGCCCTGCAACTACTACCTGATTGAGCATTTTATTTGATGAAGTTAGCTTTACGGTTACTGCTTGTTGATTGAAGAAAGTTACTTTTTCTGTATTATAACCAACCATTTTAAATTCGGCAACCAAAGGAAAATTATAATCAGTTATATTTAATGTAAAATCACCTGTTATCCCTGTTATGGTTCCATTTTTTTCAACCACTACAACAACACCCGTTAAAGGCTCATTACTTATAGCATCAATTACTTTTCCTGTAATTTTAACCTGAGAAAACAAACTTGAATTTAAAAGTAAAAAAAATGCGATAAATATTTTTTTCATTTATGAGTTTTTAATATTTTTATTTTGATAATCCTTACAAAAGTCAACATATTTAATATTTAAAAAAATCATTAAATATTTCAGATAACAATTAAATTAAAATTAATTTAAACTAAATTAACAATTCTATAATAATGCAAGTAGTGTTTTGTAATACAAATTAATTAAATAAAAGTATGAGAAAACAACTACTATCAGGTTTAATGTTAACCATGACATTAACAGGATTCTCGCAAATCCCCTTCCCCGTTAAAATTGACACTTCATGGTCTCAAAAAACAGTTTGGATGCCAAAATCGCCACTAACTCAACAAGTTATTTTCGTTGGAGCAACAGATACGGTTCAAACAACTGCAAATTATGGTAATGCAGCCGGTAGAGCATTAGCAAAACAATGGCACGACTTTATTGGATTTACTCCTGAAACTGACCCAGCAAAACTTTCTCAAGGAGATTTGGGTTGGGTTAGCGTTAACCACGAAATGACCCAAAGAAACGATAGTATTGGTGATGGTGGAGGTATGACAGTATTTAAATTAAGAAGAAACAGAGGCAATGTTTTAGAAGTTATTCCTCAAACTTTAGCCGATGGTCGTTCAGGAAAATTCTTTAATGTTGATTTTGTAAATACAGTTGGTGAAACAGGTATGAATTGCGGTGGTATTTTTACTGACGATGGAAGAATTTGGACTGCAGAAGAATGGATGCAAAACAGCAATACACAAATTTTTACAGGTTTTAGAGACACCGCAGATTTTGTTATTGGAACTACTACACCTGCCGGATTTCCGGGCTTTAACGGCAGAACCATTAAAAAATTCCAAAATTTAAACTGGTTTGTAGAAATTGACCCAAAACAAGGTAAAGCTATAAGAAAACAATACAACTGGGGACGTGCCGGTTGGGAAGGTGGCGTTATTATGCCCGATAACAAAACAGTTTATATGTTTGAAGACGGAACACCAGGCATTCTTTGCAAATTTGTTGCCAATACAGCCGGTGATTTTACAACAGGTCAACTTTATGTTCATAGCGAAAAAGAAGCAAGCAAATGGATTGCTATTGAAAACAATTTAGATACATTAATAGCACTTAAAAATGTTGCACAAAGAAGAGGTGCTACCATGTTTACTCGCTTAGAATGGGGTGCATTAAATAAAACTGACGGAAATATTTACATTACTGAAACAGGAAATGATAATCCGGGTTCAGCATTCAGAAATGGTTCTGCTGCATTTGGCACTATACCATCTCATGCAGTTGCTGCTTACAAAGCACGTTATCAAGCTGTAAATGGTATGCCTTTCCCCGGAACTGATGCAGCTGCTGCCGACTCAGTTCGTATGGGCTTATTTAGAGATTACTATGGTCGCGTATTAAAACTTGACCCTAGAACCGGAGTTGTAACTACACATATTGAAGGTGGACCTTTCTCTGGTGCTGCTGCTTCTAACGGAGTTTCGAGCTATCCTGATGTTCACTTCTCAAACCCTGACGGTTTAAACTTTGCCTACATTGGTAACAAAACTTACATGATTATTCAAGAAGATTTAAATGGTGTTAACTGGAATCGTATGCCTGCCGAATACCAAACAAGCGGACAAATTGTATGCGAATCGTTTTTACTTGATATGTCAATACCAAATCCAACTTATTCTGATTTAATTAGAATTACAGCTTGTGCTCCCGGAGCTGAAATTACAGGTGGTATTGCTCTTGATTCAAAAACCATGTTGTTTAACTCACAACATCCTAACACAAGTAATATATTCCCATACAACAACTCATTAACTTATGCAATTAGCGGATGGGATGGAATACCTACTTCATTAAACGAATATTTTAAAAGAGATAAATCTAATGCATTTAGCGCTTATCCAAACCCTGTAGCAAGCGATTTACACTTAAACAAAGTATCTGATGTTGCAGTATATGATGCAACCGGAAAACGTGTTAAAGTTCTTCGCGATGTTAAAGTAATTAACATGAGTGATTTAAACTCGGGTATTTACTTTATAATGAATGGTGAAGGCGAAACCATTAAAGTTATTGTAGAGTAATTCTTTTCATAAATCTTTATAAAAAAAACCTGATAGATGAAATAAGCTATCAGGTTTTTAAATTTTTACACATTGCCAAAACACAAAAATTTATTAAATATGTTTAAGAGGCTTGCATCTATAACCGGAATTTTAATATTGATATTTGTATTTAAATCGTTCAAAAGAAATGAAGAATTGCCAAACATGGCTATTACCAAAATTTATCACCAACAATTTTCTGAATTTAAATCGTCATTAGATGATTTTAAAAATCATATTGAGAATTTAAATAAGAATGCCGGCATAAACAAAGAAACAAATATAAAATATGAAAGGTTGAGAAAAGCTTTTAAAACCATTGAAACCATTTGGGAATATACCGACCCACAGTTTGTAAAAGAATATATAAACGGGCCACCATTGCCTAAATTAGATAAAGTTGCTGCTTCGCTTACTATTGTTGAACCTAAAGGCTTACAAGTTCTTGATGAATTGCTTGGAGAAAAAAAACCAGACTTAACTGCCATTGAAAAACAATTAAGCGAAATGCAAAAAGTGTTAAGCGATTACAAGCCTATTTCAAAAATTTACGACCGAATTGTATTTGAATCTATAAAAGTTGAATTAATAAGGTTATTTACACTTGGTTTAACCGGATTTGATTTGCCCGGAACAGACAACAGCTTAAGCGATGCCATTACAGTATGGAATACAATAAATAGTTATGTAAACCTGTATAAAAACGCAATTGTTGCTAAAGATATTTATACATGGAATAAAATTGAAGATGCACTGAACAAAGGAAAAAATTATTTGCAAGGCAAGGCCAATTTTAGCAGTTTTGATAGGCTTGGATTTTTAAGAGATGTTTTGAACCCGCTACATGAAAATTTGCAAATAGCACACGAAAAACTTGGCATCGAAAATATTTACGAAGTTGCAAGCAACGATTCGAGATTTGCTTTAAACTATAAGTTTAAAAAACTTTTTGATAACGATATTTTAAATGCTAATTTTTATAATTCTCTTCCATCAAATTATCAAAACAGTAAAGTTGCCGAATTGGGCAAAATATTATTTTTTGACCCCATACTTTCAGCAAACAACGAAAGAAGTTGTGCAAGTTGTCATCAGCCGCAAAAAGCATTTACAGATGGTTTGCCCAAAAGTATAGCAATGGGCAAAACCGGTACGGTTGGACGAAATTCTCCAACGCTAATAAATTGCATTTACAGCGAAAGATTTTTTCACGATTTGAGAGCAGAAAGCCTCGAAGATCAAATGGAGCATGTGGTAACAAGCAAAGACGAATTTAATACAAGTATTTTGGCCATAAGCGAAAAGTTGGCTGCAAGCGATGATTATGTTTTATATTTTAAAAATGCTTTTCCAGATGCTGACCAACCCATTAACAAACAAAACATATCGTTTGCAATTTCAGCTTATGTAAGCTCGCTAAAAAGTTTCAACTCTACATTCGATAAATATGCAAGAGGTGAAATAAACGAAATTGACCCTAAAGTTAAAAGAGGCTTTAATTTATTTATGGGCAAAGCAGCCTGCGGAACTTGCCATTTTGCCCCTGTTTTTAATGGAACCGTTCCACCATTTTTTACCGAAAGCGAAAGCGAAGTTTTAGGTGTTCCCGAAAATCCTTATGCAAAAAAATTAAAATTAGACGGTGACATTGGACGTGCTGGTGCCAAACTAAAAGAGCAAGTTGTATTTTATAAACACTCATTTAAAACACCAACTGTTAGAAATATTTCTTTAACTGCTCCATATATGCATAATGGGGCATACAAAACCTTACATGAAGTAATGGATTTTTATAACAAGGGTGGTGGCAGAGGTCTTGGACTTGATGTGCCATACCAAACATTACCTGAAGAAAAACTTAATTTAACTAAAACTGAGATAAACGAAATTATAGCGTTTATGGAAGCTCTTACCGATACAACATCGTTAACTTCTATACCAAATGCATTACCTGCTTTTAAAAACAATAGTGCTATAAACTCGAGAAAAATTGGAGGTTTATACTAATGCAAAGGCGTAGTTTTTTACACTATTTATGGATTTACTTTTTAGTTGCAACCGGTTGTAGAAAAAAAGATAATGATGAAAATACAATTATTAAATCAAATGAATTTGAACTCTTATTCCCCTCATCAAATGATTTTTTTATAGCCGGCTGCCTTAACCCGATTTCAATTGAAAATAAAAGTAAAAACGAATTGAATGTTTCTTTAAAACACGAAGGCAAAACGCTTTCAACAGTAAAAATTGTCGAAAACACTTATATAGATGCTCCTTTACTTAAAAATGTTCAGGAAATAGAGTTGGTAATTGATAATAAAAGTTTCAAGATAAAACTTAACACATATAACGGAATGCCAATTGCACTGAGTGAACACGAAAACAAACTACAACAAGGCGAACTTTTGGCATTTATAAATACCGAAAACTATCCGTTTTTCTTAAAAAAGGTAAAAGAAAAATATATTGCTGTAAGCCTTGTGTGTACTCATAACGGATGTACTGCCGATGTTTCGAGCAACACAAAAATTATTTGCCCATGCCACGGTTCAGAGTTTAATGAAAATGGGATTGTAACAAATGGGCCTGCAATGGATAATTTGCCTGAATTTGAAACAACATTGTTTGAAAAAAACAATATTGTTGTTGTATATAATATATGAACCGAATTTGGTTAATTTTTCTACTTTTATTAAAGATTGCTGCCAAAAGTCAGCCTTTAACTTATTACAATAATATTGAAAAAATAATCGAAAAACGTTGTGTTACGTGTCATAGAAACGATGGTTACGCACCTTTTAGCCTTGAGGGTTATGAAGAAGTTTATAAGAGAAAGCAATTTATAAGGCACGTTGTAAGCAAAAAAATAATGCCGCCATGGAAAGCAAACGAACACTACCGTGATTTTGCAAACAGCAAAGCATTATCACAAAACGAATACAACAAACTTATTGCATGGCTAGATAGCGGAGCCATAAAAGGCACAACAACCGGTAAGCCCATAAAACGACAATATTTAGGTTCATCGCAGGTAAATAAAAAACCTGATTTGGTTTTAAGTATGCGCAAACCATTTGAAATTCCTGCGGAAAACAGAAATGTTTACATCTGTTATAAAATTCCGTTCGAGTTAAAAAACGACACCTTTGTAAAAGCTATTGAATTTATACCCGGAAACAAAAGCGTTGTACATCATGCAAGCTATCAAATTCTTGCAGTGGCTGATGATGTAAATATCTACAGCGGACCTGATTATTTTGTATTTGATGAAGATACCTTAAATAGGGTAAAAGACGATCACGACTACCGATTTTTTAACCTGATTGGTAAAAACGGACAAATGCCGGTTGAAATGTATCATAATGGCTGGTTGCCCGGAACTAGCGTTCAAACGTACCCCGATGGAATAGGATTTTATATGCCTAAAAAAGGTGTGTTGCTAATAAGAAATTTTCATTACTCACCCACACCTGTTGCTGCAAAAGATTCATCAAGGTTTCATATTTATTTTAGCAACAAGGCCCCCGAGAGAAAAATTGGATTTGCAGCCTTTAAACCTAAAAACCCGGCACCGGACGGTCGATGGATAATAAAGGCAGGAGACAGCAGTTTTAAAGCACACATTAATGTAAAGTTTCACAACGATGTTTCTTTACTTAATATCAATCCTCACATGCACAGACTTGGCAAGTATTTTATAGTATATGCAGTTACATTAAAAAACGATACCATCAAACTAATAGAAATACCTGAATGGGACTACAACTGGCAAGAGTTTTACCGATTTAAAAAAATGGTGAAAATTCCGGCCGGAAGTGTATTACATGCCGAAGCAGTTTACGATAACTCGGCAAACAATCCGGAAAATCCTTACTCGCCACCACAAGATGTATTGTTTGAATGGGGTATGAATGATGATAGTGAAATGATGAGGTTGGTTTTGTTGTATTTGCCTTATTTACCGGGAGACGAAAATATCAGTCTGGAGTAAATTACTTATTTAATTTCTTTGGGTCAAAGCCTCGCTTTTGAGCCATTTCTTCTAACTTTTGCTGAAATTTAGATTTTGTAACAGGCTTCTTTTTATTTTCCTGTATTTGTGCATGTAATTTATCTTCATCAACAAATGCTTTAATGGCTAATTGTTGACCAATAGTAAACAAATTGCTTACAAAGTAATAATATGTTAATCCGCTTGCATAGTTATTAAAAAAGCCTAAAAACATTACAGGCATAAGATAGCTCATCCATTTCATTTGTCCCGAAACACCGGTCATTTGATTGTTGTAAACCGTATAAATTAGCGTAGAAACCGTCATTAACAATGTAAATAAACTTACATGGTCGCCATAAAACGGTATATTAATAGGCAAAGTAAAAATGCTATCATAAGTACTTAAATCATCGCTCCACAAAAACCCTTTTTGCCTTAAATCAAATGCACTTGGAAAAAACTGAAACATGGCAATTAATATTGGCATTTGCAATAAAACCGGAATGCAGCCCCCCATAGGATTAACCCCTGCTTTACGGTAAAGTTTCATGTTTTCTTGCTGAAGTTTTGCCATATCGGTTTCGTACTTGGCTTTTATTTCATCAAGCTCAGGTTTTAAAATACGCATTTTTGCAGCACTTAAATAACTGCGATAAACAAGCGGAAACAAGATGGTTTTAACAATAAGGGTTAATAAAAATATTATTAAACCCATATTAACCAAATATTGACCCAGCCAATGAAAAACATTAACGGTAAAATATTTATTAACCCAACGAAAAATACCCCAACCAAGCGGTATAATTCGCTCTGCCTGAATGTTTAACTTTTCCAATTCTTTAAACTGGTTTGTACCGAAATAAAACGCAAAAGATTGGCTCGAAGTATTTAAATCAGATACCGGAACAGTAAAACTACTTTTTAAGAGTTTAACATATTCTTTGGTTTCATCGGTTTTAGTTTCAATTTCGGCTGAATTTATTGCATTGTCGGTAATTAAAAAGGTATTGAAAAATTGTTGTTTGTATGCGAGCCAATGTACAGGAGATTCAACTTTTTTATTACCATCACTTGTTTCGCTAATATAATCGGGTTCGCCATCTTTTGTTTTAAAGTATATGGTTGTAGTTCGCTGCTCGGCTTCGTGTGTTTTTTCTTGTTGAGGAATATATGTTTGCCAGTTTACAGTAAGCATTTTATCCGGCAGAGTTATCAATTGTTTCAACCCATTAAACGAGATATTAAAGTTAACTTTATTTGCATTTTCGGTTAGTGTGTAAGTATGTTCTATGTATTGGTTTAAACCTACCTGTGCTTTAAAAGAAACATTATTTCCATTATTTAAAACTTGAGGTGTAAAAAACAGACTTGCACTATTAATGGTAGTATTGTTTTGTATAACAAAATCATAATCAAAACGGTTGTTATTACCTTCAAACAATACCAAATCGTTGCCATTGTATCGCTTATGTTTTTTTAAGGTAACACTGTAAACCCTTGCGCCTTTATTGGTAAAAACAATTTTTAACTCTTCGTTTTCAAGAGTTGTAAAGGTTTCTTCTTTGTTGGTTAGTGATGCAAAATCTCCGTAAGTGGTTTTTAATGCAACTGTATCAATTGTTTGAACCGAAGGCTCTTGCTTATCATTTTCAACTTTAGATTTTACCGAATTTTGTTTATTAATTAATGCAATAGAATCTTGTATATGCTGTTGGCGTGCTATTTCTTCCTGACTTGGCTGATTGATGTATGCAAAAGTTATAAGTATTAAAAAAATCAATACCAAACCTATTATAGAATTCTTATCCATTTTTACTTTTTAGGGCTGCAAAAGTAGCATTAAGCCCATACAATGCCAAATGATGTTTTTTTTGATTAACTTTGACTTAAAACGCTAATTATTAATGTATTTGTTTTAAAGCCTTAAAAAAAGATTGGTTGCATTCGTCAATGTATTTAAGTAATTCATCTCTTCCGGTTTTTGAAACCGATGATGTATAAAACATAACAGGCAGTTCTTCCCAATATTCGAGCAAAGTATTTTTAAATTTATCTATATTTTGTTCTGCTTCTTCTTGTTTTAATTTATCGAGTTTGGTAAATACAACACTAAAAGGAACTGCTTTTTGTCCTAGTTTGTTTATAAAATCTATATCACTTTGCTGTGGTGGTATTCTGCTATCTACCAACACAAATACATTTACCAGATTTTCTCTTGAGTTTAGATAAGCCTGAAGTTTATTCTCCCATTGGTTGCGCAATGATTTACTTCGCTTAGCATAACCGTATCCGGGTAAATCAACCAAAAACCATGTATCGTTTATTAAAAAGTAATTCATACTTATGGTTTTGCCCGGTGTGGCTGAGGTTCTTGCAAGTTCGTTACGGTTGCAAAGCATATTAATTAAACTCGATTTGCCTACATTACTTCTTCCAATAAATGCATACTCAGGAATTTCGTTTTTTGGGCAGCCGGAAAGTTCGTTGGTACTTAATTTAAAAACAGCACTTTTTATCTGCATTGGTTTTGGTTGGTTCAAAAAATGCTATACTAAACTTTAACATTCATTTCCTGTAAAATATAATCGGCTTTTGCAACTTTTTTCACTATCCAAATTATATATCTAATATCAACTGCAACGCTTCGGCTGTAAGCTTCATTCCAAGCATAATCGTTAATAGTGGCTGTAAACGCCCTATCAAAATTTACACCAACCAATTCGCCATTTTCATTAAGCACCGGGCTGCCGCTATTACCTCCGGTTGTATCGAGATTGTATAAAAAGTTTACAGGCAAATCTTTTAACTCGGGGTGGTATAAACCTGCAAAATCTCTTTGTTTGTATAAGTCTTTTATAACCTGTAATAATTCATAGTCTTTGCCGTCTTCTTTCTCAATTACACCCGATAAGGTTGTAAAAGGAGCATGGTATTCGGCATCGTTAGGATAGTAGCCCCTAACATAGCCAAATGTAAATCGAAGAGTTGCATTAGCATCGGGAATAAATTGCCTTTGCATAAATACACTTTTTGCTTCGGCATATTTGGCCAGCAAACCAATCAATTCGCCTTCTATGTTTTTATCTTCTGCATCATACTTTTCGCCTTCAGTGGTAAAGCCGGAAACAAAATCTAACATAGGATCTTTTAATTTAAAAATTTTATCGCTATTGCTGTCAAATAAACTTGCCATAAATTTACTATCGGTAAGTTTTGTTTTTTGATAAACAGAGTTTACATTATTTATAAAAGCTTGTTGGGTTTTAAATTTTAAAGCTAAATCATCAATGGCTTTTATACGATTTTTAGCATCAAATTTTTGTGCATCTGTAATCATTTTTATCATGGCATCGGGCTCAAACAAATTATCAAAACTGCTGAAAAGCCGTCCATATAATTGTTTTAAGCGCGGTAAATTATTTTTAATAAATTCTTGTTTTTCTTCAGCAGTCTTTAAGCCGTTATATTGAACCGAGTAATTATATAAAGCACTTGCAAAATTAAATTGAGGGCTTACGCCATACACATAATCAAACCATAAATTTCTAGGAGCATAAGTTATTATATGGTTGTACAACTCATTAATACGTGGAATTACATTTCCGTATTTTTCGTTCAATTGTTTGTTGGCATCAATAAATTGTTGCAAAGCTGCTTCATCGTTATATTTTTTTTGGGTT
This sequence comes from Bacteroidia bacterium, assembly GCA_046296495.1. GTDB lineage: Bacteria > Bacteroidota > Bacteroidia > UKL13-3 > UKL13-3 > JBKBLB01. The sequence goes on from JBKBLB010000004.1 coordinate 62,509, forward strand.
AAACCAACTCGTCTAAAGCCTTGCATTTTGCCTTTGTAATTTTTGGTAACATTAGCCAAACTTTTAATGCGAGCGGCATATTTTATTTGAAGCGCTTCATTGTTTTGACCCAAGCTTTCCATTTTAGCAATTTGCCAGTCGAATAAATCGCTTACATATTTTAGCATATATTCTTCGTGGTATTTGTAAAAAGCAGCCGGTTGATTTCTGAAAGTTCTTCCCGGATAACCAAGAATAAAAACAAAATCGTTTTGGTTTACCCCTTTAGGATTTACTTTTAAAATTTTAGTTGGTTTGTAAGGCACATTTGCAGGCGAGTAATCAGCCGAACTTCCATCGGGAGCAACATAAGCGCGTAAAAAAGCAAAATCGCCACTGTGGCGTGGCCACACCCAATTGTCTTTTTCTCCGCCATACTCTCCAATGCTGCGTGCAGGCACATATACCAAACGAATATCTTTTAAAGTTTTATACCTAAAAATTACATAGGTTTTTCCGGTAAACATTTCAGAAACTTCGCACTGTAAACCTTCGTTCATTTTATTTTCTTCATCGGTAATTTTTTTTATGTTTTTTGCAATAGCTTGTGTTCTTTCTACCGGATTGGAAATATCGTAAGTGTTTTCTAAAACCCTTGCTGATACATCGGTATAGCTAACAGTAATTTTGCAAGTAAGGCCTTTGGCTTGTACTTCCTGCTCGCGTGTTTGAGCCAGAAATCCATCGTTTATATAATTGTTTTGAGTAGTGCTTATGGCCTGCACAAATGAAAATGCGCAATGATGATTTGTAATAATTAATCCATCATTAGATACAAACGAACCTGTACAACCTCCTACCCTAACAATAGCATCAATTAAACTTACACCGTTAGGGTTATATAGTTCAATTGGTTTTATTTTTAAACCTGCTTTTTGTAAATCGATGTTTTTGAGTTCAGATAACGGAAACATACCCTCCTCGAGCTTGTGCGAGGTAAGCATAAAATTACCGATGATTATTGTAAGAATAAATATAACTTTTTTCATTTGTTGGCGAATATAAATTTTTAAGCCAAACTATAATATTTTGTAAAACTTTAGGGCATAATCAAATTAATATATCTTTTTTGCCATAATGCGTTAGTAATAAAAATTTCATCAGCAAGTTCAAGGTCATTTATACTACAAACTTTTTCGGTAATTTTTTCTTCGTTTAATAAAAACTCTCTGTACACACCTGCTACACATCCTTCGCTTAAAGGTGGCGTGTAAGTAATATCATTTTTTACCCAAAACAAATTGCTTGCAGTTGCTTCAATAATTCTTCCATGTTCATTTAAAATTAATGCATCATCAAAGCCTTGTTGTTTTGCCCATATACTTGCCATTACATAAACTAGAGCATTGCCTGTTTTTAGGTTTGATAAAGGGCCGCTTGCTTTTTGTTGATTGCGATAAATGCCAACCTTCAACCTTTCAATGTTGGCATTAGGTTCAAACAAAAAAACATCAATATGGTAATCGGTTACATTTTCGTGTGGTAAATAAAAACCTTTGCTTTTTCGGTAAAGAATATATCGCAATCTGTATTGATTTTTAAAGTTGTTTTCTCCTCCTGCTTCAATTATTGCATGTTGTAATTGATTGCAAAATTTTTCAAAATTAAAATCATCCGGTAGCTTGTAATTTAGTGTAGCAGCACTTTTTAAAAGCCTGTTGTAATGATAACTAACCAGTAATGGTTTGGCATTAACCACTTTTATGGTTTCAAGTAATAAATCTCCGTAAAAAAAGGCTCTTTCCATTTTTAAAAATTTGCAACTTAATTAATCTTAGCCTTTGGTTTCATACAGTTTATTAACTTTTGGTTCAAAAATGCATTGCCAAATGGTAAATTTGGTTATAAATAATACATTTGTCGCGCATTTAAAATATAATAAACATAATTTAAAAATAAATGAAAACAGTTTACATCGTATCGGCCGTACGTACCCCAATTGGCGCATTCAATGGATCTTTATCATCTTTATCGGCTACACAACTTGGTGCTGCAGCAATAAAAGGTGCTTTAAGTAAGGCTGGTGTTGACCCAAATTTGGTTGATGAAGTTTATATGGGCAATGTTATTTCGGCAGGTTTAGGCCAGGCTCCGGCAACTCAGGCAATGATTTATGCCGGTATTCCCGCTACAGTTCCGGCAACAACCATCAACAAAGTGTGTGCATCGGGTTCAAAAGCTATTATGTTGGCAGCACAAAGTATTATGCTTGGCATAAATAATGTTGTTGTTGCTGGCGGTATGGAAAGCATGAGCAATATTCCTTATTATCTTGATAAAGCCAGAAATGGTTACCGATTAGGCCACGGAACATTGATAGATGGTATGATAAAAGACGGATTGTGGGATGTTTACAAAGATTTTCACATGGGCAACGCAGCCGAAATATGTGCCCGCGAATACAAATTTTCACGCGAAGATCAGGATAATTTTGCCATAGAAAGTTATACCCGCGCTCAAAACGCCTATGCAAAAAATGCATTTGCCGATGAAATTATTCCGGTTGAAATTCCGGTAAGAGGCAAAGACCCAATTGTTGTAAATGTTGATGAAGAATATACCAAAGTAAACTTTGAAAAATTAAAAACATTAAAACCTGCTTTTGAAAAAGATGGAACTATTACTGCTGCAAATGCAAGCAAACTTAATGATGGCGCAAGCGCTTTAATTTTGTGCAGCGAAGAAAAAGTAAAAGAACTTGGGCTTAAACCCATTGCAAAAATTGTTGCTTTTGCCGATGCAGCACAAGCTCCTGAATGGTTTACAACTACACCAAGTATAGCCATTCCAAAAGCATTAAAATGGGCAGGAATTGATATAAAAGATGTTGATTATTTTGAATTAAATGAAGCATTTTCGGTTGTAGGACTTGTAAATAATAAATTACTTGGCCTTGATGATAAAAAAGTAAACGTTTATGGCGGTGCTGTAGCGTTGGGTCACCCAATTGGTGCAAGCGGAGCAAGAATTGTAACAACACTTACCAGTGTTTTAAGAAATGAAGGCGGTAAATATGGCGTTACAGGTATTTGTAATGGTGGCGGTGGTGCCAGCGCCATTGTTTTAGAATCTGTTAATAATTAAACCAACATATATATTTTGTTTGAACCTACTTTTGCTAAAGCTGTTTTGTACAATACAAAACAGCTTTTTTAGTTATACATGTTATGAAAGTTAAAATACTATCTGTAGTTTTTATTTTATTGGTTTTAGGCGCAAAAGCTCAACCAATTAGCAAAGAAATTGCCGACTCTTTGGCCGATTATGAGATTAGACTAATGGGATTAGGCCAAATGATGATAAGTACTTTTGATGAAACAACCAGACTTACAAGTGGCAAAAATTTTATTATCAATCTTGCCAGAGCTTTAAGGGTAGAAAACTCCTACTATTATCCTTTTGACTCATTAAAAAAATATGTAATGATAAAAAAAGCCCCTGATGACGCCTTTAGAATTATAACATGGAATATTGCCACAAACGATGAACATTTTAGGTATTTTGGCGTACTACAACTAAACCCAAACTGGATAAAAAAACAAAAAAATAAAGATGAATATAAAAACTTTTATCCATTAATTGATAGAAGCGACAGCTTAAATACATACCTATTTAAACAAACCGGGCCCGAACAATGGTTTGGTGCAACTTATTACGATATTGTAAAAGTAAGCAATAATAAAATTGACTATTACTGCCTATTTGGATGGGATGGACATACAGCTTTAAGCAACAGAAAAATTATAGATGTATTAACTTTTGTTAATGGCAAACCTTTGTTTGGTGCACCCATATTTGATTTAAAGCAAAAACGTATTTTTTATCGTATGGTGTGGGAATTTAGCAACCGAGCCAGCATGACGGTTAAATACCTTCCAAAGCAAAAAGTACTAATTTATGAAAACATAGTTCCAGATAAACCTGCAAATGCAGGAAATTTTAGCACCTATTTACCTGATGGTACTTTCGATTATTTGATTTGGAAAAAAGGCATCTGGGAAAAGCAACCCGGAATGTACAATTACGCTGGCGACTGATTTATTCTAAAATTTTTATATCTAAAATACTTGTAAAGTTCGCCTACCCACAACACCATTGATGATGCCAAAGCAAGAATTGTAAACTCGGCAAATGATAGCCTTTTAAACTGAAATAACATTTCAAAAAACGGTACTTCAATAATTATAACCTGAAGTATTATTGATACTACCAAACCAATATTAATGAACTTATTGGTAAAAAAGCCAATTTTAAAAATTGATGTTTTTATATCACGCATATTAAAAACATTGTATAACTGACTAAATGCCATAACAACAAATGCACCGGTACGTGCTTTTTCGATTCCGAATGGCAAAAAGTATTTAAAAGCTGCCAATGCAAGCACAGCCATTAAAACAGAATTAATTAGTAAAAATGGTAATATACTTTTATTAAGTATTTTTTCTTTAGGATTTACAGGTTTTTCTTTCAATTCGTTTCCATGTCCGCTTTCGGTTGCCATTGCAGTTGTGCATGCTCCATCAGTAACTAAATTTAGCCATAAAATTTGAGTAGCGGTAAGTGGAATGGGTAACCCCATTAATACGGCCGATAATAGAGTTGCTATTTCTGCAAAATTTGTGGTTAGTAAAAAGAAACTTGTATAACGTGTATTATTAAATACTATTCTACCTTCCTCAATAGCACTAACAATGGTAGAAAAATTATCATCGGCTAATACTACTTTGGCCGAATCTCGGGCAACATCAGTTCCCATAATACCCATTGCTACACCAACATCAGCTTTTTTTAGTGCCGGAGCATCATTTACACCATCTCCGGTCATGGCTATTAACTCGCCACGTTGTTGCAAAGTGTTTGCTATGCGCATTTTCATATTTGGGGTAAGCCTTGCAAATACACTCACTTTTAATATGGCTTGTTCAAATTCTTTATCATCTAAAGCTAATAATTGTTGCTCGGTTAGCGCTAAAACTTCATTGTTATTTTGCTGAGAAATTATTCCGGTTGCTTTAGCAACTGCAACACCTGTGTTTATATGGTCTCCGGTTGCCATTATAACTCTTATACCTGCCATTTTACATTGTTCAACTGCGTTTTTAACATCTGGCCTTGGCGGGTCTATCATACCGGTAATACCGCATAATACTAAATCTTTAATGGCTCCTTCTTCAATTTTATTGGTGCTTGAACCAATTTCTTTATAAGCCAAAGCAATTACACGCATGGCTTCATCGCTCCAACCCTCAATTTTGGTTCTTATTTTATCTCGTATTTCTTCGGTAATAGGTTCAACTCCATGTTTGGTAATATAAAAAGATGCAGACTGCAATATTTTTTCAGGAGCCCCAATTACAAAAAGTTCCTTTTTGTTATTATCTTCAATTAAAGTAGCCCTTAACTTTAACGATGAGTTAAATGGCAAGTCATCAATTTTTTTAAAATCTTTTGTATTAATGGTTGCTTTTTTAGCCAATACCAAAAGTGCACCTTCGGTTGGGTCGCCAATAAGTTTATAAGTGTTTGTTTCTGTTACATGCTGTATGCTGGAGTTATTACATAATGCTGCAATTTGAAGCAATTTTTGTAATCGTATATTTTCTTCTATTTCATCAACTGAATTGTCTTTTGCTTTTAAAAAATTACCAGTAGGTATCCAGCCTTCACCAGTTATATTCCATTCATCATCAAGCCCAACTATAACTTTTCTTACAGTTAGTGTATTTTGGGTTAATGTTCCGGTTTTATCGGTAATAATTGTTGTAACTGCACCTAAAGTTTCGGTTGCAGTAAATTCTCTTATAATTGCTTTGCGTTTTGCCATTCGGTTTGCGCCAATAGCAAGTACAATAGCTAATACAGCGGGTAATCCTTCGGGTATTGAAGAAACAAGTGCAGCAATTGAAATTAGTAAAATTTCTTGCAAACCTGCATTTTGCATAAAATACGAAACTGTAAACAGCAGCAATGCGCTACAAATTGCAATTACAGCCATTTGCCTTGCCAAAACATCAGTTTTTTTCTGAAAATTTGTTCTTTCTTTTTTTATTGATTTTAATGTGGTGGCAATATCTCCTATTGCTGTTTGATAACCTGTACCTGTAACAACAGCCGTTGCAAAACCTCCCGCAATAAATGTACTTTTAAAAAGCATGTTACTTCTATCGGCAAGAGCTGTATTTTCTGGTAGGACTTCACTATTTTTCTCAACCGGTACTGATTCGCCTGTTAATGGGGCTTCAATAGCCCTTAGATTTTTGCTTTCTAAAATTCTTGCATCAGCCGGAATGCTATCTCCTTCTTCAAGTATAATTATATCACCTGGAACCAAACCTTCTGCATTAATGGTATTCTTTATTCCTTCTCGTATTACTTTGGCTTGCAAAACCAACATGTTTTTTAATGAAGCAACAGCCTTTTCTGCTTTTAGCTCCTGTACAAAGCCAATCATGGTATTTAGTAAAATTACTCCGGCAATTACATAAACATCAACAATATGACCACTAAAACCAGAAATTACGGCAGCACCAACCAGTATATATACCAACAAACTATTAAACTGACCAAATAATAAAATATACCAAGGCCTAGCTTTAGTATCTTGTATTTTATTTAATCCATGTGTTTTAATGCGTTCTTCAACCACTTTTGCGCTAAGTCCTTTTGTGGTTGAACCTAACTGACTTAATATATCTGAAACCGATAAACTGTGAGCATTTTTCATTTTAATATATTGAATTTTACAAATTAAAAAATTTGGGTTTAAATAAAATGTTAAGCCAAATAAATAATACAGATACTTTACATCTGATTAAAGATTAATTAAAAGTAAGTAAAGTTGATTTTTTTTCAAATCAAACACTCAAAAATTCATTGATTTAGGACTAAAAACATAGAGAATAATTAATTTTTTTTGACATAGTTAAAATTTTAATAAACTTGCAAATACGCAAAACACAAAAACATTTATAAAAAACATGTTTAAAAACTACATTTTCGTTCAAATTGGATTAGCAATTACAATTGCAATAATTTATAGTTGTGGTGGTTCTAAAGGCTCAATAAGTGCTGCCAGAGATGCTTATGCCAAAAAAGAATTTTTTGTTGCTACCGAAAATTACAAAAAAGTTTACAGCAGTACTAAATCAAAAGAAGAAAAAATTGAAGCCTCTTTTATGGCTGCCGAATCTTTTAGGCAAATGAACGACCCTAAAAATTCAGAAAACTGGTACAGAAAAGCCATAAAACTTGACCCTAAAAATGCAGAAGCTCAGCTTTTTTTGGCTCAAGCATTAAAAATGAATGCAAAATTTGAAGAAGCAATTGTTGAGTATAAAAATTACCAAAAATTAAATCCATCTGACGAAAAAAGAGTAGAACGCGAAATTAAAGGTTGTGAATATGCTCTAAAATGGAAAAACGAAAAAACCCGCTATATTGTTGAAAATGTAAAAGCTTTAAATACCCGTTGGAGCGATTTTGCAGTTATGTACTTTGGTAAAAACGAATTGTATTTTACAAGCGATAGGGAAAAAGGTGTTACAAATAATATGTATGGCTGGACAGGTAACGGCTACACCGATTTATACCGTGTTGAATACAAAGTTGACCGTAAAAACCCCAACGACATAAAATACCAAATTCCTGTTTTAGTTGATAAAGAAAAACTAAACGGAAAATACAATGACGGTGTAATTGCTTTTGACAACAGGTACACAACTGCTTATTTTACTAAATGCAATTATGCCAATAGCGGTAAAGGAAATTTTTGCCAGATTTTTATGAGTCAGCGCCAAGGTACTGAATGGGGAACCCCTGAATTGTTGCCATTTAGTGCCGATTCGTTTAGTTGTGGGCACCCAACACTAAGCAAAGACGGACAAACCATGATTTTTAGCAGCGATATGCCCGGAGGATATGGTGGTAAAGACCTTTGGATGGTTACATTTACCAAACGTACCCGTACATGGGGAGACCCTGTAAACCTTGGCCCAAACGTAAATACAGCCGGAGATGAAATGTATCCGTTTTTACATGAAGATGGCACACTTTACTTTTCGAGCAACGGACATGTAGGTTTAGGCGGACTGGATATTTTCTATACTACGGGTGAAGGCACCGAATGGGGAGACCCGGTAAATATGAAATCGCCAATAAACTCCGCTGAAGATGATTTTGCCATTGCTTTTGAAAGAGGTACAAAAGAGCGTGGTTATTTTAGTTCTACCAGAGAGGGAGGTAGAGGACAGGATGATATTTACCGTTTTTACATGACCCCACTGGTATTTACACTAAGCGGAGTTGTGCGTGACCAAAAAACCAATCAAATACTACCAAACTCAATTATTACCATTACCAGCAGCAGCGATACCGGTAGAATTATTCTTAAAACCGATAATGCCGGCTCATACAAAATTACCATTAAAGAAAAAACCGATTATGAGTTATTTGCAGCCAAGCAGTACTACTACGATAGTAAACTAGAATTTCAAACTACAAAAGGTCTTGAAGTTTCTACTGATTTGATTCAGGATTTTGTTTTAATTCCTTTCAATTTCGACTCTTTAATAAAACTTGAAGGTATTTATTACGGTTTAGATAGTGCGGATATAAGACCGGCATCAAAAGTAATTTTAGATGAATTAATTCTAACTTTGAATAAATATCCCAACCTTAGAATTGAATTAGGCTCTCACACCGACTGCCGTGCCGATAGTTTATATAACATTAAACTTAGTCAACGCAGGGCAGATAGCGCTGTAAATTATTTGGTTTCGAGAGGAATTGATATTGAAAGGCTAGTAGCTAAAGGCTATGGAGAAAATATGCTTGCAGTTAAAAAATGTTCGTGCGAAGGACCAAATACAAGAGCCATGGCAGCAAGGTGTACCGAAGAAGAACATCAACTAAACAGGCGTACAACCGTAAAATTCCTAGACTTGAATTATAACCCTAAAGCTAAAGGAGCACAACAAAAAGATAACGTAAACACTCAACCCGGAGGGCAACCACCAAGCCGAATAAGACAAAGACCGGGACGACAATAAACTATTTTCGCTGAAAATTTTTTTTAAAACAACAAAGCAATCAACATGCTTTGTTGTTTTTGTTTTATGCGAGGTGTTAAAAAGCAAAACCTTCCCCAAAAAATATGTTTGGTTTGCAATGAACCTTTTACGTGGCGAAAAAAATGGGAGAAAAATTGGGAAAACGTAAAATATTGTAGTAAAAGTTGTTTTGGAAAAAAGTAATATTATATGCTTGCAGGTATTGATTTTGGTAGTAAAACAGCCGGAACAACTGTTATATGTTTTGGTTCAGAAAATATTGGGTTATCTTTTTTGTGTTCAAACAATAAGCAAGATACTGATGAATGGCTAATTGAAAAATTGAAAAATTTAAAACCCAACCATGTATTTATTGATGCTCCTTTAAGCTTTCCGTTGGCATTACTAACAAAAGATATTAATGGTAATTTTTTGTATCGAAAAGCTGATGAAGAAACAGGTGCAATGTCGCCATTGTTTTTAGGAACTTACTCAGCAAGGGCCATAAAACTAATGCTAACTTTTAACGACACTGTAAAATTTTTTGAAACCTATCCGGCACAACTTTTAAAAACTTTAAACTATCAAAATTTATACAGCAAAAAGCAAAAAAATATTTCCTCAGAATTGCTTAAAAGCCTCAATAAAATTTCCGGATTTAACTTAACCGAAAATGATATTTTAAACACACACTACCTTGATGCTTATTTGTGTTGGATAAGCGGATTACGCTATTTGCAAAACAAGTATATTACTTTTGGCAATAGAGAAGAAGGTTTAATTTTTGTTTGAACCAAAAGTATCTTTAAATTTTTTTGTTCAAAATTAATTCATAAAAAAAGGCCGCATCAGCGACCTTGTGCTCCCCGACCTGCCCCGATAGCAATCGGGGTCGAACCAGATGGGTTACTATAAATATTGTTGCTTTAATCGTTCTATCATCTTCGGATATTTTATCAGATTTTTAATAAATGTACTTGATTTCATGCGCTTTATATGCTTCTCTATTCCATAGGCCTGAGTTGAACTTAAGTTTTCTATCACCAGAATACGCTCCCATGGAATGCCTTTGCTGGTATAAGCATTTGAATAAGTTGAATTATTATGTTCATTTAACCTCTTTTCAAAGTTATCGGTAGTTCCTATGTAATACCGGTTGAGTTTTGATGAGTATATGATGTAAACAATATACATAATAAAAAAGGCCGCTACTGCGACCTTTTGCTCCCCGACCTGCCCCGATAGCAATCGGGGTCGAACCAGATGGGTTACTATAAATATTGTTGCTTTAATCGTTCTATCATCTCCGGATATTTTATCAGATTTTTTATATATACACTTGATTTCATGCGCTTTATATGCTTCTCTATTCCATAGGCCTGAAATGAACTTAAGTTTTCTATCACCAGAATTCGCTCCCATGGAATGCCTTTGCTGGTATAAGCATTTGAATAAGTTGAATTATTGTGTTCCTTCAACCTCTCTTCAAAGTTATCGGTAGTTCCTATGTAATATCGCTTTAGCTTTTCTGAGTATATGATGTAAACACTGTACATAATAAAAAAGGCCGCTACTGCGACCTTTTGCTCCCCGACCTGGGCTCGAACCAGGGACCCCATGATTAACAGTCATGTGCTCTAACCAGCTGAGCTATCGAGGAGTGTTTTTTTCCGTAAAAGGACTGCAAGTATAGGATATGAAAATTAAAAGCGCAATATTTGCCCAAAAAAATTTTATAATTACAATACCATGAGCTTATTAGTTGTTGGCAGTGTTGCCTTTGATGCCATTGAAACCCCATTTGGAAAAACAGATAAAATTGTTGGGGGCGCAGCCTCATACATATCTTTATCGGCCTCTTACTTTACACAAAAAACAAATTTAGTTGCAGTTGTTGGCGATGATTTTCCTAAAGAATTTATTGACCATTTAAATAAACATGGTGTAAATACCGATGGACTCCAGATTAAACAAGGCCAAAAGTCGTTTTTTTGGAGCGGGCGCTACCATATTGATATGAACAGTCGCGATACGCTTGCAACCGAACTTAATGTGCTGGGAGATTTTGACCCGATTATTCCTGAAAACTATAAAGATTGCCAGTTTTTAATGCTTGGCAACTTAACACCTAAGGTTCAGCAAACTGTTATAGAAAGACTGCCCAAAAGACCAAGACTAATTGTAATGGATACCATGAATTTTTGGATGGAGGTTGCAATGGACGATTTACGCCAAACGCTTACCATGGTTGATGTATTAACCATTAATGATGAAGAAGCAAGACAATTAAGCGGAGAATATTCTTTGGTTAAAGCAGCCACAAAAATTCAAGCAATGGGTCCAAAATATTTAGTTATTAAAAAAGGCGAAAACGGAGCTTTACTTTTTCATGGCAAAGAAGTGTTTTTTGCCCCTGCATTGCCGCTTGAAGAAGTTTTTGACCCAACCGGGGCAGGTGATACTTTTGCAGGAGGTTTTATAGGTTATTTGGCCAAAACCGGAGATACAAGCTTTGAGAACATGAAAAACGCAATTATTTACGGCAGTGCTATGGCTAGTTTTTGTGTAGAAAAATTCGGTACTGAGCGTATTATAAACCTTAGCGAAGATGAGTTGGATGCCAGAATTAACCAATTTAAAAATTTGGTTCGTTTTAGCATTGGTTCAAACCTAGCTACAGGAAATTAAATCTAAAAATTGGGCTGTTTGCCCATGGAATACGACTAAGTATTAGCAATAATCCTAAGCCATAATAAATTAATACGCGTTTGTGTTTTAATACATCTTCGTAAGCCTTTTTAGCTTTTATTCTGCCAATTTGAATTATTGCAACAGCAATTATATTGGTTAACGGATGCTCTAGCAAAGCAAGTCTTAGCGATTTATCTTTCATGGATGCCCCAAAATCGGCTAAAGCATTTTGCACATTCGGACTAACAAACCATAAAATTAAACCTATAAGCAATTGTGTATGAGTTAAAGCAATTAAAATACTGCCAGCCTTGTTGTGTGCGGGTGTAAAAGGCGATTTATTTAAAAAAGAGATTAGCGACTTTATAATAGCGTACAACGCTGCTGCTAAAAACAGCCAGCGTAAAGAATTGTGGGCACTTAGTAATGTATTATACATAGTTTTAAAATTTATCAAAAATAAATAATTATCAAAAAAGTTTCAAAAAAGTTTCAAAATTTGCGATATGGCCAGTTTTTGGCATATCATTCCGTTTGTTAGATTGCTTATTCCATTTGCTGTTGGCATTGGGCTTAACATATTTTTTAATATAAATTTAAAATTTTCAGCCATTGCTTTTATAGTATCGGTATCGTGTATTTGGCTGAGCCAAAAGTTTATAAAACTTTATTTAAATTGGATTACAGGCATCTGTATTAGTATTTCGATGCTTTTTATGGGTATTTTTTTAAACAATTTACAAAAGCATCTTTATTCGCCTTTACATTTTAGTAAATACAAAGCCGATTATTTAATAATAAGCCTTGCCGAACAACCCGTTATAAAGGAAAAATCAATTAAAGCTTTTGTTAAGGTTCATGAATCAATAAATCAAAATAAATCCCAACCTGTAAAAGGAAAATTATTGGTTTATTTTAAAAAAGATTTGCAATCGCTGGCATTAAAATATGGTGATGTTTTAATTGTTAAAGCTAATTACACAGATGTTAATGGCCCGCAAAATCCTTTTGAATTTAACTACAAAAGATACCTGAGTTTTAACCAGATTTTTCATCAGATGTATCTTAGTTCAAATAGTTATTTACCATTAAAAATAAATAAAGGTTTGTTGCATTTTAAATTGGCTTATTCGGTTCAGGCATACATAAAAGAAAACTTATCAAAGTATGTGGTTACAAAATCTGAAGTTGGCGTAGCACAGGCTTTGTTGTATGGCTACGATAACGATATTGATCCCGATATTTTAAAAGCATACAGCAATACCGGCACTTTACATGTTTTGGCTGTTAGCGGTATGCATGTTGGAGTAATTTATTTGGTACTTGGTATGTTGCTAAGGCCGCTCGATAATAGAAAGAAACTTAAATGGATAAAATATCCCATATTACTTGGTTTTGTTTGGAGCTACTCAATTTTGTGCGGTTTATCGCCATCAATTTTAAGAGCAACCGTAATGATAAGTTTTTTTACCGTTGCCGAAATAATAAACAGGCGCGGAAACAGTTACAATACGCTTGCTGCCTCGGCATTTTTATTAGTTTGTATTAATACAAACATTATTGCAAATGTTGGTTTTCAGCTTAGTTATTTGGCAGTATTGGGTATTATTACAGTAAACCCGGTTTTGTACAGGCAACTTAGTTTTGATACCAAAATTGGCGATGGAATTTGGAAAATTGTTTCAGTTTCAATTGCTGCTCAATTTGCAACATTTCCCATTGGTATGTTGTATTTTCATCAGTTTCCGGTTTATTTTTTATTTTCAAATCTTTTAATCATTCCGCTAACAACATTAATAATTTACAGCGGAATTTTGCTGATGGTATTTTCGCCTATTCCGTTTGCAGGCGAAACCATGGGTTTTGTTGTAAAACATTTAATAGCTCTTACCAACTTTTTGGTTTCATCTGTTGAAAAAATGCCTTATGCCTATATTTCAGGTATTAGTATTTCGGTAATTCAAACAATAATAATATATCTTATTTGTGCTTTTGTTTTTGCTTATTTTTTAAAACCTTCAAAAGGTTTTTTAATGGCTTTTTTAATAGGAATATTTACTTACATAACCATTTCGGCCATAGATAATTTTTATTCATCAAGCAAAAAAACGCTTACTCTTTACAACATAAAAGGCCATTTAGCCCTGCAGGCCATTTACAAAAACAAATCAATTCTAATTGCTGATTCTGCTTTAATTGCAAACTCCGATAAATTTCATTTTCATCTTCAACAACATATTTGGGCAAATAAAATAAAACACATTGATACTATTTACTGCAACTTTAAGCCCGTTAGTTACAACTTTAATAAAACAAACTTTTTAGTTGATGCATTACCCGAAATTGGTTCAACCCGAAGCAGTATAATAATTACTGGCAAAAACTATATACCTTTAAAAAATTTTAAAAACTTTAATGCTATTAAGCACCTTTACATCAATAATTCAATGTCTGTAGCTAAGCAGCATTTTTTTAAGCGGTTTGCAGAAAGTAACAATATTGAATACACCATGTTGGCAAAAAATGGATTTGTACAGTTAGAAATAAATTAAATTCACGGCATGGAAAATTTGGTATTGTATGAGGTAAAAGACAGAGTAGGATACTTGACACTTAATAGACCTGAAAAAAAGAATGCTTTAAGTTTTGAAATGGTATCTGCCATTAAAAGTAATATTGAGTTTGCACAAAAAGATGAAAACTGTAAGGTTATTGTTATTAAATCAAACGGAGATGCTTTTTGCAGTGGTGCAGATTTGGCATCGTTACAAAAACTTCAATCAAATACTTACGATGAAAATTTAGCAGACTCTTTACATTTAATGGAACTTTTTAAACTAATTTACCTGAACCAAAAAGTTGTTATTACCATGATACAAGGCACTGCATTTGCCGGGGGTTGCGGACTTGCAACCATTGCCGATTTTTGTTTTGCAAGCAGAGCCGCTAAGTTTTCGTACACCGAAGTTAAAATTGGTTTTATACCTGCTATTGTAATGATTTTTTTAATAAGAAAAATTGGCGAAGCAAATGCTAAAAGGTTGCTTTTATCAGGAGAAATAATACAAGCTGATGACGCTTTAAAATTAAATTTAATTAACAATGTAGTTGATGATGAAATTATAGAAGAATACGTTCATGATTTTGCGATAAAACTTTGCAAACAAAACTCAGGTAATAGTATGATGCTTACCAAACAAATGATTGCCGAAGTGCAAAATATGAGCCTTGATGAAGCCCTGATGTACGCAGCAAATATGAATGCTCAGGCACGTTCATCGGCCGATTGCAAAAAGGGAATTAATGCATTTTTAAATAAAGAAAAACTTACATGGTAAGGCACTTTGTTTTTTTAATATTTTTCTTGATTAAATGTACATTGTATGCACAATACAAAATAAACCAAGGTAAAGTTACATTTGATATTACCTACAAAAACTTGCCGGCCATGCTTCAATTACAACAAGAAGCTTTACCTAAACAACAGGTTTTATATTTTAAAGATAGTTTCATAAGAATTGAAAGCGGTATTGGAGGAAAAACAAAAAATATTACCATACAAAATATTTACAATGGCAACATTTATGTACTTTTAGAAATTTACAATAAAAAGTTTGCGCTAATAAAACATGATTCGGACTTGCAAGCACTTAAAACCGAGATGGGTTTAGATACCATGGTAAAAGATTTACAAGTTCAAATTTTAGATTCTATAAGTAGAACAATAGCCGGTTACACCTGTAAAAAAGCAATTGTAACTAAAAAAGTTAATGGCATTTTAAACAAAAACGAAATTTGGTTTACTACGCAACTACCTCCTGTAAACAAACAAAACAACGATGATTTTAAAAACATACCAGGATTTTTACTTCAATACACCATGAATGAGGCAGGTATTAATACCACATTTAAAGCAAGAGAAATTCTTCCGTTAAATCTTGAACCAAACCTTTTTAAGATACCACCAGAATACGATATTGTAACAGAAGAGCAACTGGTAAGGTTGCTTAATTATTATAAATCTCAATTAAAAGATTTTGACTAACCGGCCATTTGTCTTTCAGAGTCAGAATTCGATAGACTATCAACAAAGATTATAAACTCTGATGTTTTCTTTAAAATCATAATGTTTGACCCAAAATCCAAATCGCAATTTAGCACTTGGCTTCCTGTAAGAACTATTTGAGATTTTGGCCAATTACTTGTTAAAAATATTACGAGCTTTTGTTTAAAAGAATTGTCTTGTGCTGCCGTTAAAACACTAAAAATAAAATCGGGACTAAAATTTATAAAAGCATTAGCTAAATCTGATAATGGTACTTGCTGGCCAAGGTATAGTACTTTATGGCCTCTATTTCTTAAAATATAATTTGCAAACAAAAGTCCGATACTATGCTGTTCATTTTCGGGCAAAAACAACAAAAATGTTTTGCTGTTGGGGTTTTCTTTTCCAATTTGTCCGTCAATAGCAACATATAATTTTTGTTTTATGAGGTTGGTAACAAAATGCTCGTGAGATGGATGAATTGAACCAACCTGCCACAAAATACCAACTTCGTTTAAAAAAGGAAATACTATATGAATCATGCAATGTTCAAGGCCATGTTGCAAAACACAAGTGGTAAGCATGCGATGAAAGGCCGATTCATCAAAGCACAACATACTTGATATGAGTGTTTTTATTTGAACATCGTATAAATTTTTTTGGCTTGACGAATTTAGAACCAGATTGTTAATTTCTTCTTTTTTTAACTTGGCTATTTCAGATATTTTGTACCCACTGTTATTTAAAAGACTGATATTTAAAAGGGTTTTTAAATCTTCATCATCATAGTATCTTATGTTGGTTTCGGTGCGTTTTGGTTTTAAAATACCATAGCGCTGTTCCCATATTCTAAGGGTGTGACCTTTAATTCCGGTAATAATCTCTATGTCTTTGATGCTGAATGTACTCAATGCTAATTTTACACAAACTTAATCTATAAACATTATCGCTAAGCGTTTGTTTTTAAAATATTAAAGTTATGACAAATGTGTTGATTACCGGTGGAACCGGATTAGTTGGTTCAAAATTAAGCAAAATGCTTACCAATTCAGGCTATCAGGTATTTCACCTTACCCGAAATCCGGCTAAAAGCCAATATAAAAGCTATAAAATTAATGTGGACAAAAACCAAATTGATACTGATTGGCTTAATGAGATAGATTATATAATAAATCTTGCAGGTGCCGGTGTTGCCGATAAAAAATGGACAGATTCTTATAAACAAGAAATTTATGATAGCAGAATAAAATTAACCCGAATTATAGCTGATTTACTTAGACAAAAACCAAACAAGGTAAAGGCTTTTATTTCAGCATCGGCAATTGGAATTTATGGTATTCATTCTTTTGAACCTACCTTAGAAGACACCCCTGCTGCTGAAAATTTTTTAGCAAAAGTTTGTACCGACTGGGAATATGAAGCAAATAAAATTTCTGAGGCAGGTATTAGGGTTGCCATACTTAGAATTGGTATAGTGCTTGATAAAAACGGAGGATTTATTAAAGCCGTTTCAACACCGGCCAAATTTGGCCTTGGGGCAGCATTGGGCTCAGGCAAAATGATTACAAGTTGGATACATATTGAAGATTTGTGCCGAATGTTTATATATGCCATAGAAAACCAACACATACAAGGGGCTTATAATGCTGTTGCACCAAATCCGGCAACAAATAAAGAGCTAACCAAATACATTTGCAAAGCATTAAATAAACCTTTTTTAATGCCAAATGTGCCTGCATTTGCTCTAAAACTTGCAATGGGCGAAATGGCTGATATGGTATTGAGCAGCCAAAATATTTCGAGCAAAAAAATATGTGATGCCGGTTTTAAATTTAAATTTACTAATGCTGAAAATGCAATAATGGATTTATTGAACAAAAAAGAAAATACGTAATTTGATGTATTGATTGCATTACATTGTTTACAAACCTTTGTTAAAAAAAATAAAGTTATGAAAAAATTAGCAAACAAAGGTTTATTGTTTCTTATTCTGGTATTTATTACTAAGCTAAACATTTATGCTCAATGGATTGACAGACATGGAGCTAACTGGGGATTTGCAGGCGATGTAAACACCAGGGTTTTTACAATTTGTGCAACTGATACCGTTGACATTTTTGTTGGTGGGCAATTCAATACTATACATAACATTTCGGCTCCTAACATTGTTAAATTTAACAGACCCTTAAATCGTTGGCAAAGACTGCATCCAACTGCATTTCCTAATGGCTCAGTTACAAAAATTATTCGTAAAGATTCTCTTCTTTACATTGGCGGTAACTTTACAAGATTTGGAGATTCTGTTGTAAATAGACTGGTTGTTTACAACTTAAATAATAATACATTTTTTCCTTTTAGAGACAGTAGTCAGTGGATTGGTTTTAGCAACGGGTTTATAAACGACTTGGAGTTGGATGGAAATTTCTTATACATAGGTGGTTCAGGCTTACGCCTTCATAACGATAATACCAATATGAACGGAATGGTGCGCTACGACCTTGTAAACAGACGTTGGAGAAGGGTTGATACAGCCCTAACAAATGTTAATGGTACAGTAAATAAATTTTTAAAGAAAGATTCCATCATGTATATATTAGGTTCATACGAAAATGCTGGTAACAAACCCTTTATAAATATTTGCTATTACAATTTTAACCAAAACATGTTTTTTGCATTAGATACCGGAATTAATAACAATGTAGGAACTGTATTAAACAGAATTTCGGCAGGAGTATTTAGAAAAGACAGTGTATTAATTGTTGCAGGTAGTTTTACAAGTGCGGGCGGAGTAAACTGCAATGGATTAGCAAGTTTTAATTTTAACACCCGCAGATGGAGAAATTATCCTTATCAAACACATGTAGGACCAGGTACCGGTACCTTAGGTTTAGAAATTTTTAGAGACAGTATATTATATTTAGCAGGGGATTTTACCAATCCCTACGGATTAGCTAATTCACAAACTGTAAATTATAATTATATTTTAAGATACAACTTATTTAACGGCATACCATCATCAGCAGGAAGTGGGGTATCAAACGCTGCTTCTGGTTCTACTTCAGAATTAAAATTAATAAGAAATGAATTATGGTTTGGAGGTGGATTTGGCTATGTAAACGGGGGTCTTATTGCTCAAAGAAATATTGCACGTTTAAATACACAAAATAATGGTTGGATTAATTTTACAACACCATCAAAATTTACAGGCATATTGGGTGAACCAAAAGGTTTGCTGAGTTGGAATGATACTTTGGCAATAATTTATGGTAGAGTATCATTTGAATACACAGCTAATACACCATATATTTTTGGAATTGCCTGGTTCGACTCAAAAAACAATCAGTTTTTGCCATTACTAAGAAACGGAGAGCAAATTTTTAGTAGTTCGCAAAACAGTGTTTATGATGTAAAAAGAATTGATAATAACAACATATTAATGGTTGGAGATTACGGAAGTGTTGGAGGTGTAAATGCAAATAGGGTTTGTATTTTTAATATCCAAAACGGAAACGTAAGGGTTTTTGGAAGTGGTGCTAATGTTGGCGCAAATGGTATTGTAAATGCAACTGAAATAATTAACGATACACTGGTTGTTATAGGTGGTTCTTTTGATAGGGTTGGCGGAACACAACTGCTTGTAAATAAAATTGCAGCTTATAGTTTAACCCGAAACGAATGGATGAGATTATCTGCATTAAACCCTAACAATTATGGTGTTTATAATGGAGATGTATTGGATCTTGAAAAAGTAGGCGATACAAGTGTAATGATTGTTGGAACATTTACTTCTGCGGCAAATAGCGATGGAGCTACTCAAAGCAGTGGTTACTGCATTGGCTTTACTTTTAATTCTTGGCGTTGGTTTAAATTTGGCGACCCTAATGGCTCTTTTAATGACGTAACTCAGGTATTGTATAAAGATAGCAATTTTATTTACATTGGAGGCAAATTTACGCAAGGTTACGGACAAGGCGCAGGAGGTGTAATGCGTTATAATATAACCACAAATACTTGGTCTAATCTTGGTTCAAACAATATATTTGGACCAACATGGCCAAATATATGGACCATTCTTAGAGATGGAAACAGACTTTTCTTAGGTGGCAATATTACACATATGGGTCAACACCAAAACACCTTAGGAGGACTTGTTGAATTACATCTACCAACAAACGAATGGAGACCTTTTGAAAATACAACGGCATATAAAGCTTCTATTAACCATAGTTCAACTTATAACGTTAGAAGCATAACAAAACATGATAATAAATACATAATAATGGGTACATTTAATGAAGTATTAGGCCCAAATAACCAAAGGTTGGCAACGCCTCGTATTGCTTCGTTTCAGGCTCCTTTAAATATTCCTTGTACTAACACTACATCTTCAATTACTGTAAATACATGCAATAGTTACAGAGCCCCATCAGGCAAAATTTATACAAACAGTGGTATTTACAGGGATACTATTTTAAATGCTAATTTTTGCGATAGTATTATAACAATAAACCTTATTATAAGACGATCAACATTTAGTACAATAAACGCAAACGCATGTTTATGCTATACATTACCATCAAAAAAAGTTAGATGTGCCAGCGGAGTTTATTACGATACACTAACAAATGCAGCAGGTTGTGATAGTATTATTACAGTTAACCTTACCATAAGGCCAACCACAACTGCTTTTATTGATACGAGTACTTGTGTGGCATACCAATCTCCTTCGGGTAAAATATATAGATATAGCGGATATTTCTTAGATACACTGGTAAATAGTTTTGGCTGTGATAGTTTTATTTACATTAATCTGGTAGTTCGCAAACCAGATACTTCTAACATGGTTGTTGAAGCCTGCAGAAGATACGTAAGCCCCGGAGGAAAATTGCTTACAACTTCTGGCATTTACCATGATACTTTAAGAAATACAGGTGGGTGTGATAGTGTGGTAATTATTTACCTAACAATTGTTGATACCGATAAAACCATAACCATAAGCGGAAATTCATTAATTTCAAATAATACAACACCTGCAAATTTTCAATGGTATGATTGTATTGCAAAATCTATAATAGCAGGTGAAACTTCAAGAATCTTTAATCCGCAGACAGCAGGAACTTACGCAGTAATAATTTACAATGGCTCGTGTAACGATACAAGCGAATGTGTTGTATTTACGCCTACTTCAATTAAAGATAATGTAAATAATATGCACTTTGAAATATGGCCAAACCCAAATAATGGTATTGTTAAAATTAAAAGTTCTTTTAATGATAGAGAGATTATTATAACAGACATTTTGGGGCGATTGAAAATTTCTAAGAACTTAAAGCCAGATGAAATATATGAGATTGTGTTAGAAAAAGGAATATATTTAGTAACTGATACGAAGAGCGGAAAATTTCAAAAACTTATTGTTCAATAATTTTAATGAAATTTTTAATTGCGGGCGGCAAAGCCGCCCGCAATTATTTTATACTAATCCTCAAAAAACTTAATACCATTTTTGGCAAGCTCGGTTAATACCGGTTTATAAATTTCTTCATAAACCGGAATTTGTACTCCGGTAATTTTAATTTTATTTTTAAGAACCAGCCTTGCTGCAATTGCCATTGGAAGACCAACGGTTTTTGCCATTGCTGTGTATGTTTTATTTTCGCCTTTTACAACAAGGCTGCTGTGAATTTTTTCGTTTTTACCATGTAACTTATATGTGATTTCGTGTTTCATTACAATCATGTCTGGCTCATTATCTTTAAGCTGCCATTTTTCCATTAATATTTGCTGAAGTATTTGAGCCGGAGTAGCTTCTTTCAATGTTATTGGTTTAGGTTCAAACAAACCAAGCCATTTTATTTTTTTGAACAATATGTTTTGTTGAGATATGTTTAAGTATTTACAAACTTGCTTTTCGATATTATTGCAATTTGCTCCAGGTATAAATGCACATAAAAATTCTCTGTTTGTAAGTTTATCGCTATTGTGTAAAATCAACTTATCATCGGTAAGCCCTATTTGTACCAAAGCATTCCAACTGCTGCAAAAACCTTTTTTTCTTAAAGTACCTCTTATTACCCATTTTGCGCTTTGTATGCCATAGGGTTCAATGTACCCCAAAGAATCGCGGTTGGCATAACTTTCAAACTTGCCGTAATTTGGTATCAGTACTTCCTGTATTTGTGTAAATATTTTTCCTGGTGGAATGTATTTAACTTGTCCGTTTTCAAGATAAGTAGCAGCACTTTGGCCGGCAGTTACAACATTTTTAGGGTTCCAAGTAAACTTATAATTCCAAGGATTGTCATCGGCTTCAGGTGCAACCAAACCACCACAATAAGATTTAAATGCCGTTACCTCACCACCTTTTCGGTGTATGGCATGTATGAGTTTCATGGCCGATAGGTGGTCAATTCCCGGGTCAAGACCTATTTCATTTAGCAATAAAACACCGGCTTTAATCGCTTTCGGATGTAAGCTTTGCATTTCAGAACTAACATACGATGCTGTTAGTAAATGTTTTTTTTCGTTTATACAATCTTTTGCAACAGTTACATGTAATGCAGGTGGTAATAAGCTTATAACAATATTGGTATTTTTTATAGCATCTACCCTTTGCTCTTTGTCGTTTATATCAATTTTAAAGCCTAAAACATGCTTGTACTTTTTAATTTTTTGCTGAACCAAATCTTCAGATGCATCGGCAACTGTTAATATAAAATTATCTTTTTTTGCATGCTCGGCAAGGTATTTTATAAGGTATGATGATGATAGGCCGGCACCTAAAACCAATATTTTATGCATCGGAATTTTTATTTATGGTTACAAAACAAAATTATTGCATAATTACTTTAATTAGCACAATTTACCAATGGAATTAATTAAAAAAGAAAGTGTAATAATTTGTTATAAAAATATTGATGAATTACCTGTAGAATATAAAGAACTGCTTTTGGCTGCAAAAAACGCTACTAAAACAAGTTATGCTCCTTACTCAAAATTTAATGTTGGGTGTGCATTAAGACTAAAAAATAATGTTATTATTTCGGGAAGTAACCAGGAAAATATTGCTTACCCAAGTGGATTATGTGCCGAACGAGTGGCCATATTTTATGCAGGTTCTCAATATCCGGATATTGCCATAACGCATATGGCAATAACTGCCGAAGCAAAAGATTTTGATATAAATAAACCTGTAATGAGTTGTGGCGCTTGTTTACAAAGCATAAGCGAATACGAAGTTAGGTTCAAACAACCAATAACTATGATTTTACAAGGCCAACAAGGCGATATATATGTTGCAGAGGGTACAAAAACTTTTATGCCTTTTCAGTTTTTTGTTGATGAACTTAAAAACAAATAGGTTAAAAAGAATTTGTAAACAGAACTAAACTTTATACTTCAATTAATTTTCTTATTTAAATTATGCTTTAGCTTTTAAAGCATTTGCCATTGCTGAACCTATTTCAGCAGGACTTTCAACCACTATCAATCCGCACTGACGCATAATTTCCATTTTGGCAGCTGCAGTATCGTCTTTACCGCCAATAATGGCTCCTGCATGTCCCATTCTTCGGCCTGGAGGTGCTGTTTGACCTGCAATAAAACCAACTACAGGTTTTATATTTCCGGTTTCTTTAATCCAACGAGCGGCATCGGCTTCGTAGCTTCCGCCAATCTCACCAATCATAATAATTGCATCTGTTTCCGGATCGTTCATTAATAATTCAACAGCATTTTTGGTTGGTGTACCAATTATTGGGTCGCCACCAATACCTATTGCAGTACTTATGCCTAAACCTGCTTTTACAACCTGATCGGCTGCTTCGTATGTTAAAGTACCACTCTTGCTTACAATTCCTATACGTCCGGGCTTAAAAACAAATCCCGGCATAATTCCAACCTTGGCTTCTCCGGGAGTTATAACGCCCGGGCAGTTAGGTCCAATTAAGGTGCAGTTTTTTCCTTTTAAGTATTCTTTGGCATAAATCATGTCTTTTGTTGGAATACCTTCTGTAATACAAACAATTACTTCAATACCGGCATCGGCTGCTTCCATAATTGCATCGGCAGCAAAAGCCTGAGGCACGAAAATTATTGAAACATTGGCTCCTGTTTGTTTAACTGCATCCATTACGGTATTGAAAACAGGCCTGTCAAGATGCATTTGTCCGCCTTTACCGGGTGTAACACCACCAACAACATTAGTTCCGTATTCTATCATTTGTTGGGCATGAAAAGTTCCTTCGCTACCGGTAAAACCTTGAACAATAACTCTTGAGTTTTTATTTACTAATACTGACATTTTTAATGAATTTAAGGCTGGCAAATATGTGTTTTTTTTATGAATAAACACCAATTTTAATAACGGTTTTAAAGTTAGCTTGTTAGTTTTAACAAATATTTAATAAGCAGTTCTTTATTTATTGGTTTTGAGATGTATTCGTTTATTCCAATTTCAATACATTTCTTGTATTCGTTCATATCTTCATTAGCACTTATGGCAATAATTGGAATGTTTTTATCTGATTCAAATTCTTCTTCGTTTCTTATTTTGTAAGCAACTTCAAAACCATTTATTACAGGCAACGATAAATCGAGTAACATGGCATCGTATGTTTTTTCTGAAATTTTTTCAAGTGCCTCTTTTCCATTACTTGCAATTTGGTATTGTATGTTTTCCCTTTCAAGAATTTTAGTTAGGAGTTTTTGGTTCAAAACATTGTCTTCAACTATTAAAACAGTTATATTTTTTTGAGGGTTAAATTCTTTTTGATTTGAATGATTTTCTTTTTCAAAAACTTCCACATCGAGTTCAAACAAAAATGATGAACCTTTGCCTAACTCGCTGGTAACTGTTATATGAGCATTAAGTAGTTTTGAAAACTCTTTTACAAGCAATAATCCCAATCCAAGTCCAAATTCTTTGGGTTTACTGGCATTTTTAAATAAATTTTTTATTTGGGTTTCTGTTAATCCTTCTCCTTCATCATTCACCGTAATTTGAATTGTGCTAAATGTTTTACCGTTATTGGTTTTTCTGGCGGCTTCTTTTACTTCTATACTTACAACACCTTTATCTGTTTGTTTAAGTGCATTATAAAAAAGATTATTTATAATGGTTTGAATTTTTATTTTATCGGCAATAACATCGCTTGGAACCTGATGAAGTATTGTATGACTAAATAAAATACCTTTACTTTTGCATTGAGCGCTAAAAACTTTAAATTGTTCTTGCAACATATCAATAAAATGAAACGGTACTTTTTGTGGATTGGCCTGCTTGTTGCTTAATTGCAAATAACTTATTATATTATTTAGTATGTATGTTAGTTCATCGGTTGAAAGTTTTATATGAAGCAAATAATCTTTTAACTCTGAAAAGTTTTTGCTTTCCATGGATAGTTGAGACATTCCGAGAATACTGTTAAGAGGCGTTCTCAACTCATGATTTATTCTGTTTAGCAGGTTTGTTTTTGTTGAATGGTTAAGTTCAACTTCCTTATATTTTTTGCGTTCAGAAAGTAATATGATAAATAAAATAATAATTAAAAGCAGAAAAAACACAACTACGGCAGCAGATACAATGATGATATTATTAGTGTATATCTGCGCGTTTTGCTCTTCAATTTTTAATTGTTTTATCTCGTTTTCTTTTGCTAAAAGTTTTAATTCAATTTCACGTTTTTCTACTTCATATTTGTTTTGCAAACTGTTTACTTCAAGTTGTTTTTCAAGACCACTTATATCGGTGGTAATTTTATCTGAAAGTTTTTCGTATTCAAGTGCTTTATCTTTTCTGCCCATTGATTTGTAAACCAATGCTGCCTGATGATAAGCTTCTGCCAATTCGGGTAAAAAATTATTTTCTTTGCTAATTTTTATGGCAAGGTTAGCATAATAAATTGCACTATCGTTGTTACCAAGCTTATTATAAACAACACTTAGGTTTGTAGCAACTGCTGCAAAAGCTTTTTTATCGTTTGATTTTATATCAAGATAAAATGACTCGAGAAAATATGGCTTTGCCCTTGCATGTTGATTGCGATGCTGATATATAACACCAATATTGTTTAATACGCTTGATATATCGTAAATACTGCCTAGTCTTCTAAAAACTTCAAGTGCATTTGAATAATGATAAAGGGCTTTTAATTGATAATCTTTTGCTAAATAAATATTACCTAAGTTATTCGATATTTCAGCAACTGTAAGTTCGTCTTTTAAATCGCTGTTAATTCTTAAAGCTCTCAAATAATAATCTTCACTTTTATCAAATTGTTCAAGCTCAAAATATAAAGTTGCAATATTGGTTAATGTTTTGGCAATTCTTCTGTAATCGTTTAGTTGTTCGCCTAAGCGTAATGATGCAATATAATAGCGTAATGCAATATTGTAATCGCCTTTAATTAATGCCAGATTGCCAAGACTATGGTAGGCCAAAGAAACCGAATAAGGTTCTTTGCATTTTAAGGCTAATGCCAAACCCTCGAGATAATGTTTTTTTGCTTGGTTGTAATTGCTTTTGTTTTTATTTAAAATACCAATAATTATGGTTGAAGTTGCTTTACCTCGGCAATAATTTAGTTTGTTTGATAGAGCTAATGCCTGCCTTGCATAACTAGCTGCTTTGGTTGTATCGCTGCTGCGTATTAGCTGAGCTAATCCATTTAAAATATCAACACGCTCTTTTTCGGGTGCATAAGGCAATATTGATTCAAGGCTGTCTTTTTCGTTTTCAGCAAAAACATTAATTGCGTTCAAACATATTATTGAAAATAATAAAAAGACAAAGAGGCGTTTCATAAAACTGTTTGCAAAATACATTTTTTAGTAAAATATCTATTTTTCATTAAGCGCTTCCCAAAATTCTACGGCTTTTCTGGTATGTGGAATTACAATGGTTCCACCAACGATGTTTGCAACAGCAAAAACCTCAAAAATTTGCTCTGTTGTAGCTCCAAGATTATGGCATTCTTGTAAATGATATTTAACACAATCATCGCAGCGTAATACCATACTTGCCACAAGGCCAAGCAATTCTTTGGTTATTGCAGGTAAAGCCCCCTCTTCATAAGTATTGCTATCCAAATTAAACAATCGTTTTAATACCAAATTATCAGCACCTAGAATTTTTTCATTCATTTTGGTTCTGTAATCATTAAAATTTTTAACAAGTTCGTTCATTACAATTAATTTTAAAGTGTTAACTCATTTACCGGGTTCCAAAAAACTTCATTAAAATTTACAATTTTATCGTTTTCAATAATTATACCTTCGGCTTCAAGCAGTTGTTGCATTCTTTCGGGCGAGCCAAAGAAGTGCTTTCCTGTTAGTAAACCAATTCTGTTTACAACACGGTGAGCCGGAATAGGTGGAACCAAAGAATGGCTTGCATTCATAGCATATCCTACCAATCTTGAAGATTTTGCACTTCCTAAATATGCAGCAATTGCGCCATAACTTGTAACACGACCAAAGGGTATTAATCTCACAACATCATACACATCATTATAAAATTTACTTTTAATCATGTTTTTATATGTATCCGTTGTATTTTCTTATAAACCATTCTAAAGAAATAATAAATACAACTAAAGCAAATATCCATTTTAAATGAAGAATTTCCTTTATTTTATAGTTGTTATAAATTATTGGTTTTATATTATTGTTTTCTTCAATGTCATTTATAATGCTTTCAAAATTCGAAGCATAGTAAAACTTACCGTTTGTTTTATTGGCAATATTAAACAACATTCCATAATTGGCTGTTGTATTAATAAACTCGGCTATTTGTGGTAATATGGTAAAAGAGCCTTGCTTTTTGTGTTGCATGGCATTTGCTGTAAAATAGTATTTACCTTCGGGTAGTTCTCCGGCATTCAAATAATATGCATTGTTGGTTTTGCTAAACAGATAATGATAAGTTTTTCCCGTTTCATGTTTAAAATCAATTTCAATTTCAGGAGTGTTTGTAAGTTCGTTTGCTTC
This sequence comes from Bacteroidia bacterium, assembly GCA_046296495.1. Lineage (GTDB taxonomy): Bacteria > Bacteroidota > Bacteroidia > UKL13-3 > UKL13-3 > JBKBLB01. The sequence continues at coordinate 90,322 of JBKBLB010000004.1, forward strand.
GTTATAAAAAGATGCTTCAAATTCTATATTATCAGTTGTATAAAATGTACTTTTTAAAGGCTTTATCCTAAATTTAGATTTATCGTTTTTTACTGCAATTAACTGAATACATTTATTTATCAGTTCATCGGATAAAATATGATTGTTATGCAATAAAAAGTCGTGCAAACGCCAACGCCAAAAGCCTTCTCCCAATAAAAATCCGGTATAGTTTACATCGTCTTTAATAAAAAACAATAATGGATTGTTGGTTTTTGCATAGCCAATTTGCTGGTTAAACAACACCTGTGCATCGGCCGGAAGTTTATACGAAGCATAAGGTGTAAGTAATGGCGGAAACTTAGAAAACATTGCATACTGGCTTTCATCAGTTACAAATAGGTTAAAACCGTTATTGTAATTTGCAGTTGCATTATTTGTATTTGAAGCATTAGGTGTTATGTTTATTCCGGTGAAATACTTGTTAAATGAACTGTAATTTGTTGATGCACCTGTAATAAAAAATAAAGGAATTTTTTGTTGTATGGCAAATTGTAATACATCTATTCCTTCATTTCTTAACCCTGGTATTTGATGCAATATAAGCATATCAGCTTGTTTTAATTTTGCAGTATTTAAATTACCGGCAAGTAATACTTCGCAAGATAAGTTTTGGTTACTTTCAACAGCTTGTTTTATGGCCGTTAAATCAGGATGTGGAGTATTACCGACTATTAAGATTTTTTGTTTGCTTTTTAAAACATTAACCTGAAATGTATGTATATTATTGGCATAGCTTATTTCTCCTTCAACTTGTTGTGCTTTTACTGCATAAGTTTGTAATCCTTCATTATCAGCTAAAATCGAAAAATTTAAAGTTATAAAACCTGACTCTCCGCTCGCGTTAATATTTCCTGTTGCAACTGTTTTACCATTGTGTTCAACCGAAATATTAACTAATGATTTATTAATTTTTTTATGTAAAATTTCAGCAGCAACTACAAAGCTGTTATTTTCAAAAACAATATCATTGTATTTTACATTTTTAATAACAATATCTTTATAAATATTAGTATCGCCTAATGCAATTGTGTAAACAGGCAACTGTAAAGCATCTGCCATGTATTCAGGATTTTGCCCTTTATTGTAAATACCGTCAGTAGCTAAAATAATAGCACCAAGGTTAAGATTAGTGTAATCGTTTAATGCCTTATTAAATACATCAGAAATATCGGTTTGCAAATCATTAAAAAATAATTCGTCATTGTTTTTTAAGCTTGAACCAAACGTGTAAAAATCAACTTGATAATTTTTTGATAGTTTATTAGATAAATTTTTTAATTTATTTAAATATTCTGTTTTGTAGAAAATGGAATCTTTATTCATCAATACCGATTTTGAATTATCGGCTGCTATTAAAATAACCGGCTTTTGAATGTTTTTTGTTTTAAGCTTAAGCATTGGCTCAAGCAGCAAAAAAAGCAATATAAAAAATGTTAAAAACCTTAAAAACCCTACACCGATATTTTGCCATTTTTTACTAAAATTTATAGGGTTTACCGCATACAATAAATAGCTTAGCAAGGCACTTATAATAAGGCTTGTTGCAATAAACAAGTACGGGTAGGCTACATTAAAACTCAATGTTTTTAATTTATTACATTACCATTCCACCGCAAACATTAATGGTTTGTCCGGTAATATAAGCACTTGCATCGCAGGCTAAAAACAATACACAATTAGCAACATCTTGTGGAGTACCTCCACGTTTTAAGGCAATACCTTTTACCCATTCGGCTCTTACTTCTGCAGATAATGCTTCTGTCATCTCGGTTTCAATAAAACCGGGAGCAATAGCGTTGCAACGAATATTTCTTGATCCTAATTCTTTAGCTACCGATTTTGTTAAACCAATCATTCCGGCTTTGGATGCTGCATAATTTGCCTGACCAGCATTTCCGGTTATTCCAACTACCGAAGTAATATTAATAATTGAACCTGATTTGGCTTTCATCATGGGTTTCATGGCCGCCTTTGTAAGTGCGAATGCCGATTTAAGATTGGTATCAAGCACTTCATCCCATTGTTGCTCGCTCATGCGCATTAGTAAGGTATCTCTTGTAATGCCTGCATTGTTTACCAATACATCAAGATTACCAAAATCTTTTAAAACTTCATCTACCAGTTTTTCGGCTTCTTCAAATACTGCCGCATTGCTTTGATAGCCTTTTGCTTTTATTCCTAAAGCAATAAGCTCTTCTTCAAATAGTTTTGCTTTATCTATGCTGCTTGCAAACGAAAAAGCAATATTAGCTCCGGCTTTTGCCAATTGTGTTGCAATACCTTTACCAATTCCTCTGGTAGCACCTGTTATTAATATGGTTTTTCCTTGTAAATTCATATTTTATTTTTTGGCAAATAAAACAAATGTATGCATTAAAAGAAGATTGAATTGATTGTTTAATCAAAATCTATTTTTGTCATCAAACTGTAATTTAAAAATCATAAATTATTAAAATCGCTTTAATGTTTTGGTTTTAAAATTTTATTTATATTAATTCACCAACTCAAAAATAAGCAAATTAAAATAACTATGAAGAACAAACATTTACAAAACATTTTAAAAGTAGCAGTTTTAGCTGTTGCTGTGTGGTGGCTTGGTTCACCACAAGTTCGTGCAGTTCAGTTAACCGGTACTTACACCATTGATTCTGCAGGTACTCCATCGGCAACCGTTTTTCGCGATTTTAACTCAGCCATTATTTATATGACAAGTAGCGGAACAAGACCTGATGGAGGCCCAACAAACTCTTCTCCATTTGGCGTTAGCGGACCGGTTGTTTTTCAAGTAATGCAGGGAACTTACAACCAGCAGGTTAACATTCCTGCCATTACAGGCGCATCTTCAACCAACACTATTACTTTTGATGGTGGAAATGGCAATGCGGCAACACGTATTTTACAATTTTCGGCATCAAGCACTACCGATGCTCACACTTTAAGGTTTTCAAGCTGCTCTTGGATTAATGTAAGAAACCTAACCATTAGAGGTACAAGTTCAACCGCAGCTATTGCAGCGCACTTTTTTGGGGCTAATACAGCAAATATCAGATTAAGTAATTGTAGTTTATTTACCATAAGTTCTACAAGTACAAGTATAAGAACCATTGTTGTTAGTAATTCAAATGTTTCATCAACTGTAACTGCATGTGGAAGTAGCAGCGCTGCCGGTATTACCAATATCTTTATAGATTCAAACTATATATTTGGTGGTCAAAATGGCGTACAACTCGGAGGTTCATCAAACACTACCGGAACGCATAACTTTTTTGTACGATGGAATACGATTGAAGGATCAACAATTACTGCAATTTACGCTTCCAGTACCCAAGGTTATTTAATTCATGGCAATTATATTAAAATGGCAACCGGACAAACAACCGGAAAGGGTATTCACCATTGCAATGGTTCAACCTCAGGAACACAACACTATGTAATTACAAATAATATTATAGAAAATGCAGGCCAATATGGTATTCATTTTCAATCAAATAATGCAAATACTTCATTAAGTTTTCCTACTGTAATTGCAAACAATTATATCAAACCAACTTTTTTAAATGCGTCATCATTTGGAATTGATTTAAGTCAGGCCAGAAACCATAAAATTTATAACAATACCATTATTATGAATATTGTAAACGGTGTAGGTATCAATCTTGGTTCAAGCGCGCAAAGCCCACCTTGTGCAATTAAAAACAACATTATAATGCTAAGACAACCAAATTCAACAAATCTTTGCATCGCATCGGGTGCACAAATTGTTGATAGTGTTGATTTTAATGTTTACATTAAAAATAACCCTGACCCGGCAACAAATTTAATGACGTTAAATGGTTCAACCTTTAATAAACTAAACTATAGAGGTGGTTTAAACACAAATTTTAACTCGAGTTTAGAAGATCCTATGCTGCAAAGTGACAGTATTCCAAGACCGGGCAATATTTGCCAGCGCGGCCAAAGATTATGGTTTGTAACAACAGATTTGTTTGGTGATACCAGACCAAATCCACCACAAATTGGTTGCTTAGAAGGTGCAGGAGGAATTCCATTTGAAGCAAGTGTAGTTGATATAATTGAACCACTTAGCTACCCGGTAACAGCAGGAACACAAACAGTAAAAGTATTAATTAAAAATAATGGAACAAGTAATATTACATCAATGCCTGTTTCAGTTCAGCTTGGTTCAGTAACCAATACAGTTTTATACACGGGAAATCTTGGCACTTGCAATATTGATACCGTTACATTTTCGGGTAGCAATGCTCTTACACTACTATCAGGCACAAACATTATTAGAGCCTGGGTTGCATTGACTGGCGATACAATAAGAACCAATGATACCATACAAAGAACATTTTGTACTCCATTGCAAACAGGTACCTATACCATTGATACAGGCATAGGAGACTTTAAAAGTTTTGCTGAAGTTGCCTCTGTATTAAATTGTGGTGGCGTTATTGGCACCGGCTTATTAGAGTTTGTTGTTTCTAAAGGTGTTTACACCGGACAATTAAATTTAACAGGAGTTAGAGGATTAGGACCTAATACTAGAATGCTATTCAGGTCAGCTGACAATAATGCAGATTCGGTTGAATTACGTTTCAATGCAACTTCTGTAGCTGATAATTTTGTGGTAAGACTTGGCGATTTAAGCTATACTACTTTCAGAGATATGACTTTTAGAGCAATGAGTACTTCTTTTGGTCGTGTTTTTGAATTTACCGGTAACCCGTTATTTGACAGTATTTATAACTGTAAATTGATTATGCAATCTGTTGCAACCACATCAAATAACCTAACAGGTATATTTGGAAACCCTATTGGCGGTAAAAGAAACTATTTCTGTTTTAACCTCTTTCAAGGTGGTGCATTTGGCATTCAATGGATGGGAACCTCGGCCACAATAAATACAGATAGTAATCTTTTTAACAATAACCGTTTTGTAAGCCAATACTATTCAGCCATTTGGACAAGTTTTAACTATAATGCAAAAATGATGTTTAATGATGTTACACCTAATACCGGTTTAACGTCTTTTTACGGTTTCTATGTTATAAATAGCAACTTTGTTGAAGTTGCTAACAATAAAATAACTCCATGGAATGGCGGTTACGGATATTTCTTTAGTAGTGTAAATGGAAATGCAACCATACCTTGCAGAGTTTATAATAATACACTTGCAGGTGGTTTAACCGGAACCAGTTATGGTTTGTATCTGGCATCGTGTACCTTTATGGATGTTTACCATAATACTATTTGGTTAACCGGTACTGCTTCAACCAGCTATGCGCTTTACACTCAACTTACAGCAACCACCAATACTTCAACTATTATTAGAAACAATATATTTGCAAATATTGGAAGTGGTACTGCAAACTATGCTGCATATATATGGGCACCAAATACCACCAACATGGATTACAACAACCTGTTTACCAACGGACCAAACTTAGTTCAACAGGCTTCTCCTGCTTTAACATATCCAAATATTTTTGAATGGCGATTGGCTTCAAATTTCGATAAAAACTCGGTATCATATCGTCCGGGTTTAATGAGCAATTTGAGTGCAGTTCCTAATCCTAATGATACATCTTCATGGATTAACAATGGTCGTGGTATTTTCTTAAATCCATATTATCAACTTGATTTAGACGGCAACCCAAGACCACTTAACAGATTTCAAGGTGCGCCTGATTTAGGTGCTTATGAGTTTACTCCTACATCAACACCACCACAAGCTACTTTTGCATTGAACACTTTAGCACCTGATTCTACAACAAGATTTATGTTTGGTGGTGATACTGTTGCCACTATAACCTGGCCTTCATTTGGTTTTCCTCCTACAGGTGGATTGATTGTAAGACGCTACTCAGGTGTAAAACCTCCTGCAATAGATACAACTTTAGGACACATGAACAACTATGTTAGGGTAACCGGGCCATTTGGTTCATTCCAATACAATTTACGTGTTTATTACAGGCCTGAATGGCTTGGTAATATTTCCAATGAAAGTGTAGTAAGAATGGCACGCAGAGATACTGCCGGATTCTTTGGTTGGTTGCCTTATACTTTGGGGCAAAGTAGTGTTGATACCGTTAACCGTAGAATATTTGTAGCAAACATGTTTGATATGAACTATGATTTTACCGGTACTGACGACTTAAACCCACTACCTGTAAGACTATCATCATTTAAAGCTACAAGAAACAGAGACAATGTTTTGGTTGAATGGACTACTGCACAAGAAATAAACTCTGATGTATTTGTGGTTGAACGCTCTTTTGACGGAAGAAGCTTTGATCCAATAAACAGAGTAAAAGCAGCAGGAAACAGCAGTCGTTCTATAAACTATGTAACCACAGATTTTAACCCAATGGGTACTCAAAGATCTCCGGTTGTTTACTACCGCTTAAAAATGATTGATCGCGATAACAGCTATAATTATTCTTCAACTGTTGCCGTTAGATTCGATTCAAGAAGCAATGTTATTTTATATCCAAATCCATTTATTAACGATTTGGCCGTTGCCATTGAAAGCGAAATAAATACTACTGCCAAAATTGAAGTTTACGATTTGGCCGGCAGCCTTGTAATGAGCAAAGCCGTTGAAATTGAAAACGGTTCGAGTAAAATAATGTTAAATGAACTTGATGGCAAACAAAGTGGTATTTACCTAATTAATGTAAAACTAAACAACAACGATAGCTGGCATAAACTCATAAAAGAGTAAACCAAATAATTGTTTAATTTTATAAAAACAGGTTGAAGGGAAACTTTCAACCTGTATTTTTTTGTCATATTTATTCGTTTTACATTTTCTAACTTTGCAGCTTATTTTTTATAAAATTTTCATGCAGCCAATCAAAAACGCATTAATATCAGTTTTTAACAAACAAGGTATTGAGCCCATTGTTCAAACTCTAAATCAACAAAATGTAAATATTTATTCTACCGGAGGAACACAACAATTTATTGAAAATTTAGGTGTAAAAGTAATAGCAATAGAATCGTTAACCGGTTTCCCCGAAATTTTAGGAGGAAGGGTAAAAACGCTTCACCCAAAAGTATTTGGCGCTATTTTGGCCCGAAGAGAAAATGAAAACGACCTTGCCGAAACCGTAAAATTTGAGATTCCTTTATTTGATATGGTAATGGTTGATTTATATCCGTTTGAAGAAACACTTGCAAAAACCAACAACCACGATGAAATTATTGAAAAAATAGATATCGGTGGCGTTTCATTAATAAGAGCTGCTGCAAAAAATTACAAACATACATTTATAGTTTCTAACACTAACGATTTTGATGAAGTACAAGAAATTTTAAAAAATCAGCAATGTGCCACAACAGAAAATCAACGTAAACTTTTTGCAGCCAAAGCTTTTAATACAACATCTCACTACGATACAGACATTTTTAATTGGTTCAACCAAAACAATGAAATACCAGCATTTAAACTCAGTTATGCAAATGGAAAAACTTTAAGATATGGCGAAAATCCTCATCAAAAAGGGTATTTTTATGGAAATTTAAACGATAGTTTAATTCAGCTAAATGGCAAAGAACTAAGCTACAACAACCTGCTTGATATGGATGCCGCCATTGCACTTACAGAAGATTTTAGTGAACCGGTTGTTGCCATAATAAAACATAACAACCCTTGTGGCGTAGCTAGCCGCGATAATATAATTGAAGCATGGAAACTTGCCCTTGCAGCCGACCCTGTGAGCGCATTTGGCGGTATAATTTGCCTGAACCGAAATGTTGATGCCGCACTTGCTAAAGAAATTGATAAAATATTTTTTGAAGTTCTAATTGCAACAGAATACAGCAACGAGGCCCTTGAAATTTTAAAAGGCAAAAAGAACCGAATTATGATTAAAAAAAACGGTTCAATAAAAAACAATATGCAAATAAAAACGGCTTTAAAAGGGCTGTTGGTTCAAGAATATAATAATATTATTAATACACCGGAAAACTTGCAACTTGTTACTGAAAAGGCTGCTCAAAAACATGAAATTGAAGACCTGTTGTTTGCCGATACAATAGTAAAACACACCAAAAGTAATGCCATTGTGTTGGTAAAAAACAAGCAACTTATTGGTATGGGTTGCGGGCAAACAAGCCGTGTTGATGCTTTAAAACAAGCCATTGCTAAAGCACAATCGTTTAATTTTGATTTAAAGGGAGCCGTTATGAGTAGTGATGCCTTTTTCCCTTTTCCTGATTGTGTTGAAATTGCCAATAGTGTTGGCATAAAAACAGTTATACAGCCCGGAGGTAGTATAAAAGATAACGAATCGGTAGATTATTGCAACAAACATAACATGAGCATGTATTTTACCGGAAAAAGGCATTTTAAACACTAATTAACACCTTTGCATAAATAATTTGCACGAGTGTAAATAATATTGCTATAATTTGCATTCAAATTTAACTTACTATAAATATTAAGATTTAATGAGCGTTTTCAGCTTTTTAACACAAGATTTGGCAATAGATTTGGGTACGGCCAATACACTGATAATTCACAAGGATCAGGTTGTGGTTGATGAACCTTCAATAATTGCCATTAACAGACGAAACGGAAATGTAATTGCGGTTGGCAGCCAGGCACAACAAATGCATGGAAAAGTACATGAAGACATAAAAACTGTAAGGCCTTTAAAAGACGGAGTAATTGCCGACTTTCAGGCAGCAGAGCACATGATAAGAGGAATGATTAATATGATTCCTCAATCGAATAAATTAATTAAACCCCAGCAACGCATGGTTATTTGTATTCCAAGCGGTATAACCGAAGTTGAAAAACGTGCCGTAAAAGATAGTGCAGAACGTGCCGGAGCAAAAGAGGTTTACTTAATTCATGAACCAATGGCAGCAGCCATAGGTATCGGCATTGATGTTTTTGAACCAATGGGAAACATGATTATTGATATTGGTGGTGGAACAACCGAAATTGCTGTTATAGCGCTTGCAGGTATTGTTTGCGATCAATCAATTAGAGTTGCTGGAGATGAGTTTACAGAAGATATACTTGATTACATGCGCAGGCAACATAACCTACTTGTGGGCGAAAGAACTGCAGAGAAAATTAAAATTGAAGTAGGATCGGCCATGCCCGAACTTGATAACCCACCAGAAGATTATGCCGTTAACGGCAGAGATTTAATGACAGGCATACCAAAACAAATTATGGTATCATACAGCGAAATTGCTTCAGCTTTAGATAAATCAATATCAAAAATTGAAGAAGCCATATTGCGAGCATTAGAACTTACCCCACCCGAACTAAGTGCTGATATATACAGTACCGGGCTTTATTTAACTGGTGGAGGCGCATTGCTTCGTGGCCTTGATAAAAGAATTGCCGCAAAAACAAAATTACCCGTTCATGTTGCCGAAGATCCTCTTAGAGCAGTAGTTCGCGGAACAGGTATGGCACTTAAAAATCTTAAAACTTACAAGTTTTTAATGACCTGATAAAAGCCTTTAAAAAAAAGCAATACAAAACGAATGCGTAATTTAATTTACTTTTTATACAAATACCACACGTTTTTATTGTTTTTGTTGCTCGAAATACTTTCTTTAATTACCATTTACAGATACAATAACTATCAAAAAGCCAGTTTTTTAAATGCAACTGCAACTTATACCAGTCGTATTTACGATGGCGTAAGCCGTACAAAAAATTACTTTTATCTGCGAGTAATTAATGACAGTTTAATGGCTGAAAATGCTCGTTTAAGAAGCCAAATGCTAAATGCCTATTACGAAAGCGGGTTTACTGTATTATCCATTAACGATTCTGCATACAAGCAACAATACCAATACATACCGGCCGAAGTAGTAAATAATAGTGTAATTTACCGAAATAACTACCTCACTCTAAATAAAGGTTCAAATCATAGCATTAATGTAGGTATGGGGGTTATAACACATAATGGTGTTGTAGGGGTTGTAAATGCAGTAAGTGCTAACTATTGCACAGTTTTAAGCTTATTAAACAGCAATGCAAAAATTAGCGCTACAATTAAAAAGAATGATGCATTTGGCAGTTTGGTTTGGGATGGCAAAGACCCAAAATTCTGTAAATTACTCGATGTAAACAAACATGTTGAAATTGCAGAAGGAGATGAAATTGTTACAAGTAAATATTCGGGTATTTTTCCGCAGGGTTTGCCAATAGGGCGTATTAAAAGCTATTTGCTTGAACCCGGTGATAATTTTTACAACATTCAGGTAGAGTTAAACTCAGATTTTGCTACTCTTAAAACGGTTTACATAATTAAAAACTTACTTAAAGAAGAACAAACAGCATTAGAAAAACAACATACCAACATTGATAATTAGTTTATTAAAATATTTATTGAACCTGATTGGAATTGTTGCAGTTCAATTACTTATTGTAAGCAATATCGAAATCAGCACATATATCAATCCATTTGTATATGTTGCATTTATATTTCTATTGCCATTTAATATTAAAGCATGGCAGGTTGTTTTAATATCGTTTTTTACAGGTGGTATTATTGATGCATTTACAAATACACCCGGCTTACACATGGCCGCTAGTACACTTGTAGGCTATATAAGAGGTTTTTATTTAAAGTTTGCTACAACCAAAGAAGATATGGAAGGACCCGAAAAACCAGGCATTTCTTCTAAAGGTTTTGTTTGGTTTGTTATTTATGTATTTGTACTCACATTCATTCATCATATAGCTTTGTTTTTTTTGGAAATTTACAGCATAAGCGAATTTTTTAGCACCGTTACAAGAGCATTTTCAAGCACCTTAATGAGTGTGGTATTAATTATTATTGGCCATTTGTTTTTTTATAAACCAGTTTCTGTAAAGTGAACGGTGAACTTAAAAAGAAAATATTACTTGCAATATTCGTTGTATCGGCATTAATATACATAGCCCGATTGGCCATGTTGCAATTGCTCGATGATTCTTATGTTCAGTTTGCACAAATGAATGTTTTGCAAGAGCAAACGATATATCCGGCACGAGGACTAATTTACGACAGAAATAACGAGTTACTGGTTTACAACGATGCAATTTACGATTTATTGGTTTATCCAGAGCAGGTTAAAAACCTCGATACACTCGAATTTTGTAAGGTTTTAGGCATAACAAAGCAGGAGTTTATTACACGCTTTGAGCGAATGAAACGACAAAAAGGTTATGCTCCGTGGCGTCCAATGGTTTTCGAAAGGCAAATTACCATTCCTATTTATGCAGCATTTCAGGAACGATTGTTTGATTTTAGAGGGTTTTATGTAGAAGTAAGAACCGACCGAAAATATCGCCACAGTAATGCTGCGCACATTATGGGTTATATTGGCGAAGTAACCGATAAAGACATTGAGCAAAGTAATGGCTATTACAGAATGGGCGATTTTATTGGCATTAGCGGTGTTGAAAGGGTTTATGAAAAATACCTGGGTGGTGTAAAAGGAACCAAATATGTTTTGGTTGACAGCAAAAACCGCACACAAGGAAGATACAAAGATGGGCAATACGATTCCCCGGCTGTTGCCGGAAAAAACATACACCTTACTATTGATTATAAACTTCAGCAACTTGGCGAAGAATTAATGCAAAACAAAGTAGGCAGTATAGTTGCGGTTGAACCTAATACAGGAGAAATTCTGGCACTAGTAAGCAGCCCCTCTTACGATCCAAATTTGCTGATTGGTCGCGAAAGAGGAAATAATTACATGAAACTTTTAAGAAACCCTGCCAAGCCTTTATTTAACAGGCCTCTGGCAGCTCCTTATCCTCCCGGTTCAATATTTAAAATTTTAATGAGTTTGGTGGGACAGCAAGAAAAGGTTTTAACCCCGGCTACCAGCTATAGTTGCCGTAACGGATATTTGTTTGTAGGCTGCCATCCACATGGGTCTCCTTTAGCACTTAGAGGAGCAATTGCCGTTAGTTGTAATGCATACTTTTGTCAGGTTTACCGAAGCGTTGTAAATAACCCTCGATATAAAAAAGTTGAAGATGCATACAACAACTTTTATAAACACATGGCAAGTTTTGGGCTAGGCAAACCCTTAGGTGTTGATTTATTTGGCGAAGGCAAAGGCTTTCTTCCTCCTTCTACTTACTACGATAAAATTTACGGCCGATACCGCTGGCAAGCTCTAACCACCATAAGCTTAGGCATTGGCCAAGGAGAGCTTGGAATAACTCCGCTGCAAATGGCCAATGCAACCGCTGCGGTTGCCAATAAAGGATATTATATTACCCCGCACATTGTAAAATTAATTGATGGAGCACCAAACCCCAATGAAGAGTACCAAAAAAAACACCAAACAACCATAGATACTTCTTACTTTCAGGTTGTAATAGATGGTATGCAAGATGTAGTTGAAAGAGGAACAGCCTATGTGGCCAGAATTCCCGGTATTGAAATTTGCGGAAAAACGGGTACTGCACAAAACCCACATGGTAAAGACCATAGTATATTTTTTGCGTATGCTCCTAAAAACAATCCAAAAATTGCCATTACCGTGGTTGTTGAAAATGCAGGCTTTGGAGCTACTTGGGCTGCACCAATTGCCAGCCTTATGATGGAACAATATCTTACAGGCAAACATGATACCCGAAAAGCTTTGCTTGAAAGAATGCTAAACGGAAACTTAGTAAAACGAAATGACACAACAGCAACTAAAACCCACTAAAACCGACTGGCTAACTCCATTGCTATATTACCTGTTTGTTGCAGCAGGGTTGTTTTGTATTTATGCCAGTGTTTACGATGAAACTCATCCACAAATTTGGGATACTGCCAAAAACTACGGAAAACAATTTATTTGGATTGCTATTGCAGTACCAATAAGTTTTATGATTTTACTGATTGATGAAAAGTTTTTTTATGCATTTGCCTATCCATTATATGTTTTGGTTATAATTCTACTAGTTGTAGTGTTGGTGCTGGGAACTACTGTAAAAGGCTCGGCTAGTTGGATTGAAATTGGTGGCTTTAGGATGCAACCTGCCGAATTTGCAAAATTTGCAACAGCACTTGCATTGGCCAAATATCTTAGCGGTTACGACAAAAATTTTGAAAAAAACAAAAAAGATAAAATTATAAGTGCTTTGCTTATTTTATTGCCTATGGCCATTATAATACTGCAAAACGAAACAGGGACAGCCCTTGTGTTTGCAGCATTTATATTGGTTTTGTATAGAGAAGGTTTGCCGGGCTGGGTATTATTTGCCGGCCTTGTATTTACCAAACTTGCCATTTTATCATTATTGGTTGAGCCAATTTACATTATTGCAGGAATATCTGTTTTGGCTTTATTGTTTTTATTACTTGTTAGGCGAACCAAATTATTGATATTAATTACAATAGGTATTGTTGTTTTTGCATCGGTAATGGTAAGCAGTATTGATTATGTTTTTGAAAATGTAATGCAGCCACATCAACGAACCCGTATAAATGTTTTACTTGGCAAAGAGGTTGATTTGAAAGGTGCCGGTTATAATGTGCACCAAAGCAAAATTGCCATAGGAAGCGGTGGTTTGTGGGGAAAAGGCTTTTTACAGGGTACGCAAAACAAATTTAGATTTGTACCCGAGCAAAGTACCGATTTTATATTTTGTACCATTGGCGAAGAATTTGGTTTTGTTGGTTCAACCTTGTTTATAGTTTTATATGTTTTAATGCTTTGGCGATTACTTGTAATGGCTGAACGACAACGAAACCGTTTTAACCGAATTTACGGATACTGTGTGCTTTCCATATTATTTTTCCATTTTTTGGTAAATGTAGGAATGACCTTAGGCATTATGCCCGTTATTGGCATTCCTTTGCCTTTTTTCAGCTATGGAGGCTCCGCTTTACTAAGCTTTACAATATTACTTTTTATTTTTATAAGGCTTGATGCAAACCGAATAAATGAATTAAGGAATGCCTAATTTTATGATTTTACAGCTTCAAATTTGGGTTCAACACTAATTCTTTTAAAACCACCCCAAACATTTTTTACATTCTTTAACCCTTTGTGTTTTAAATAACTTGCAGCCAACATGCTATTGTCTCCGTTTTCGCAGTATATAAGCGTTTCATCATTAGGGTTTAGCTTATTAGGTTTTTGCAAAAGCATTTGCAACGGAATATTAATTGCCTGTTTTATATGTGATTGTTTATACTCGTCTTCGCTTCTTACATCTATAATAATTGCTTTTTCATTATGAAGCGCATCTAATACAAGTTCTTCGCTGCTTATAGATATAACCATGTCATATTTATCTATGTGATTTAGCCATGTATCAAAACCACCAAGCAGATAACCGGCAATATTTGTTATTCCTGCTTTTTCAATTCTTTCAATTGCCGTTGCCTCTGTTGATGGCTTAAAAATAAAAAGCAACTGTTTATCGGTTTCTGCTATTAAACTCAACAACTCTTCAAATGCATCTTTTAAAGGTATATTAATGCTGCCTGTTATAAATCCGTTTTCAAAATAATCGGGCAGGCGTGTATCAATTATCAAACAATTAAGCTCATCTTTAATTTTATTAAACTCTTTAATTCCAAGGGGCTTTATCATAAAATATTAAATTATTTTTTTGGGTGTTGTTGTAACAAAATCTTTTAAATAAAATGGTTCAAAATATGCTAAATCTTCAAACATTTTTTTTTCGTATGCCTGTTGAGCCAAAATGCCTAAATACTTTGCATTGCACAAAAATGGATTGAATGAAGCGTTATTAAAAACATGTTGCAAAACAGGTTTACATTTTAAAGCACCATTGCCAAAAAAGTAAACAATATTATTTGAGTATGTTGCAAAACTTGTTTCATCAATAATTTTAGCTTGTGTTTGTTCAAGCAAATGAGTGCTGTTATTGAATACTGCTGTGTAAACCTCCATTCTTCTTGCATCGAGCATGGGTATTAAAATACTATTTGCTTGTGTGTTGTTTTGCCGGTTGAATCCAAATGTCAGGCTATACAAAGTATCTACGGCAATAAGCGGTACAGAAAGTGCATAACATAAACCTTTTGCCGATGCCACTCCTACCTTAAGCCCGGTATAGCTTCCCGGTCCTTTACTAACTGCAATGGCTTTAATGTATTTTAGTTTTACTTCTGCAACTTTAAGTACATCATCAATTAACAAATGCAGATGCGAAGCGTGCATATTACCATCAGGGAAATTTTTTTCGTAAAGCAACTCATTTCCATTAAAAACAGCAACTGAGCAAACTTCGGTTGTGGTTTCTATGCATAAAATCAAGGCCATTTAAGTAGGCAAAGTTAGCTTTTAATAAACCTAAATGCTAAAGTAATTCAACCTTGTTGATTTACAAGCCATAAGAGTAACTAACAATACCCAACAAATAAAGCTTCAATAAAAAATAATAACTTGCAAACTTTCGATTTTTTTGCAGATGCGCTGGAACCCCAAAAATATACCTGATAACGATACTGTTGAGAAACTCAGCAAAGAAATAAACCTTAATAAGGTTTTATCGGGTATTTTGGTTCAAAGGGGAATAAAAAATTACGATGAAGCAAAAAAATTCTTTAGGCCGCAATTAACAGATTTGTATGACCCTTTTTTGATGAAAGACATGCAAAAGGCTGTTGAAAGAATTGAAAAAGCAATTGCAAACAAAGAAAAAGTATTGGTTTATGGAGATTATGATGTTGACGGAACTACTGCGGTTGCCTTGGTTTTTACTTTTTTTAAAAATTTTATTGATGAAATAGAATACTACATACCAGACCGCTATACCGAAGGTTACGGAATTAGCTTTATGGGTATTGACTGGGCGAAAAACAACAATGTAAACTTAATAATTGCGCTTGATTGTGGCATAAAAGCCATTGATAAGGTAAAATATGCCAAAGAGCGTAACATTGATTTTATTATTTGCGACCATCACCTGCCGGGCGATGAAATACCTGATGCTTTTGCCATACTTAATCCCAAACAAACTGATTGCAGCTATCCTTTTAAAGAACTATCAGGTTGCGGTATTGGCTTTAAATTGGTTCAGGCCTTCTGCCAAAAAAATAAATTAGAATTTGACAATGTAGAAAACTACATAGACCTTGTTGCAGTAAGTATAGCAAGCGATTTGGTTCCTATTTTAGACGAAAACCGCGTGTTGGCTCACTATGGTTTAAATAAGCTAAAACAAAACCCAAACAATGGCTTAAAAGCTTTGCTTGATACCTATGCCGAAAAGCCTGAATATACAGTAAATGATATTGTTTTTTTTATAGGACCACGCATAAATGCAGCAGGCCGAATTGCAGACGGAAAAGAAAGCGTAAGGCTAATGATTGAGCCTGATTTTGATAAAGCAAAAGCAATGGCCCAACAGGTAAACCAACATAATGTAGAGCGCAGAAATTTTGACCAAACCATAACCGAACATGCATTTGAACTGATAGCAAAAGATGCTAATTTTGAAAACAAAAAAAGTACTGTTTTATTTCATAGTGAATGGCATAAAGGCGTAATAGGTATTGTTGCATCAAGGCTTATTGAAAAATATTACAGACCAACCATTATTTTAACCGAAAGCAATGGCATGGCCACAGGCAGCGCCCGCAGTGTTGATGGATTTGATTTATACAAAGCAATTGAAGAATGCAGCCATTTGCTGGAACAATATGGAGGACATACCCATGCAGCCGGTTTAACTTTAAGGGTTGAAAACGTTGATAAATTTGCCAAAACTTTTGAAGAAGTAGTTAGCAAAAGCATTAAAGAAAGAAGCCTTGAACCCGAAATTGAATTTGATTATGAAATTCCGCTGCGTATGATTTCGAGTAAGTTTTACAACGTACTTAAACAATTTGCCCCATTTGGACCCGGTAATCTAAATCCAGTATTTATGAGTAAAAATGTATGGGATGTTGGAGATGCAATGGTGGTTGGCAACAATCATTTAAAACTTAGTTTAACACAAGAAGAAGGAGCAAGAATTTACAAAGCCATTGCATTTGGCTTTGGCCATTACTACGATAAAGTTTCGCAAGGTTTAAGTTTTGATATTTGTTATACCATAGAAGAAAATTATTTTAATGGACACACCAATATTCAACTAAATATTAAAGATTTGGTTTTCAAAGCATAGCATAAGTACGTTTTAAGTTTTAATCCAAATTGAGCATATTTGCCTTTTAATTTACTTATACTAAAACTGCATGATAAAATTCTTAATTTATTTGTTGGTGTTTTATGTAATCTTCAGATTCATATTTGGAACCTTGTTTAAAGTAAACGTTTTTCAGTTTAATACTTACAACCAATCAAAACCAACCGATAGAAAACCCGAAGGAACCATTACCATAACTCGAACAAAAAAACAAAACAATGGCAAAGGTGCTGATACCGGAGAATACGTAGATTATGAGGAGGTGAAATAACCTTTGCCTGAAATGGAAAAACTTATTAGAAATTTTCTTTTTAAAATTTTAGGAACCGAAGGTTACTTAAAACTTGTAAGCGATTTATATATAAGGTTTATAAGGTTTGGCTTGCTTAAAAAAAAATACCCCGAATTATTTTTTTTAAACCAAATTATAAAACCGGGTTTTGTTTGTGTTGATATTGGTGCGAATGTTGGTTATTACTCGGTTATGCTTTCGAAACTTACAGGCAAAAATGGCCAAGTTATAGCCATTGAACCGGTGCCTCTTTTTGCCAAAATATTTTTAAAAAACGCCCAAAAATTTGCATTGCAAAACATCACACTTCATCAGGTAGCGCTTGGCAACCAAGATAAGCAAGTAATGCTTGTAACTCCGGTAATTAATGGGGTTTTCAGGCATGGTCTTACTCATATTTCCGATAGTGATTCAAGCAAAAACAACTCAAATTCGTACTCAGCCAAAATGGTAGTTGCCGATAATTTGTTTGGCTCGATACCTAAAATTGATTTTTTAAAATGCGATGTTGAAGGTTATGAAACCATATTGTTTCCGCAAATGCTTAAAACATTGCAACGCACCAAGCCACTAATACAAATTGAAATAAATTCGACAAAAAATATTGAAACATTATATAATTTGCTTGAACCAATAGGTTATGAATGGCATATACTTTCTAACAACAAACTTAAAAAATTGATAAAAACCGAAGCCGTTCAACATCAACATGGAGATTTTTATTTGATGTGTAAAGTTTTGTAGATTTTTTAATGTGCCTCGAGCCAATTGCTGCCAATACCAACTTCGGCTTTCACAGGTACATTTAGTGGCATTGCTCTTTCCATATTATAAATTACCAATTGCTTTAATTCATCTATTTCGTTTTTATGGGCATCAAACAACAACTCATCATGCACCTGTAATATCATTTTACTGTATTTAATATGTTGGTTTTGCTTTAATGCATTATGTATAAAAATCATGGCAACTTTTATCATATCGGCTGCACTGCCTTGTATGGGTGCATTTATGGCATTTCGTTCGGCAAAGCCTCTAACGGTAAAGTTGGCGCTGTTTATATCGCGTAAGTACCTGCGCCTTCCTAAAATGGTTTTAACATAACCGTTTTCTCTGGCAAATTGTATGGTGCTATCCATATAAGTTTTTATGGCCGGGTATTGTTTAAAATATTCATCAATAATGGCAGCCGCTTCGGTTCGGCTTATACCAAGGCTTTGGCTTAAGCCAAAAGCGCTTTGGCCGTATATAATGCCAAAATTAACGGCTTTGGCGTTTCTGCGCTCAGTTGATGTAACTTGTGTTATATCTTTATTGTAAACCCTGGCTGCAGTTGCTGCATGAATATCGAGATTATGTTTAAAAGCATCAATCATGGCTGTTTCGTTTGCAAGCGATGCTATAATTCGAAGTTCAATTTGCGAATAATCTGCACTTAAAATTTGGTAATCGTTGCTTTTGGGTACAAAAGCCTTACGAATTTCTTTGCCTTTATCGGTTCGTATAGGTATATTTTGCAAATTAGGATTTGTGCTGCTAAGCCTGCCTGTTGCAGCAACTGCTTGATTAAAATTTGTATGAACCCTTCCGGTACGAGGATTTATTAATTGCGGCAATGAATCAACATAGGTTGATTTTATTTTTTGCAACTGACGTATTTCTAATATATGTCTTACAATTTCGTGTTCGCTTAGTTTTTGCAATACATCTTCGCCTGTTTGATATTGGCCTGTTTTGGTTTTTTTTGCTTTTGGATCGAGTTTTAAATGATCGAACAAAACTTCGCCTAACTGCTTTGGAGATGCTATATTAAATTGTAAACCGGCAAGGCTGTATATATCTTTTTCAAGAGTTTTTATTTCTTTATCGAGTTCGATGGAATAATCGTTTAAAAAATTTTTATCAATACTTACTCCTTCAATTTCCATATCACTCAATACATCAATTAAAGGGATTTCAACATCATTAAATAATTTTTCGGCTTGCTTCTCCATCAGTTCGCGTTCTAGCCTTTGTTTTAGCTGATAAGTAATATCGGCATCTTCGGCAGCATACTCTTTAATTTTTTCAAGTTCTACACTTCGCATACTCAATTGATTTTTGCCTTTTTTACCAATTAGCGTTTCAATGCTTACCGGCTCGTATTTTAAGTATATGCTGCTTAAGTAATCCATATTATGCCTAAGATCAGGATCTATTAAATAATGAGCCAGCATGGTATCAAATAAAGGTCCTTTAAGTGTAATACCGTAATGCTTTAAAATATTTAAATCGTACTTTATGTTTTGACCTATTTTGGTTATTTGTTCGTGTTCAAAAACAGGTTTAAAAATTTGAAGTGTTTCTTTGCAGAGGTTATAATCGTCAGAAAAAGGAATATAGTAAGCTTCATGAGCTTTAAATGAAAAAGATAGACCAACAATATCGGCTTCTGTACTTTCTAAAGCGCTTGTTTCGGTATCAAAGCAAACTTCTTTTTGGTTCAACAATTTGTTTAGCAAATCAAGCATTTGTTCTTTTGTTTGAACCAAATAATATTGATGCGGAGTGTTTGTAATATTTTTTAACTCGTTGCTTTCAGTGGGTTGTATTGAAGCAGTCATACTACCTTGATTAAACAAATCAAAAGTTAGAGGTGTATTTACAGAAGTATTGTTGTTAGCCTCATCATTGTTTGCAAATAACCGTTTTGTAAGGGTTTTAAACTCAAGCTCATTAAATATTTTTTCAGTGGCATCTTTGTTAGGCGGTTCAAGTAACAATTTATCTTCTTCAAGTTGTATGGGTACGTTTATATCAATGGTGGCCAGCCTTTTGCTAAGTAATGCCTGTTCTTTATTATTTTCTATATTTTCTTTTTGTTTTCCTTTTAGTTCGTGGGTATTTTCGAGTAAACCTTCAATACTTCCATATTTTTTTACAAGGGCTTTTGCAGTTTTTTCGCCAATGCCGGGCACTCCCGGAATATTATCTACAGCATCTCCCCATAACCCCAAAATATCTATAACCTGCTCTACCCTATCAACTTCCCATTTTTTTAAAACTTCTTCAACACCCATTATTTCTATGTCATTTCCCATACGTGCAGGCTTGTATATCAAAATATTGGGTTCAACCAACTGTGCAAAATCTTTATCAGGTGTTACCATATAAACAGTATATCCTTTTGCTGCAGCTTTTTTACTTAATGTACCAATAATATCATCTGCTTCGTATCCATCAAGTGTTATAATGGGTATGTTCAAAGCATGGGTAATATTTATTATGTAAGGAATGCTTTTTGTTATATCTTCAGGTTGTTCTTGCCTGTGAGCCTTATAATGTTCGTACTCTTCGTGTCTTGCAGTTGGTGCAGCCGTATCAAAAGCAACACCAATATGGGTTGGTTTTTCTTTTTTTATTAAATCTAAAACTGTATTGGTGTACCCGAAAATTGCCGAAGTATTAAATCCATAACTTGTAACGCGTGGGTTTTGGCTAAACGCAAAATATGCTCGATAAACCAAAGCCATACCATCTAAAAGAAATAACTTTTTTTCCATTTTGGCAGCAAGGTATAATTTTTTGATTTAGGTATTGAATGTAAAAACTTTGTTGTGTTTTTAATTTTCAGGAAAACTTAACGCTTAAATTCATGTAAAAATAAAACAAACGTAATTCTTTAAACTATTTATTTATTTTTGCAAAGTTGCAAGCACTCAAAAAAGCATTTACCATTTCTATTTTGCTACTTGCCTTAATGCAGGCATGTAAGCCCGATTTTTTTGAGCAGTTGCAAAAAATTCCACAACTTGTAAGTCATTATCACCATCATATTTACGAAGAAGGTGAAAAAATTAGTTTCCTTGATTTTTTAAAAATGCATTACAAGGAAAATTCTACACATAAGCAAGCCGAAGACCATAGTTCGTTGCCTTTGTTTACCCATTGTTTTCATTGTTGTGTAATTGTAGTTGAAACAGGAATTTTATCCATACCAAAACCTGTAGTAGAGTTTATAAGTAAAGAATCGCTCTTTTATTATAGTTTAAATTATAAATTCATACTTGGAAAAGGCATTTTTCAGCCTCCAAAATTTTCTTAATAGTAAATATTGCCATATAGTTTTAATGGCTATCTTTTTTTAATTTTTAATTTCTAATCGGTTCAAAAAAAACCAATAAAATAAATGTGCAATTATGCTAAACAAGATAATAGCATTCAGCATTAAACAAAAAGTAATTGTGGGTTTTTTAACCCTTTGCTTAATAATTTTTGGAGGTTATTATGTTACAAAACTTCCAATTGATGCAGTACCTGATATTACAAACAATCAGGTGCAAATAATTACAGTTAGCCCAAGTTTAGGTGCCCCCGATGTGGAAAGACTAATTACATTTCAAATAGAAATGGCATGTAACAATATTCCGGGTCTTGTTGAAATGCGAAGCTTCTCACGCTTTGGTTTAAGCCTTATAACTTTGGTTTTTGAAGATAGTAAAGATATATATTTAGCAAGGCAACAAGTTGCAGAAAGGCTGCAAACAGCAAAGGAAAGTATTCCGGCAGGTGTTGGTATTCCTGAGCTTGCTCCGGTAACAACAGGTTTGGGTGAAATTTATCAATACTACTTAAGACCATTGCCTGGTTTTGAGGAAAAATATACCGAAATAGAATTAAGAACCATACAAGACTGGATAGTTAGAAGGCAATTGCTAGGCGTTGAAGGGGTTGCCGATGTAAGCAGTTTTGGTGGTAAATTAAAGCAATACGAAGTTGCAGTTGATGTATCTAAACTTCAATCTTACGGCTTAGGCATTGCAGATGTTTTTGAAGCCATTGAAAAAAACAATGAAAATGCGGGAGGAGCTTATATAGAAAAAGAAAATAATGCTTTATTTATTAGAACTGATGGGCTGGCGAAAAATATAGATGATATTGAAAACATTACCATTAAACAATTGCAAAATAGTCTTCCGGTTTTAATAAAAGATGTAGCAAAAGTACAATTTGGCAATGCCGTTAGATATGGAGCAATGGTTTATAACGGCAAATATGAAGTTGCGGGAGCTGTTGTTATGATGCTAAAAGGATCAAACAGCAATCATGTAGTAAAAAGAGTAAAAGAACGTATTGAACAAATAAAGAAAACTTTACCTAAAGGCGTTGTACTTGAACCATTTTTAGACAGAAGTAAAATGGTTGATAATGCAATAAATACCGTTAAAACAAATTTAATTGAAGGTGCATTGATTGTAATATTTGTATTGGTATTGTTTTTGGGAAATTTAAGAGCAGGTTTGTTGGTTGCAAGTGTTATACCACTCTCAATGATGTTTGCTGTTATTTTGATGCATATTTTTGATGTTAGTGGTAATTTAATGAGTTTGGGTGCGCTTGACTTTGGTTTGATTGTAGATGGTGCTGTTATAATTGTTGAAACAATTTTACATAGTTTATTTACAAGTAAAATGTTTCATACCGGTTTTTCTCAAGAACAAATGAATAATTTGGTTGAACGCGAAACCGGAAAAATGCTAAACAGCACAGTTTTTGCCCAAGCAATAATTCTGATTGTTTACTTACCAATTTTTACATTAAAAGGTATAGAAGGTAAAATGTTTTTGCCTATGGCTCAAACAGTGAGTTTTGCATTAATTGGCGCATTTATATTATCGCTTACGTATGTACCCATGATGGCAAGTTTGGTTTTAAAAAATGGATACAAGCAACATTTTTCAATATCTGATAAATTGATAAGCAGCATAGAAAGACGATACATGCCATTGTTGCAAATTGCACTAAACCATAAAAAAATTGTTTTAACAATAACATTTTTACTGTTCATTATTTCAGGTATTATACTAAGCAGGCTTGGTGGCGAATTTATACCAACGCTTGAAGAGGGCGATTTTGCTGTTGAAACAAGAATTTTAACAGGAAGTAACCTTAATACAAGCATTGATGTAGCAAAAAAAGCATCAAAAATTTTACTAAACGAATTTGAAGAAGTTGAAAAGGTTGTAAGTAAAATAGGAAGCGGAGAAATTCCAACAGACCCAATGCCCATAGAAGCACAGGATTTGATGGTGATTTTAAAAGATAAAAAACATTGGAAAAATGCCAATTCATTTGATGAATTAGCAGAAAAAATGAACCACGCATTAAGCAAAATTCCGGGTGCAACTTTTGGCTTTCAATATCCTGTACAAATGCGTTTTAATGAACTAATGACAGGAGCAAGGCAAGATGTAATATGTAAAATTTACGGTGAAGATTTAACATCGCTTACTATGTATGCCAACAAACTTGGCGCCATTGCAAAAAAAATTGAAGGAGCAAAAGATGTATGGGTTGAACCGATTGGCGGAATGCCCCAAATAGTAATAACTTATAAACGTAATTTAATGTCGGCTTATGGTGTAAATGTTACTGAAATAAATCACCATGTACAAACAGCTTTTGCCGGAAAAGCAGCAGGAAATATTTTTGAAGGTGAAAAGCGTTTCGAACTTGTTGTTAGATTACAACTAGATGAAAGGCAATCATTAAACGATGTAAAAAACCTGCTGATAAAAACGCACAATAATCAATACATACCCTTACAGCAATTAGCCGATATTGAATTGATTGAAGGCCCGAACCAAATTCAAAGAGATGCTGCCAAAAGAAGAATTATTGTAGGCTTTAATGTGCGAAACCGCGATATACAATCAGTTGTAAATGAATTACAGCAAAAAGTTTCAAAAAATATTAATCTTCAACCGGGATATTATATAACATACGGAGGCTCTTTTAAAAATCTTATTGAAGCCAAAGAGCGATTATTAGTTGCCGTTCCGGTTTCATTATTGCTTATATTTTTTATGCTTTATATTGCTTTTAGAAGTGTAAAACAAGCATTATTAATTTATACAGCCATTCCACTATCGGCAATGGGTGGAATTTTTGCATTGTTTGTTAGAGGTATGCCTTTCAGTATTTCTGCAGGAATTGGTTTTATTGCATTGTTTGGGGTAGCCGTTTTAAACGGAATTGTTTTGATTGCTGAATTTAACCGCCAATTAAAAAATAACAATTTATACGATAGTATTATAAATGGAACCAAAACAAGGCTAAGGCCGGTAATAATTACAGCAAGTGTTGCATCACTTGGCTTTTTGCCAATGGCTCTGAGCAACGGAGCAGGCGCAGAAGTGCAAAGGCCGTTAGCTACAGTTGTAATTGGTGGTTTAATTATTGCAACGCTGCTTACTTTAATTATTTTACCTGTATTATTTAGTTTGTTTCACCAAAAAAATAATTCGACAAAAATTGCTTCTGTTATTATTATTTTTATCTTCAGTTTGTACCAAAACAATGCTTCTGCTCAAACCATTACATTACAGCAAGCACTTGATTCGGCTGCGGCAAACAATCTTTTGGTTAAAGAAAAACTTTTACAATTTTTAGCAAAACAAGAGTTAGCAAAAACAGCATGGCAACTGCCCAAAACAGATTTTGATTTTGAATACGGACAGTTTAACAGTTATTTTAATGATAATCGCTTTTCGGTAAAACAGCAATTTAATTTCCCTACAGTTTATACAAAAGCAAAAAAAATGTTCAATGCTGAAGCATTAGTTTCAAAACAAATGATGAATGTAGAGCTTGCAGGAGTTAAAAAAGAGATATGTAATATTTTTATTAATTATAAAAATGCTTTTCAAAAACAGCAGCTTCTAAAACAGGCTGATTCGCTTTACACAGTTTTAGAAAAATTAACGTCTTTAAGATTAACAACAGGCGACATTAACAAACAAGATTACAGCTTGGCTAAAACACAATTGGTAAGTATAAAGCAACAACTAAAACAAACCGAAACCGATATGGTACAATTGATATATGCTTTAAAACTTCTTACAGGAAACACTATACTATTTACACCTGATGTAGAACAATTGATAATTGATATTAATGAAACAGAAAATCCGGTTACAACCAATGCCGATGTTTTATTATCAAAACAACTTAAAACCAGTGCGGAAGCAAGGTATAAATTATCAAAACAATCATTATTACCCGACTTTTTGATTGGATATAGCTCGCTTACCATATTTGGCTACGGTAACGATGAAAAATTTTACTCCTACGATACACGTTTTAATGTAATAACCGCAGGTATTGCTGTTCCATTTTTTGCAGGTTCGTTTAAAAACCGAATTAAATCTGAAAAATTAAATACCAAAGCTGCCGAATTAAATTTACAGTTTACAAAAAATAAAATATCAACTCAATGGATACAAAATTTAGCAGCTTATCAAAACAATAAAGAAATTTTTGAAAATTATAAGCAGGCTGCTAAAGATGCAGATGATATATTAATTACCTCTTCTCTTCAACTTCAGCAAGGCGAAATAAACTTTATAAACTATGTTTATTTAGTAAACAATGCCATTTCTATACTCTCTGCCAAGGCTGATGCCGAGAAAAATTTAAACCAAACAATAATCGAATTAAAAGCACTTTCAAACAATTTTTAAAAAAATGAAACCAACAATCATATATTTATTCATTTCGCTTCTTATAATATCTTGCAGCAATAAAAAAACTGAAAAAAATACAGAAGAAGCTGCAACTGATATTGTAATTTTAACCGAAGACCAATTTAAAAATGCCAATATTAAAACAGACTCTATTAAGTTACAAAATATAAATACCACATTAAAAGTTACGGGTATTATTGATGTGCCTCCGCAAAATTTGGTAAGTATAAGTTTACCACTTGGCGGATATGTGAAACACACCAAATTATTACCCGGTATGCACTTTAATAAAGGCGAAGTAATTGCCGAAGTTGAAGATATAGCGTACATAAAATTGCAACAAGATTACTTAATAGCGAAAGCCGAATACGAATTTCTAACCAAAGAAACAGAAAGACAGTTTACCCTTAACCGCGAGCAGGCAAGCAGCAATAAAGTTTACGAACAAACACTTGCAGATTTAAAAAAACAGGAAGCTTTACTAAATTCTTTAAAACAACAACTTTCGCTTTTAGGTATTGATGTAGAAAAACTTTCTGCTTCAAACATAAAAAAAACAATACAAGTAAAAGCACCCATTGAAGGTTTTGTAACCAAAGTAAATGTAAATGTAGGCAAATACGTAAATCCTACGGATGTTTTGTTTGAATTGGTAAACCCTGATGATATACACCTTAACTTAAATGTTTTCGAAAAAGATTTAAAGTATTTATACATAAACCAACCATTGGTAGCTTACACCAACTTTAATAAAGAAAAAAAATATCCATGTACGGTATTACTTATTGGCAAAGATATTACTCCTGAGCGCTATGCCAGCGTACATTGCCATTTTGAAAAATATGATAATTTATTACACCCGGGTACTTATATGAATGCTGAAATAAACATAAGCAGCAAAAAATATTACTCTCTGCCAAACCAAGCTGTTGTATTTTTTAATAATAAGCATTTTGTTTTTGTTGAACACAAAGAACCAAATACATTTAAAATGACCGAAATAGAAATTGAGGCAATGGATGATAATTTTACCGGTCTTTCGGAAGAAACTAATAAACTTTTAAAAGACAAAAAAATTGTAACGCGAGGTGCTTATTCTTTACTTATGAAATTAAAAAATGAGGAAGAAGATGAATAAAATCTTAAAATTCTTCCGAATAAAATTCTTTTAATGCACCAAAGTAATATTCTACCCAGCCATAGGTTATATCTTCGTATGCTTCATCCGGAATATTTGTATGCCTAAGTTCAACTGATGTACCTTTTTTATCCGGATGGAGTTTAATGGTAACTATTGAAGGTTCTTCCTGCTCGCCAAAATACCATTGTTGCACAATTTTTTTACCGGGCTCAAATTCAAGGTTTCTTCCGCATATGCTGCCACTCCAAAGACTAAATTCAGAATCGGGTTCGGTGCTCATCTCTGCAGGCTCGCCCGTCCAGAGCTGTATGGTATATTGGTTGGTAAGTGCGGCATATACTTCTTCGGGCTCTGCTGTAATGATAAAATATTTTTTAAAATCTTTCATCTGCTCATCAATTCAACAATTTTGTATTCAATATTCAAAACAAAAAATCTGTAATTCTTAATCTCAAGTTTAAGTTAGGTTCACGCAATATACATACAAATAGTTTTATTTTGCTACTGCATGAATTTAAATTTTAAGCCTGAGCAACCCATAGGCATTTTTGATTCGGGTATTGGCGGACTTACCGTTGCCCGAGCAATTACCAAGCTATTACCAAACGAAAAAATTATATATTTTGGAGATACTGCCCACATGCCATACGGTGAAAAAAGTGCCGAAGCCATAAAAAATTACAGCATAAAAATTGCCGATTTTTTAATTAATAAGCAATGCAAAGCCATTATTATAGCATGTAATACGGCATCGGCTGCCGGTTATAAAGCTGTTGTTAAAAATACCGGATTAAAAGATTTGATAATTAATGTTATTGACCCTGCAGTAGATTATGCGGTAAAAAAACATAAACAAAAAAACATTGGCATTATAGGAACCAAACGAACCATTAGCTCCAATGTTTATGCCAAACGCATACAAAGAAAACATACAGGTAATTCTGTAGCTCAACTTGCCACACCCTTGCTTGCACCCATGATTGAGGAGGGATTTTACAACAATAAAATTAGTCAAACCATCATAAACTCATACCTCGATAAACCAAAACTTAAAAATATAAAAGCATTAATTTTAGGTTGTACTCACTATCCACTAATAAAGAAACAAATTGAAAAATTTTATAATAAAAACGTAGAGGTAATAGATTCAAGTATTGTGGTGGCACAAAAAGTAAAACAAGTTTTAGCAAAACATCATTTACTAAATACAGCAAAAACAAAACCCATTCACGAGTTTTTTGTAAGCGACTATACAAAAAGTTTTGAAGAAACAACACATATTTTCTTTGATAAAAAAGTAAAACTTAAACAAATGAATATTTGGAGTGAATTTAATAAATAAGACGTAAACCGATTTTAACTCTATTTTAATATTTATTAAATATCATTTTTTAACGTAAAAGGTAAAATACTCATAATTTTTTATTTAGCTTAATTTTAAAAAAGGAGTTAACATTATTTTAAAATTCAATTTACCATAACTTAAAATTCACTTAACATGAGATAAAAGTTTTAGTAACACAACAACAATTGCTTTGCCAAGCCAAATCAAACAAACTGATATGAGAAAAAATCTACTTCGCAAAGCAGCATTATTTACGCTTTTTGTTGCAGGCTTTACAAGCCTTAAAGCTCAAGTTCAAGGTACTGCTTTCAGCAAAATCAACAATGGTAATGATGATGTTGAAGTTCGCGGTACTACATTTGACCTTACAAGTTCCGACCTTGAAATCATGGTTGACGGAACATCTGTACAAACCATCGGTATTCGTTTCACAAACTTGCAAATTCCTCCCGGTTCAATTATTGACAGTGCATTTATTCAATTTACAAATGTAGGTGATAAAAACCCGGTTAATGGAGCCGCTTTTATTAGAGGCGAGTTATCTGCAAATGCACTAACCTACAGCACCCTTACACAATTTAATACCAGACTTAGAACAGCCGATAGTATTGTATGGCCAGGAAGTACCCATGCAAGTTGGGGAACCGGTCAGCCAAACGCAAAAACTTTAGAACAAAGAACACCCGATTTAAAAAATTTGGTTCAAGCAATTGTAAATCAAACAGGCTGGCAAAGCGGTAATGCTATGGCATTTATAATGACAGGCTCAGGTGTTCGTAATGCTCGTTCATTTAATACATTATCTGGAGTTCATGCACCTGAGCTAATAGTTTACTACACACAAAACAACTATGCTCCTATTTCATTCCCTATATCAAGAGGTAACGTGTGGAGATTTTTAGATAATGGCTCAAACCAAGGAACCGCATGGAGAGCACATAACTTTAACGATTCATCATGGGCATTTAAAAATGGTAGTTTTGGTTATGGCGATTCTGTAAATACAATTATTTCATTTGGAAATGACTCAAACAACAGGCATATAACTACCTATTTTAGAACCAGAGTTCAAATGAATAATACAAGTGCATTTGATACTTTAATTTTACGAATTAGAAGAGATGATGGTATTATAGTTTACATTAACGGCACCGAAGTTTTGCGCGATAATATGCCTACAGGTACTATAATGCATACAACCCTTGCATTAAGTGATGTACATGGACCTGCAGAGAACATTTACTTTGAATACAGAATTCCAAATACATTAGTAAATGGTTTAAATACCATTGCGGTTGAACTTCACCAATTTGCTGCAAACAGCAATGATAAAATATTTGATATGGAAATTTTGGGTCAAAGAGTTCCTATGACTATTGTAAATATTCCAATGGGTAGAACACAAGAATGGTATTATTTAGATGATGGTACCGACCAAGATACTGCATGGAGATTCCCTAATTTTTATACAGGAAGATGGAACTATGGACCGGGTATTTTAGGTTATGGCGACCCAAGCGCAACAACCCTTGGTTTTGGACCAAACCCCAATGATAAATACATTACCTATTATTTTGTTAAAAAAGTAAATGTATCAAATCTATCAATGTTAACCGATACACTTTTCTTTGGTTTAATAAGAGATGACGGAGCCGTGGTTTATATTAACGGTATTGAAGCATTTAGAGATAACATGCCTTCTGGGCCTATAAATTATCTAACATGGTCTTCAACAATTGTTGATGGTGCAAACGAAAGAACTTACTTTGAACACAAAGTACCTAAAAATATGTTTGTGCAAGGTATAAATACAATAGCAGTTGAAATACACCAAAGAGATGGAGTAAGCTCTGACTTAAGTTTTGATATGGATATTAAGAATGATTCTCGTCAATTAAACTTTTTAAATCCTTTAAATAATCAAAGCGTAACTGCAGGACAACCATTTAACATTACTTGGTATGCATTGCCAAGTATAAACAAGGTTACCATACAATTATCTTTAGACAATCGTGTTACATGGAGCAACCTTGCTACCAATATACTGGCAAATACAGGTACTTTTACCTGGAATACACCAAATGTTAATAACTCTAACACCTGGTTAAGAATTGTTGACTCTACAAATACCTTTAGAGACTCTGTTAATATTTGGTTATATCCTGCCCCCCCTGCATTTAATCCTTGCGCAGATCCTTTGCATATTGGATGCTTTACTTCTGTTCCTCAAGCCAGAAATCAAATTTTAAAATTACCACAATCGCATATATTCCAACGTTTGGCATTTAATGGAATGCCTCACAACTTAGGTGGAACCGTTGGTAATAACTTAGACTTTACAGGATTTGTTTCATTTAACGGAAGCAGCAAGCGAGGAGCATTGGGTATTAATGAAGAAACAACTCCGGGTGGTGTAAGTGTATTATATTTAACTTTTAACGATACAACCGGCACATGGAGAAGAGATTCTTCAGGAAAAGTTAATACATCTGACCCGGGTGTGGTACAGTTTACTAGAAATTGTTCAGGAGGTATTACACCTTGGGGTACGATTATAACTGCCGAAGAAAGCTATAATACAGGCGATGCAAATGGTGATGGTTATACTGATGTGGGTTGGTTGGTAGAATACAATCCATGGACTAGAAGGGTTATGGATTACAACAACGATGGTGTAAGAGATAAATTGTGGGCAATGGGCCGTATGAACCACGAAAATGTTGTAATTGCTAACGACAGTTTGACTGCTTATTATGCAGAAGATGGAGGAACATCCGGCCTTTACAAATTTGTTGCATTTCAAAAAATGAGAATGGATTCAGGTATAGTTTATGTATTACAACGTAATGGTACTACCGGAACTTGGATACCGGTACCAAATGCAACTCAAGCACAAAGAAATACCATGAGTGGAGCTATTACCGGCTTGGGAGGTACTAATTTTAACGGACCAGAAGATGTTGAAATTAATCCATTAAACGGTATGATTTACTTTACTTCAAAAAATAATGGAATGATATACCGTTTTACAGATAATGGAATGACAATATCGAACTTTGAAACTTATGTTGGCGGACCAAGTGTAAATTATACAATGAACGTTGAAGGTGGCGGAACACAATCTGTAAACTGGGGAAGCGGTATTGATAACTTAGTATTTGATAATCAAGGAAACCTTTGGGCTCAACAAGATGGCGGAAACGGACATATTTGGGTTATACGCCCTGACCATACACCTGCAAACCCTAAAGTAGAAGTATTTGCCACTACTCCGGCCGGAAGCGAAACCAGTGGTTTAACCTTTACTCCTGACTTCAGACAAGGTTTCTTATCAATCATGGGTCAATCTTCTACTAACTCTCAAAAAGCTTTAGATGCTGCTGGAGATTCAATAACATTTAATGTTAGTACAACAGTAGTTGTTGCACGCAGAACTTTCTTAGGTCCTTTAGCTGCAGTACCTGTAGAGTTTAACAGCTTTACATTAAACAAAAGCGGAAAAAACAATGTGTATGTTAATTGGTCAACTGCATCAGAAACCAATAACGATCACTTTATTGTTGAGCGTTCGGTTGATGGTGTAAATTTTGAACCAATTGCAAGGGTTAAAGGCTCAGGCAATAGTACAGTTGTAAATAACTATCGCTATTTTGATGCTAACTTAAATGCTGCTACTTACTATTACAGAATTAAGCAAGTTGATTTTAACGGTAGCTATGCTTTCTCTAAAACGCTAAGCATAACCATTGGCGATGATGAGTTTACTTCGGTAAATGTTTACCCAAATCCATTCTACAACGAAATTAATGTAGAGTTTGCTTCAAGCATTGAAGAAAATGTAAATGTAAGCATTGTAGATGTTAACGGCAAAGTTTATTATAATAACAACAGCAAAGCAAATGTTGGTTTGAACCAAATAAACATTAATACCGATAACTTAACAAATGGCATATATATTGTTAAAGTTGTATTTGGCAACAATCAGGCTCAAACATTTAAATTAGTTAAATAATTTTAATAAAAATTTTATCAAAACTGCCTGCATTTTTGCAGGCAGTTTTTTGTATATATAAAGCATATGAAAAAAATAATTATAGTTTTCGGCATTTTATTATTAATAAATAATCTTTCGGCTCAAAATAAAAATACCAAACCACAACAACAGGTTTATTACAGTATTAACAAAGCATATCCGGTAAAAAATAATGTACAAATTTTAAATCTAAGAGGAAACCGGCTAACAGAATTAAGCGACTCGATTGGAGTTTTTAAAAATTTGGCTTTGCTTAATATTATGAAAAATAAAATTAGCATCCTACCTAAAGAAATAGGCAACTTAAAAAATCTAAACGAGTTAATAGCTGACCAAAATACACTTAAAAAATTGCCAACCGAAATAGGTAATTTAAAAAATTTAGAAATACTACAACTTAAGAAAAATGAGTTAAGTGAATTTCCTTCAAGTATTTCAAAACTTAAAAAGTTAAAAGTACTTGAGTTTTCAAATAACAAGTTTCAAAAGCTTGATGCTTCCATTTTTAATTTAACCAAACTTGAAAGATTAAATATAAGTTTTAACAATATTGAAAGAGTACCTGAAGAATTTGGCAAACTTTTAAACTTAAAAGAGTTTAATGCAAGTAATAACAAAATTACATCGTTGCCAAACAGTATAGGTAATTTAAAACGACTTGAAATACTAACTATTGAAAGCAACAATTTATCTGAAATACCCTATGAAGTTGGCGAACTTTCGAACCTGAAAATTTTAATTCTTACCAATAATGAATTAGAGGGTTTGCCTGATGTTTTTGAAAACCTGAAAAACCTTGAATCATTAATAATAAGCTACAACAAAATTTCGACATTACCACCATCAATTTTTAAGTTAAAAGATTTAAACTTGTTAGCCTTAATAGGCAATCCTATAAGTAACGATGAGATAGAAAAACTAAAACAAGCATTACCTAAAACCGATGTCAGGTTTTAGATTTATTATGCTTTTTTTAAATAGTACTATTTTGTACAAAAAGTTTTTAATTGCTTATATAACTCATTAATGGGCAAACCCATTATATTATAAAAACAGCCTTCAATTTTATAAACCGAAGTATAGCCAAACCAGTCTTGTATGCCGTAGCTGCCAGCCTTATCAAATGGTTTATATGTTTTTATATAATGCCAAATTTCATCATCAGATAGATTGCTGCAATACACTTTGCTGCTGCTGCTAAATATCAATTGTTTGTTATTGCTTTTTAAACAAACACCTGTAAAAACAGTATGTACATTTCCACAAATAGTTTTAAGCATTTCAAAACTATGCTGTTCATTTTCGGGTTTATTTAAAACTTTATTATTAATCCAAACAATTGTATCAGCAGTTAAAAGAATTTCATTTACTTTAAGCGGTAAATTGTAAGCGTTAGCTTTTTTTTGAGCCAAATATTCGGCAATAGCAGCTTCTTGTAAATGCTCAGGAAAAGATTCATCAACATCAATCGAAGCAATCGAATAGTTCAATTCCAAACCTTTTATCAATTCTTGCCTTCGTGGCGATTTACTTGCAAGAATTATTTTTAAATGTTCAAGATTATTCATTGGCATCAACCCAAACAAACTGGCCGTTTGTATATTGAAATATGTCTTTATCTAACGTGTAAAACTCACCGTCAACAAGTTGTTTCATATCAATATCATTGTATCTAGTATGTATGCTGCCTTTTGTTTGTAAGGCAATTCTTATATACTGATCGTTAATACCTTTGTTGGTTCCACACAATACAACACGCACCGGTTTTCTAATTCTTTTTAGCAACGACATATCTCTTACAGGACTATCATCGGCCAATAAAACCAAATCGCCATAATCTCTATAGGTTTGAATTGCTGTAAGTACTGCTTCTAAATCATTCTCCGGATCATCTCCTCCTTCTCCTTTTTTTCTTACTTCTTCCACATCTTTTTTAAGTTTTTTATAATCTTTGGCTTCAAACGGATAAATGCCCCCGGTACGACCAATTATTTTTTTATCATCGGTTAGGTTATCACCATCGTTAAATAAAACATAGTATTTTATTTTTTCAGTTTCATAATGCTGTTTGAACCAAACCAACAACTGTCCAATGTATGGAAACATACTTCCGGTCATATCTACAACTAGTAAAACTTTGCGCCACTGAGGATTTCTTTTAAAAGCCCAAAATATTGTACTGTCGCGAATTTTATACTCACCCGTTAAAAACTTATCGAATTTTAATGTGGTTTCTTTTGTAGGGCTTTCGTAAGTAATAAATCCTTTTTTATCGTAATGAGAATAACTTCCGTCAAGCTCTCCATCAATAAAACGACCTTCGGTAAGTAAAAAACCACCTTCATCAAACACACGCTCCATTCCATGCTTTTTTCCGTTCCTGTAATTTTCTTCTATTTTAATTTTACAATTAGGAAAAAATGTAACACTTGGTCCGTTTAATACTCCATTAAAATACGTATTTGTAAATTCCATACAGTCTTGTGCATCAAAATACTTCATTTCAAGACCATGTTTTTCTCCGTTTTCGTAGTAAACTTCGTATTTTAAATCTCCGTTGGGCCAATAGTAACGCCAAAAGCCATGCTTTTTACCTGATGCTAAAGTCATATTTATGGTGTCTCCATCTGCATCAATTGTAAATGTTTGCGAACTTACATTCAAGCTGTTTATTAATATAAAAGTTATAAATAACAGAAGAAATTTATGCATGGCTATCAAATATTCATATCCATAGGTTGGGTCACAAGCTATATGGCAAAATAAAATTGCTTTTACCCAAATTTTAATTAGCTGTTTACAGCAGCAATACCGGGTAATTCTTTACCTTCAAAATATTCAAGTAATGCACCACCACCGGTACTAACATAACTTACAGAATCTTCAAAACCAAATTTGGCAACTGCCGCAGCGCTATCGCCACCTCCAATTAAGCTAAAGGCTCCGTTTTTAGTAGCATTTGCAACTGCTAGTGCTACTGCTTTTGTTCCGTTTTCAAAATTACTCATCTCAAAAACTCCCATTGGGCCATTCCATAAAATGGTTTTACTATTCTCTATGGTCTTACAATAATCATTAATTGCAACAGGACCAATATCAAGTCCCATCCAACCCTTTTCAATTTCTTTATTGTTGCAAACTTTAAAGTTTGCATCATTGCTAAATGCATCAGCTACAACGCTATCAACAGGCAAAAGCATATTTACACCTCTGTCATCAGCTTTTTTTAGTAATTCTTTGCACAACTCAAGTCTGTCGTCTTCGCAAAGGCTTGAGCCAATTTCATACCCCATAGCTTTTAAAAAGGTATATGCCATCCCGCCACCAATTATTAAATTATCTACCTTATCTATTAAATTTTCGAGAATTAAAAGTTTATCAGAAACTTTTGCACCACCTGTTATAGCAGTAAATGGTCTTTCGGCATGTTGCATTACTTTTTGGGCATTTTCAATTTCTTTTGCCATTACATAACCAAAGCATTTTGCATTATTAAAAAACTTGGCTATAACTGCTGTGCTTGCATGTGCACGGTGAGCTGTGCCAAAAGCATCATTTACCCAGATATCACCCAGTTTACTCAATTTTTCGGCAAATGCTTCATCTCCTTTTTCTTCTTCTTTATAAAATCTTAAATTTTCAAGTAACATTACTTCGCCCGGTTTAAGATTTGCAGCCATATCAAAAGCATCTTTTCCAATACAATCACCTGCAAATTTTACTTCTTTTCCAAGTAATGCCGAAGTAACTGACACAGTGTGTTTAAGTGTATGTTTTTCATAATCTACGGTTCCATCTTCTTTTAATTTTTTTAATGGTCTTCCTAAATGACTCATTAAAATAACGCTGCCTCCATCATTTAATATTTTCTTTATAGTTGGTATGGCTGCTCTAATCCGAGCGTCATCGGTTACATGATATTGTTTATCCAACGGCACATTAAAATCTACTCTTACAAGGGCTTTTTTACCCGAAAAATTGATATTATCAACTGTTATCATTGGTTTTTAGATTATTTTAATTTTTGCAAAATTAAATTTTATTGGCGCATATAGCTGATATTTTTAATATTTGTTTTTTGCGATGCTTAAAAAATTTAATTTATTATTGATTTTTATATTGCTTTGGTGGGCTTGCTCTAACCAAAATGCCATTAAGAAAAAATGGGTGGTTAGTAATGTTGAGTTTATTTACAATTCCAACGAAAAAGCCGATACATTAATGCAAAATATAACCGAAGGAGTATTAAAAAATCTTTTACTTAACAATGTATATGATTTTTCGGAAGATAAAAAATGTACCATTAGCGGGAACAACCATTCTACCACATTTAACTATAAATTAATAAAAAGAGGAAGTTTTATTGAGTTTTCTAACGATAATTCTTCAAAAGAAGTTGAAGTTGAAAATTTAAATGAAAATGAACTTGTTTTAATAACCCATAACGACCAAAGCAGCATAAAAACCAAATTAATTTTAAAACCATATTTACAATGAGAACTTATATAACCGGCATAATAATTTTATGTGTATTTTATATTTCTAAAACTAGTGCTCAACGCTATAAAAATATTGTTTTTGATAATGTAAAAATAACACCAGACCTTGTTTATGGAGAAAATAAAGATGTAAACGGAAATGATTTAACCTTGATGCTTGATGTATATGAACCTGAAAACGATACTCCGAACATTAAAAGACCCTTGCTTGTTTTGGCTCATGGCGGTAGCTTTATTCAAGGAAGCAGAAAAAGTACCGATATGGTTAATATATGTACCGAAATGGCAAAAAGGGGATATGTTGCAGCATCTATTCAATACAGGTTAGGGGTAAATATTTTTAGCGGTAATACACTTGAAAAAGAATTTGCACAAGCTGTTTGGCGAGCTACACAAGACGGTCGTGCAGCAATTCGCTGGTTTAAAAGAAATGCAATTGATACTAACACGTTTGGCATAGATGTTGATAATATTTTTACAGGTGGTGTAAGTGCCGGTGGTGTATTGGGTTTACATCTTGCATTTTTAGATACTGAAACAGAGTTGGCTCAAACAACTATTGACACCAATGCAGTTGGCGGTATTGAGGGTAATAGCGGAACACCGGGTTATAACTGGCGTGTAAAAGGTGTTGTAAATTTATGTGGAGCTATAAGTAATGTAAACTTTATGCAGAATAATACAAACATAAAAATTTGCAGTATGCATGGTACCAACGATCAAACTGTTCCTTATAAAACAAATTATTTTTACTTTTTTGGTTCGCCTATTGCATTATTGCAAGGAAGTTTTAGTATTGATAGCATGGCTAATAAACTTGGCATGTACAGCGATTTTTATACGTTTGAAGGAGCTCCGCACGTTCCATTTGTAAGTAGTACAGAGTATATGGATACAACCCTAAATTTTGTTGCAAACAGTTTATATCATCAAATATTTGGCAAACCAACTGTTTTTGTTGAACCGAAAATTAATGAACATAGATTTGATATTTATCCAAATCCTGTTTCGAATATTTTAAATATTGTTGCTGATGCCTATGTTAAAATTAATGAATTAAATGTTTTAAATTTAAATAGTGATTTGATTATAAAATCAAAAGGTAAGCAAAATATTAATGTGGAATATTTGCCTCACGGAAATTACATACTACAAATTATAACAGATAATGGTGTTACTTATAAAAAATTTATAAAATGCCGGTAAGATTTATAAAAGTTTACGACTTTAAACAACATGGAAACGAGCCACAGGCTATAAATACACCACGCACCATTGATATTGAAGGCAAAAGAATTTGCCTGGTAAGACTTAAAGATGGTTACTATGCCATAGATGACCGCTGCCCCCATGCTGGAGCGTATTTAGGAAGTGGCCGCTGCGATGAAGATGGCAACGTAATTTGCCCGGTTCATCGTTACAAATACAATGCTAAAACAGGAAAAGGTTTACCTAAACAAGGCGATTACGTTGAAACTTATCCGGTAAAACAAACAGAAGAAGGAGTATTTGTTGGAATTGAAAAAAAATGGTGGCAATTTTTTTAATACAGTTTAATTGAATAAAATCCTATTTCCAATTACACAACTAAGGCATTTCTTATTGTTACAATAATTGTTTTTTAACTCAATTAATGCTTGACTATCTGATGCATTTTTAGCAACAATACCAAACCCGTTATATAATTTTATTACTGCATTTTTTTCGGGCATTATTTGCTCTAGCCAATTACAAGCTTTTTCTTTAAGTATTTCATTGTTTTTGTATAAACCAAAACTAAAAACAACAGGCACAACTGCATTTATAATTAATGATTCGGTAAAAGATTGACCGGTATTTAAGCTTACAGTTTTATTGCTAATGCTATTTGGCACTAATTGACTGAATAAAAAAGTTTGGTTATCGGTAACAGAAAGTAATTTAAACATATCGTTTATAGTATTTGCCTCGCATATTTTACTGAATAAATTATTTGAACGATAAACCAATAATGCCATTTGCAAAAGCCTTACTGTTGGAAAATTTGCAGGCCTTGTTCTGGCAAACTTCCAAATACTTGCATTAAGCGTTTTAAGTGAGAACTTGTTCTTTAAGTGATTAAACTCTTTTTGCAGTTGAATAAAATAAATATCGGATTGTTTTTGGTTTATAAAACCCGCACAACCCAAAAATAAACTTTGCAATTGCAACAGGTTGCTTTTGTGCTTTGATAAAATGTTTACAGGTAAAATTTCTGCTAATTGTAAAAAAGGCTCGCTGTTTACACTTTGACCAAAATACTTTGATAGCATCTTATAAAAAGTTTCT
This sequence comes from Bacteroidia bacterium, assembly GCA_046296495.1. Taxonomy (GTDB): domain Bacteria; phylum Bacteroidota; class Bacteroidia; order UKL13-3; family UKL13-3; genus JBKBLB01. Next base: position 129,625 of record JBKBLB010000004.1, read on the forward strand.
TCCCAATTGTTATTACTTCTTTCAAGCAAATTAAAAACATCTTTACTTTTGCGTTCAAGCCTTTCTATGGCAAGTCGGTTCAGCCAAGCAGCAAGTTTTATGCTTTCGGGTAATTGAATAATATTTTCGCAAGGTATTTTACCTTGTTTTTGAATGAGTATTTCATATTTATCAAGTAATTGTTGCGATAAATAACTTCTAAGTTCTAATGTTTCTATAGTTTGGTTTTGTGTGTTTAATGCTGTTTTGTTATTCACATATACTACGTGAAGAATAACATTATTGTAAGCTTCATCAATATGGTGGTTATGCTCGAACCAACTGCTGCTTTTTACGTGTATCTCGATATTTCCAACCCAAAGTGTATTGCCAATTTTTATCTTAGCATTAAAAAAATCAGGTCCTTGATTGGTATTTAAAGTTCCCGGGTTTAATATTTCAATTTTTTCACCCGAAACAGTTTGAAGATTGTGTTGCAGCAAGTATTTATTGAGCCAAATATGTTGCAACAATTGTTCGTTCATTATATTAAGCAAATAAAGAGTTTTTTTAGTTAAAAACTGATTTTAAAATCAATTGAAAACCTGATAAAACCAATAAAAACTCAACCAATTGTAAAAACTTATTTTTACTTAAATTTTCTATAATTATTTTTCCAGTATAGCTTCCCAAAATCATTGCAAAACCAATTAAAATACCATACAAAAGCTCAGATTTTCCAACAAGTAAAAACCTGTTATAAACTATTGATTTTGTTATATGCATAGCCAAAGCCGTAAATGCCTCGCTGGCTAAATAAGCCTTTGCATGTAAATTTAAACCTAAAAAAAATGCCGCACCAAGTGGCCCAGCGCTACCGGCTACACCCGATAGAAATCCAGTAATGCCTCCACCTGCCAACATCATATTATTACTTTTTATTTGAATTTTTTTCTGAATGTTTAATCTTCGGTAAACTACGATTAATATTAAAAAAACACCTATACCCAACGAAATGGTATCTGCATTTATCTTATTAAACAAAAAACTTCCATAAACCGAAAAAGGTATTGCAGTAATTAGAAATGATAAAACCGGCTTCCATTGTAAATCGTTTTTATTGAACCAAACTCTTGATGCATTTCCAAATATTTGACCAATAGTAATAATTGGAACAGCCGCTTTTACACCCACAATATTTGATAAAAAAGGCAACAATATCAAAGCACCCCCAAATCCGGCTGCACCCGATATGGTGGCAGCAATAAAAGAAATAACAAACAATATGATGAGTTGAGTTAGCAATTATTTCAATCAAATAATATTCACTTCAGGCTCAATGGTAATACCAAACTTTTCTTTAACCGATGCCTGAATAGCCATAGCAAGCATATATATTTCTTCTCCGGTTGCTTTGCCATAATTTACCAAAACCAAAGCCTGATCTTTGTGAGAACCTGTGTTTCCAACAATTTTTCCTTTCCAGCCGCATTGTTCAATAAGCCAACCGGCTGCAACTTTTATTTTATTTTCGCCTGTTGAATAACCTACAATATTGGGGTAAGTTTGTTTTAATTGATTAAAAAATTTCTCTTCAACTTCAGGATTTTTAAAGAAACTACCTGAATTTCCTAATAATTTCGGATCGGGTAATTTTGAAGTTCTAATATTAATTACGGCATCACTCACATCTTTTATGGTTGGATTAATAATATTTTTGCATTGCAAAACCTGGTGTATAGCTCCGTAACTTGTATTTATTTTATGATTTTTACTTGTTAGTTTTAAGATAACGGAGGTAATAATGTATTTTCCTTTTAGTTTATTTTTAAAAATACTTTCACGATAACCAAATTTACAGGTTTCTGCATCAAATGTTTTCATTATGCATGTGTCAATTTCAATAGCTTCTAGGCTAAAAAACACATCTTTTAATTCTACTCCATAAGCGCCTATATTTTGCATGGGTGCAGCACCAACACAACCTGGTATAAGCGAAAGGTTTTCAATCCCTCCAAAATCGCGCTCAATACAATACATTACCAAATGATGCCAAACTTCACCGGCCATACATTTTAATAAAACATAGGTATTGGTTTGGTGTAAAATTTCTATGCCTTTCATATTAATTTTAACAACCATGCCATCAAAATTTTTAGTTAGCAGCAAATTGCTGCCACCACCTAATATTAAAAGATTCCGTTCTTTTAAATTAAATGTTTGGCAAAGCACCTGCAATTCTTCAGTAGAATTTATTTCAACAAATTCGGCTGCAGTTGCTTCTATACCAAATGTGTTGTATGGCTTTAGCGATATATTGTATTGAATAATCAAAATGGAGTGTTGCAAATAAATAAATAAGCCTGTTTTTTAAATAAATTTTTTGCCTATTATAACAAGCTATTAATTTTTGAATCAATCCTGTCCTAAACATTTTAAGGTAAAAGTTTAATTGACTGAAAGTCAGTATAATATTTTTCAAAAACTATATTTTTCAAAAAAGAACCCCCTGTGATTGATTTTCAGGTGGGCCAT
>JBKBLB010000005.1:0-118202 GCA_046296495.1 Bacteroidia bacterium
TAATTTGTGAAAACAGCGTTACATTTGTCATTAGAAGGGGGGGGATTTTGTGGAACCTCAAAGGTAACAATGAGGATAAAAACTTCTCTTTCTTTTTTAAACGTTTAGGACGCTATTGATTATTGAACCCAATATGCTGAAAGATTTAGAAAATGAAATAAACAAAATAGCTGATGAAAAACATGCTATAGCATTAAAACGGTTTTTTAAAACCGGAAAAGGGCAATATGGAGAAGGTGATATATTCATTGGATTACGCAATCCGCAATGCCGAACATTAGCTAAAAAATATAAAACATTATCCATGGTTCAAACAGAAATTTTAATAGCAAATAAAGTACACGAAAAAAGGTTTATCGGCTTGTTGATTCTTATTCAGAACTACAAAAATGCCAAAAAAAGTAAAGATGGAAATTTAATTGAAGACATTATTCAAACTTATATCAAACATGCAAAGCAAAATCGTATAAACAATTGGGATTTGGTTGATTTAAGTGCGCCCAACCTACTTGGTGATTATTTAATAAATAGAGATAAAACTTTACTTTACGATTTTGCCAAAACTGAAAACTTATGGCTTCAACGAATAAGCATAATTGCTACTTATGCGTTTATAAGAAAAAATTTATTTATAGATACATTAAATATCAGTAAAATTCTTATAAATCATAAGCATGATTTGATACATAAGGCGGTAGGATGGATGTTGCGCGAAATAGGTAAAAGAGATATAAATGCACTTGAACTTTTTTTAGCTGAACATTACAATAATATGCCACGTACTATGTTGCGCTATGCAATTGAAAAATTTAATGAAAACAAACGACAACAATACTTAAAAGGATTAGTTTAACTTAAATAATGCAAATGAAATAAGCATGACTATAAATTATTAATTACTTTTGTAATTAAATGAAAGTAGAAGAGCCAATTGTTGCATACGAACAATTAAGCGAAGATAAACTTTATACATATTTTGATTACCTTAAATGGCAATTTAAAGAGCGTGTAGAGTTAATTAAGGGTAGAATTTTTAAAATGAGTCCGGCACCGGCAACTTTACATCAAATAATTTTAAGAAATATTTTTGTACTTTTAGTTAATCAAATCAAAAAAAAGTGTCAGGTTTTTTGTGCACCTTTTGATGTTAGACTAAACGTAAAAAACGAAGCTAAAGATACTACAGTTGTACAATCAGATATTTGTATAGTTTGCGATGAGAGCAAAATAGATGAAAAAGGTTGTAATGGTTCTCCTGACATAATTATTGAAATAGTTTCGCCTAACAGCTTAAAGCATGATACAGAAACCAAATTTAATATTTACGAGCAAAGTGGTGTAAAAGAATATTGGATTGTTTTTCCTTAAACCAAAACCATATTAATTTATGTTATGAAAGATGAAAAATATACAGGCTTGCCACCCTTTGTTATTGGTCAAACCATTAAAAGTCATACCATTCCCAACATTGAATTAAACCTTGATGAGGTTTTTGAAAATTAGTTGCTTATATTGAATTTTATATGATTTTGCAGAAAAAAAGTAAGGCTTTAAATTATTAATTACCTTCGTAATCAAATGAAAGTAGAAGAGCCAATTGTTGCATACGAACAATTAAGCGAAGATAAACTTTACACTTATTTTGATTACCTTAAATGGCAATTTAAAGAGCGTGTAGAGTTAATTAAGGGTAGAATTTTTAAAATGAGTCCGGCACCGGCAACTGTTCATCAAAAAATAATATTTTCTATTTCAGGATTGCTTTATAATATCTTTAAAAAAAATAAATGTAAAGTATTTATTGCACCTTTTGATGTTAGGTTAAACGTAAAAAACGAAGTTAAAGATACTACCGTAGTACAACCTGATATTTGTATAATTTGCGATGAGAGCAAAATAGATGAAAAAGGTTGTAATGGTTCTCCTGACATAATTATTGAAATAGTTTCTCCTAACAGCTTAAAGCATGATACAGAAACCAAATTTAATATATACGAACAAAGTGGTGTAAATGAATATTGGATTGTTTTTCCTGAAACCAAAACCATCTTAGTTTATGTTTTGAAAGATGAAAAATATACAGGCTTGCCGCCCTTTGTTATTGGTCAAACCATTATAAGTTATACCATCCCAAATATTGAGATAAACCTTGATGAGGTTTTTGAAAATTAATCATAAAATTCATGTCGTTAAAAACCATACTTGCAAAACCATTTGCAAAATTTATAAGAAATAAACTAAATCACGAAAGCTCAAATGCAATTAAATATCAAGCTAAGGTGTTTTTAGATTTAATACAACAAGCTAAAAACACCGAATTTGGTAAAGATCATCATTTTGCCGAAATTGAAACTTACAACGATTTTAAAAATAGAGTACCCATAAAAGATTATGAACAATTAAAGCCTTATATTGAAAAAGCAGTTGCAGGAAATAAAAATGTTCTTTGGCCCGGAAAGCCTTTGTATTGGAGCAAAACAAGCGGAACTACATCGGGTGTAAAATACATACCCATTACAAAAGAATCAATACCTTATCATATAAACTCGGCACGCAATGCATTGCTTTGTTATATTGCCGAAACAGGCAATGCTCAATTTATTGACGGTAAATTAATATTTCTTTCAGGAAGTCCGCAGCTTGATGATTTAAACGGAATTCCGGTTGGACGACTTAGTGGTATTGTAAACCATCATGTACCAAAATATTTAAGAAGAAATCAGTTGCCAAGTTACGAAACAAATTGCATTGAAGATTGGGAACAGAAAGTTGATAAAATTGTTGAAGAAACAAAAAATCAAAATATGACGCTTATTAGCGGAATTCCACCTTGGGTTCAAATGTACTTTGATAAGTTGGTTCAACAATTTAACAAGCCCATAAAAGATATATTTAAAAACTTTTCATTGTTTGTTTACGGTGGTGTTAATTTTGAACCTTACAGAGCTAAATTAGAAGCTACCATTGGTAAAAAAGTAGATGCTATTGAAACATATCCTGCAAGCGAAGGTTTTATTGCTTTTCAAGACAAACAGCAAGATAAAGGTTTATTGCTTTTAGTTAACAATGGAATTTTTTATGAATTTATTCCGGTTGATGAGTTTTTTAATGAAAACCCAACCAGAATTTGGTTAAAAGACGTAGAACTGAATAAAAACTATGCCATTATTTTAAACACCAATGCCGGCTTGTTTGGTTATAATATTGGCGATACCATTAAGTTTATTTCGTTAAACCCTTATAAAATTGTTGTTACCGGTCGTATAAAACATTTTATATCTGCTTTTGGAGAGCATGTAATAGGAGAGGAGGTTGAATTTGCTTTACTATCTATTGCTAAAAAACACAACATAGGAATTACAGAGTTTACGGTAGCGCCACAAGTAAATCCACCGGAAGGCGGATTGCCATACCACGAATGGTTTATTGAATTTGAGTATGAACCAAACGATTTATTGGCTTTTGCCAATGAAGTTGACGAAGCCTTACAACAAAAAAATATTTATTATAAAGATTTAATTACAGGTGGTATTTTAAAAACATTGGTTATTCGTTTATTGCCTAAAGGTGCTTTTATACAATACATGAAAAGCATAGGCAAATTAGGAGGTCAAAACAAAGTACCAAGGTTAAGCAATGATAGAAAGATTGCAGACTTACTAATAAAATTTAAATAATGAAGATATGATTTTCATTAATAATTTTTAAAAGTTTATGCAATCAAGTGCCAAAGTTGTTCCATGTATTCAGGGTCTTTTATTTTATCTTCAGTTCCTTCGGCAATAATTTTTTCCAGTAATATATCATTTTTTTTACCTTGCTCCAAAGCATAGCGATAGCCGCTAAGGCTAAATGTTGTCAACTCATATTGAGATTTAAATTTATCAGGGTATAACTCTGTCAATTCATGCTCAATTTGCTTTTTATGTAAAAAGTGCTTGTCTCCAACTTTGTCGGCCATTTCGTAATAATTTTGTATGGCAAGGTCGGCAATGGCATCGGCATTGGGTTTGCGCTCTTTTTGGTATTCGTCAAAAATTTTATGCCAATCATCCCCATATTTTTCAATCATATTATCAAGTACAACAATATCTTCAAAACTGCAATTCATGCCTTGTCCGTAAAAAGGTACTACTGCATGAGCTGCATCTCCGGCAAGTGCAATTTTATCGCCTTTTACCCAAGGGTAACACCTAACCGTAACCAAACTCGATGTTGGATTTTTCATGTAATCATCAATCAAAGTTGGCATCATAGGCACAGCATCAGGAAATTCTTCATTAAAAAAATTCCTTACATCTTCTTTGGTTTTTATGGCATCAAACATTTCAAAAGGCATAAAAAGGGTACAGGTAAAATCGCCTTTAGGGTTTGGCAAAGCAATCATCATAAACGAACCTCGTGGCCAAATGTGCAAAGCATTTTTTTCCATTCTAAATGTATTTCCATCGCCTTCCGGTATCTCAAGTTCTTTATATCCAACATGAAGGTATGTTTGCGAATAATTAAAACGGTCACTTATTTGCATTTTTCCGCGTGTGGCTGCAAATGCACCATCAGTTCCAATAATACGGTCGCTTTGTATAGTTTTGGTTGAACCATCTTCCAATAAAAATGTTGCAATGGCATTATCGGTATCAACATCAATACAACGAGAATTAAAGTATATATGTATATTCTCAAATTCATCAGCCAACTCAATGAGTTTATGGTTCAGCCTTCCTCTAGATACTGAATTGATGGCTTGTCCTTGTTTTCCGTATGGATGATATGATAATTCGCCAGTTTTGCTGTGCATCATACGGCCATACATGGGTATAGCATCGGCAAGTATTTCTTTATCAAGGCCAATTTTTTCGAGAGCAAAAAGTCCTCGGGTGCTCAATGCAAGATTTATTGATTTTCCCTGATAAATATTGGTTTTACGCATATCAGGTCTGCGCTCAAAAAGGTTTACCTCAAAACCTCTTTTTGCCATATAAATTGCTGCAAGGCTACCAGCTAAACCGCCTCCTACTATGGTAATTTTTTGTGTCATTATAATTTAACTTTTAAAATACTTTTTTAATACATCTCCAATTTTATAAACTTCTTCAAATGAATTGTATAGCGGAACCGGGCTCATTCTAATAACATCAGGTTCTCTCCAATCGGGTAATATGTTGTTTTGAACCAAGTAATCGAATAATTGTTTTCCGTTTTGTTTTACAATGATTGAAAGCTGGCAACCTCTTTCACTGGGGTTTGATGGAGTAATGATGGTTAAATGTTCGGCAAAATCTTGTAAAATGTATGCTAAGTACGATGTAAGTTTTTCGCTTTTATTGCGCAAATTTTGCATGCCTGCTCGATGAAAAATTTCAAGCGAAGCTTTATGTATTGCCATAGGAAAAATTTGAGCATTGCTAAGTTGCCAGCCTGCAGCGCCTTGCATTGGTTTAAATCCTTTTTTCATTAAAAAGCGCTCTTTTTCATCGTGCCCCCACCAACCTGCAAAGCGAGGCAAATCAGGGTTGTTGGCATATCTTTCGTGTACAAAAACACCACTTGTGCCACCAGGTCCGCTGTTTAAGTATTTGTATGTACACCATACGGCAAAATCAACATTCCAATCATGAAGTTTTAAAAGTAAATTTCCGGCTGCATGAGCACAATCAAAACCTGCTATTGCGCCAACATCATGCGCAGCTTTGGTTATGGCTTGCATATCAAAAGCCTGACCAGTGTAGTAGTTTACTCCCCCCATCATTACTAAAGCCAAATCATCTTTATGTTCATAAATTTTTTCTATAATATCTTCGGTACGAAGGGTAAATTCTCCACTTCGGGGTTTTAGCTCAATAATGGCATCATCGGGGTTAAAACCATGAAACTTAGCTTGAGTTTCCATGGCATATTGGTCGCTTGGAAAAGCCGATGCTTCCATCATGATTTTGTACCTTGTTTTGGTTGGCCTGTAAAAGCTTACCATCATTAAGTGCAGGTTGGCAGTAAGGTTATTCATTACAACCACTTCAATGGGTTTTGCCCCTACAACTTCTGCTGCATATTCTGTTAAAAAATGATGGTAATACATCCATGGGTTTTTGCCTTCAAAGTGCCCTTCAACCCCCAATTCAGCCCAATCTTTTAACTCTTGCTCAATGGCTGCTTTAACCGATTTTGGTTGTAAGCCTAGTGAATTTCCGCACAGATAAATAACTGGCTCACCGTTTTTGTGTAGTAAATGAAATTCGTTTCTAAATTCAGCAAGTATATCTTCTTTGTCTAGTTTTTGTGCAAATGTTAAATTGTTTTCAAATGGGGTCATTGTAAATTAATAAGGTTTGCAATTTTAAAAATTGCAACTTAAAACATACGTATAAAATGCCTAACATTTAAAAATGTTTGTTTTATTGATTATTATTAATACATTTGCAGTTGTATTTTAAAATTAGAGGGGGCGCGTAAGTCCCCTCTTTTGTTAGATAAATAAATGGTTCAAACAATAACTGAGCAAATATTTGAATGGGGTAAAGAAGAATTACCCGATGATGTTTTTGTAGTAGATGTTGAGTATAAACCCAATAGCAAAAAGTTATCGGTTTTTATTGATGCAGACGGACCGTTAACAATTGAACAATGCCGAAAATTTAACCAGTTTTTATCGGCAAAACTAGATGAAATTGACTTTGGAGATGGAAGATATACCCTAGAGGTTTCTTCGCCAGGTGTTGACAGACCCTTAAAGTTATCAAGGCAATATAACAAACATATTGGCAGAGAACTGGAAATAAAACTTTTGGCTCAAACCGAAATGCTTGGAAAACTTACCGAAGTGAAAGATCAAAGCATTGTTTTAGAACTAAAAGATAAAAAAAAAGGCTACAAACTTAAAGAGCCTGTATTAAAAGAAATTTTATTTGAAGACATATTATCGGCAAAAGTAATAGTAACATTTAATTAAAAGATATGAGCAAGGCAAACGCAACCCCAACATTAGGTTTAGTTGATTCGTTTAGCGAATTTAAAGAGTTTAAAAACATTGATCGTGTAACCATGCAACGCGTGTTGGAAGATGTTTTTAAAACCATGTTAAAGAAAAAGTATGGCAAAGACGATAATTTTATTGTAATTATTAACGACCAAAGTGGTGACCTTGAAATTTGGAGAAATCGCGAAATTGTTCACGATGGCGAGGTAGAAGACCCAAACAGTCAGATTAATTATTCTGATGCCATAAAAATTGAACCCGATTTTGAGATTGGTGAAGAAGTAAGTGAAGAGGTGAATATTTTTAAAGAGTTTGGCAGAAGAGCCATATTATCTGCAAGGCAAACACTTTTATCAAAAATTCTTGAACTTGAGAAAGATGAGCTTTACAAAAAATATAAAGATAGAGTTGGCGAAGTAATAACGGGTGAGGTTTATCAGATTTGGAAAAAAGAGTTGATGATTTTAGATGATGAAGGTAATGAACTTATACTACCAAAAAGTGAAATGATTCCGGCTGACCATTACAAAAAAGGCGATACCTTGAGAGCCGTTGTTCAAAAAGTTGAAATGCATAATGGTACACCTAAAATTACCCTTTCGCGCACATCGCCAGTATTTTTAGAAAGATTGTTTGAACAAGAAGTGCCGGAGATTATTGATGGTTTAATAAGCATAAAGAAAATTGTAAGAGAACCCGGAGAGCGTGCTAAAGTTGTTGTAGAAAGCTACGATGATCGTATTGATCCTGTTGGTGCCTGCGTTGGTATGAAAGGTTCGCGCATACACGGTATTGTTAGAGAATTGCGTAATGAAAATATTGATGTAATTAATTACACAACCAACCTTTCGCTTTTGGTTCAAAGAGCATTAAGCCCTGCAAAAATCAGCAATATTAAAGTTGATGATGAAAAGAAACGTGTTTCGGTTTACTTAAAATCAGACCAAGTGAGTCTTGCAATTGGCAAAGGAGGTCACAACATAAAACTTGCCGGAAAACTTGTTGGTTACGAAATTGATGTTTACAGAGAAAATGCCGAATTGGAAGAAGAGGATATTGATTTGGAAGAATTTGCAGATGAAATTGACGGTTGGATTATTGATGAGTTGAAAGCAATTGGTTGCGATACTGCTAAAAATGTGCTTAAACTTAGTGTTGAAGAATTGGTAAGAAGAACTGAGCTTGAAGAAGAAACAGTTAACGAAGTACGCAGAATACTTCAAAGCGAATTTGAATAAGAAAAGATGCACAAGCAAGCATAAATAACATATATGTAACTTTTTATTACATATTGCCGAATTTGGGTAAAGGCCTGCTAATACCGGTATTCTATGTTGTTTATGCACAAAGAATTGTTGGTGTTTTCAGGCCTTTATTTTTAGTTTAAAATTTATTAAACCATATTTGTAAAATACTTTAAAAACCCGTAATGAGCGAAACAACAGGTACAAAAAGATTATCGAAAGTTGCCAAAGACCTTGGCGTTGGAACTGCTACACTTGCAGAACACCTAATAAAAAAGGGATTTAAAGTTGATATAAACCCCAATGCAAAAATAACTGATGAAATGTTTGCAATTCTTGAAGCAGATTTTCAAACAGATGCTAAAATTGCAAGCGAAGCAAAGCAGTTGGGTAAAGAAAAGCAAAAGCCAAAAACCATTATTACCGATCCGGTAAAACCTAAAAAGCCGGTTGTAGAAGAGGTTGAAGAAGAACCTGCAATACTTATAAAAACAGAGTTGGTTAATACCATACCTCCGGTTGTTGAAACAACAACAGTAAAACAAGAGCCAAAACCTGTGGTTAAAGTTGAACCTGTTGAGGAAATTAAGGTAGAGAAAATTGAGGAAAAAATTCAACCTGCCGTAGAAACCGAAGTAATACCTGAAGAAAAAAAGCCTAATCAATTAAAAGTTGTTGGAAAAATTGATTTAGAAGCAACCAAAAAGGGCGCAAAAAAATCGAAAAAAATTACGGAAAAACCAACTACAATGGTTGAACCGACACTAACAGAAAAAACTGAAGAAAAGCCGGAAACAATAGTTGAACCCGAAAAAACAGAACACAAAGAGGAAGAAATTAAAGAAACAACAGAAGAAAAAATTGTAGAAGTTCCGGATATTATTCAGGTAACTGAACCTAAGTACGAAAAACTGGAAGGCTTAAAAGTAATGGGAAAAATTGAATTACCTGTTGAGCCTGTCTTTAAAAAACCTGTAGCTTCCAGCGATTCTTCGGCAACCAAGAAAAAACGTAAAAGAAAAACAATAGGTTCAGACCAAACGCAAAAAGTTGATATAAATAAAACAATAGGCGAAAACAGACCTAAAGACAAAAACAAAGAATTTAAAAAAGACTTTGGTAATAACAATAGATTTAACAAAGGTAAAGGCAAACCTGCAACCGATGAAAAAGCTGAAATTACCGATAAGGAAATACAAGATAAATTAAAAGAAACACTAGCAAGGTTAAGCCCGGGAAGTAAAAAACCAAATATTGGTGACATACGATCGAGATTGCGTAAAGAAAAACGTGATGCACATGCTGCAGAGCGTGATGAAGCCATGATGGAAGAAGAATTGCAACAAAAGGTGCTTAAAGTTACAGAGTTTGTAACTGCAAACGACCTTGCAAAAATGATGGATGTAAATATTGCCCAAATTATAAGCGCATGTATGAGTTTGGGTATGATGGTTTCCATCAATCAAAGGCTTGATGCCGAAACCATAACCATTGTTGCCGAAGAATTCGGCTATCAGGTTTCTTTTGTTACAGCCGACCAAACCGAAGAGATTGAAGAAGAAAAAGATGCACCCGAAAACCTTGTGCCAAGACCACCAATAGTAACAGTTATGGGACACGTTGACCACGGTAAAACATCGTTGCTCGATTATATTAGAAGTGCAAATGTTGTTGCCGGAGAAGCCGGTGGAATTACACAACATATTGGTGCTTATGAGGTAACACTTGAAAGCGGAAAGAAAATAACTTTCTTAGATACACCCGGTCACGAAGCTTTTACTGCAATGCGTGCACGCGGTGCTAAACTTACAGATATTGTAATAATTGTTATTGCGGCAGATGATAGTGTAATGCCTCAAACAAAAGAGGCAATTAGCCACGCACAGGCAGCCGGAGTACCAATTGTGTTTGCTATTAATAAAATTGACCGCGAAGGCGCAAACCCTGATAAAATCAGAGAACAACTTGCCGCAATGAATATTTTGGTTGAAGAGTGGGGCGGCAAATATCAATGTCAGGAAATATCAGCTAAAAAGGGTATTGGCATAAACGAATTGTTAGATAAAGTATTGCTTGAAGCCGAAATACTTGACTTAAAAGCAAATCCTAACCGTAAAGCCGTTGGAAGTGTAATAGAAGCAACACTTGATAAAGGTAGGGGTATAGTTACAACATTAATGGTTCAAACCGGAACCATGCATATTGGCGACCCAATATTAGCCGGAGTAAACAGTGGTAAAGTTAGGGCTATGTTTGATGAAAGAGGTAAAAAAATTGATGCTGCCGGTCCTAGTACTCCGGTTGTAATTTTAGGTTTTGATGGCGCTCCGCAGGCGGGTGATAAATTTATTGTAACTGAAAGCGAAACCGAAGCCAGAAATATTGCAAACAAACGCCAGCAATTGTTGCGCGAGCAAGGTTTAAGAACTCAAAAACATATTACTTTGGACGAAATTGGCAGACGTTTGGCAATTGGAAACTTTAAAGAACTAAAAGTTATTGTTAAAGGTGATGTTGATGGCTCGATAGAGGCATTAAGCGATTCGTTGATAAAACTATCAACAGATGAAGTTCAGGTAAGTGTAATTTACAAAGCAGTTGGCCAAATATCAGAAAGCGATGTAATGTTGGCTTCGGCATCAGATGCTATTATAATTGGCTTTAATGTAAGACCAAGTGCTCAGGCTCGCAAACTTGCCGAAACAGAAAGTATTGATATAAGGCTTTACAGCATTATTTACAAAGCTATCGAAGAAATTAAAGCTGCCATTGAAGGGATGTTGGCTCCTGAATTTGAAGAAAAAATTGTTGGAAATGCCGATGTACGCGAAGTATTTAAAATTAGTAAAGTTGGCGCTGTTGCAGGTTGTATGGTTACCGATGGAAAAATAAGCCGAAACAGTAAAGTACGCCTTATTCGTGATGGAGTTGTGGTATATACCGGTGAGCTTAGCAGTTTAAAACGCTTTAAAGACGATGTTAAAGAAGTGGCAAGCGGCTACGATTGCGGTTTAACAATTGCTAATTTTAACGATATAAAAGTTGGCGATCAGGTTGAGGCCTATGAAGAAGTTCAGGTAAAACGAAGCCTTAAATAACGGCTTTGGAATTTATAACATACTGTTTTTACTGCCACATGATAATCTTAATGTTAGTTAATTTATCTTTTATTACAAACTAATGCATCAGTTAATTTTAAAAAGTGGTAGAGAAAGGTCATTAATAAACAGGCATCCTTGGGTATATTCGGGTGCTGTAAAAAAAATGCCAGCTGCACAAAATGGCGAAATTGTTGAAATTGTTTCCAGTAATTTCGAACTCTTAGGTTACGGTTTCTTTTCGCCTAACAGCCAAATAACCTGTCGCGTTTTTGAGTTTTGTAATACCCCAAAAAATATTGATGCCAATTACTGGGATAATAAAATTATACAGGCAGCTTCTTTACGAAAACAGCTTATTGATACAAGCCACACAACCATGTACAGGCTTATACATGCCGAAGGAGATTTTTTTCCGGGTTTAATAGTTGATATTTACAACAATGTTGCCGTTTTGCAAGTACTTGTTAAAGGTGTAGAGTATATAAGTGAGTTTGTTTTTAAATCATTACAAAATTTAGGCTTTCAATACATTTATCTTAAAACAAAACAAAATACACAAATACTCGAAGATATTAAGCAAGGCAGCCGTTGGGTAGGTGCTGAACCTAAAATGCCAATTGTTGCTTTAGAAAACGGAATTAAGTTTAATGTAAATGTAGAAACAGGCCAAAAAACCGGTTTTTTTATTGACCAAAGAGAAAATAGAAGTGCAGTTGGTTCATTTTCGAAAGGATATAATGTACTAAACACTTTTTGTTACAGTGGGGGTTTTAGCATTTACGCACTTCACAACAATGCAAATTTGGTACACAGCGTTGATAGCAGCAAAGATGCCATAGAACTTTGCAATCAAAATGTTTTGCTAAATGGCTTTACTGAAAGACATACAAGTTATGTTGCCGATTGTTTTGATTTTTTAAAAGACGCACACGAAAATTTTTACGACCTAATTGTGCTTGACCCTCCGGCATTTGCTAAAAACGCCAGAAATATTGATAATGCCAGCCGTGGATACAAAAACCTGAATTTACTTGGTATAAAAAAAATAAAACCTGGTGGATTAATATTTACATTTAGTTGCTCGCAGCATATTGATAAAGATTTATTTAGAAAAATTGTATTTGGCGCTGCTGCCGATGCTCAGCGAAATGTTCAGGTAATTCAACAATTGCATCAGCCCAAAGACCATCCCATAAACATATTTCATCCCGAAGGCGAATACCTGAAAGGTTTGCTGCTAAAGGTGTACTAATTTGGGAATTTATTTCCCGAAATTATTCGATTGTTTTTAAAATTTTAATTCTAATTTATTGAAAATCAATATTTAGTTATTTGGTATGGGTTTTGGTTCAACCATAATACTTTGAAATTATTAATAAAACATATTTATGTGTTGCTAATTCTGCCGTTGCTAATGTTTGTAAAAGGCGATTTACAAGTAAATGAGGTATTTTTATTTAGCTGTAATAAAGTTTCGAGCGATATTGCCGATATTAAAAACAAATTCTCCGAACAGGAAAAGGATGAAATTATAATTGTAAAAGTAAAGCTACATACCGATAAAGAAAATTTTACGGGCACAGGATTTCCTGTTTTGCTTTACAATAGTTCATACAAAAAGGTTGCCGAATCGCAAATTATAAACGGATATATTATTTTTAGAATAAAGCAGGATAATAATACCGAAAAAACATATAAAGCTGTTTGCCATTTAACAAGCGATGAAGCTTATGTATCCAAGGGAGTTGAAAATGTACTAAACTTGTATTATTAATTTATAACCTTCCCTCATCTGCAAAGCTGTAATATCCGTTATCGGTGTAAATTATATGGTCGAAAATTGTAATATCTAATAGCTTGGCACCTTCAACCAATTTTTTTGTAAGATCAATATCTGCTTGGCTTGGTTTTAAACTACCGCTTGGATGATTATGGCAAAATATTATCCCGCTGGCAAGTTTTTCAATAGCAGCTTTAAATATTTTTCTCGAATCGGCAATGGTCATATTTACACCTCCTTCGCTTATACGGGTTCGGCCAATTACTTTATTGCTTTGATTGAGTAAAATTATCCAAAACTCTTCGTGATTTAGGTCGCCAAAAATATCAGAAATGTAAGTGTATGCTTCTTTGCTGCTTTTTATTGCCGTAAGTTGTTTTGCTTCTTCGGCTTTTCTTCTGCGCCCAAGCTCTAATGCTGCAGCAATTGTTATGGCTTTGGCTGAACCAAGACCTTTTATTTGCATGATTTCGTTAATGGTTTTTCGGCCAAGTTCGTTAAGGTTGTTATTTGCCATTTGCAAAAGATTTTTTGCCAACTCAATTGCCGATTTATTTTTAGTGCCTGTATTTATTAAAATTGCCAATAACTCTGCATCGCTAAGGCTACTTCGTCCTTTATTTAATAGTTTTTCTCTTGGTCTGTCGTCTTCGGCCCAATGTTTTATACTTGTGTAATTGTTTTCCATTGGGTAAATATACTTAACTCAAATGGTCAATTTGTTTTTTGCCGCCAATAAAATGCTCAAATACAATGCTGCCTTTGTACGTGCCGGTTAATTTTTTAAATGGTTTTTTATTTGTTTTGCTTCTCATGCCATACCATTTGCCAAACTTAAAAAAGAATTGAGCATGAGCTCTATGAACAGCCCAACTATGTTTTGGCATGCCGTTAATTAAAAAGAAAATTGAACTTAATAAATCTAAAAAACTGCGAAGTGGTAAAAGCCAAATTAAAGTACATATGGGCAAGTTTTTTAGCAGCATTACCAGGTTATTTTTAAAATTTAAAAATGTTTTTTGCGGACTTGCTTTTTGTAAAGTGCTTCCGCCTAAATGGTAAACAACCGATTTGTTTACCGCAATAACTTTGTAATTTAATAATTGTATGCGCCAGCATAAATCAATTTCTTCCATGTGCGCAAAAAAATCAATATCAAAGCCTCCAGCTTCAAAAAAGGCTTGTCTTTTTATAAAAAGGCATGCTCCACTTGCCCAAAAACATTCAAAAATATCATCATATTGGCCATTATCTTCTTCAAGGTATTCAAATAATCGCCCTTTGCAAAAAGCATAACCCAACATATCTATATACCCACCGGCAGCTCCAGCATATTCAAAAAAATTACGTTTGTTGTATTGCAATATTTTAGGTTGAGCAGCAACCGCCTTGGGTGTATTTTCAAGCGCATCAATTACCGGCTCAATCCATCCGGGTGTAACTTCTACATCATTATTTAGTAATACAAAATAATCTGCCTTTATTTGAGGAAGCGCATTGTTATACCCTCCGGCATAACCATAATTTTGCGGCAATGCCAAAACCGTTAATTGCGGATAAATTTTCTTTAACCATTCAACAGAATCGTCACTTGAGTTATTATCGGCTACAACTATTTCAAGATTTTTGTATGTTGACGCAAGAACCGAAGGCAAAAATTTTTCGAGTAAATGCTTGTTGTTCCAATGTATTATTACAACGGCTACCTTAGGCAGATGCATTGTTTTTTTTAGTTAATTTATATGGGGCAAAAATAAAATGAGCACCGGCAACAGTAATAAGTAGCACACACATAAACTGCTTCGGGTTTTTATAATTTTGTTTAAACTCGTTTTCGCGTTCAGGTAATACGAGTTTTTTTTCTATTAATTCTTCAAGTGTAGTGGCATTTATATTAAAATCTCTTGCTGTTTCGTTGCTCGAAAGTATTTGTTCTCCTAAATTTACCTGATGTTGGTGTGCTACAAAAACAGGATAGTTGGTATAACCGCCCTCTATCATATCTTTACTTACTTCTTTAATCATATCTGCATAAAATGCAAGGTCGTCATGCAGTACATCAATTAGCTTTTTAAAAACTTCATCGTTTTGCATAATCAGTTCTTTAGTTTTAAAAGTGCAACATTTTCAACATGATGGGTGTGTGGAAACATGTCAACTGGTTGTATGGCTTTTACCTCGTATTTGTCGGTTAACATGGCAATATCTCTAGCCTGTGTTGCCGGATTGCAGCTAACATATACAATTGTTTCGGGGCTCACTTCTTTTATTTGTGCAGTAACTTTGGGGTGCATTCCAGCACGTGGCGGGTCGGTTATTAAAATATCGGGTTTGCCATTGCTGCTTATAAAGTCAGGGTTTAGTATATCTTTTAAATCGCCTGCAAAAAAAGAGGTGTTAGTTATGCCATTAGTTTTTGCATTTTCTTTTGCATCATCAATGGCTTGTTCAATATATTCAATTCCTACAACGTGTTTTGCCTGCTTTGCAACAAATAAAGCAATGGTGCCAACTCCGGTATATAAATCGTAAACCAGTTTATCTTTTGTAATACCTGCAAAGTTGCGTGCAGCATTGTATAAAGCAAGTGTTTGTTCGGTATTGGTTTGAAAGAATGATTTTGGCCCAATTTTAAATTTTAAATCTTCAAGTGTTTCAAGTAAAAAAGGTTCGCCTTTGTAAAGTACAGGTTCAAGATCGAAAATGGTATCGTTTAATTTATTGTTGATGATGTAAAATAACGAACTGATCTGTGAAAATTTATTGGCAATTGCATCAAGCAGCAATTTTATTTTTTCTTGATTGTTTTTACTAAATACAACAATCAGCATCCACTGGTTTTTTGAGTTTTTTCTTAAAATAATATTTCTCATTAAACCTTCGTGTATTTGCAGGTTGTAGAAGGTGTAATTGTGTTCAATACAAAATGTTTTTATAAATTTTCTTATTTGGTTCTGCAGGTCATCCATTAGGTAACAATGCTCAACATCAAAAACCTTATCAAATTTTTGTGGCACGTGATAGCCTAAACCAAGTAGTTGTTCTGCACTTAGATTTTCTTTTGCATCAATATTGTTTAGCCAGCGTTGGTGTGTAAAATTATATTCTAATTTGTTGCGGTAATAAGTGGTTTGTTTTGACCCTATGATGTTATTAATCGGGGGAAAGGGAAAACGGCCAATACGCTCAAATGCATCAAAAACTTGCTGTTGCTTGTATTTTAGTTGAATTTGATAATCCATTTGTTGCCATTTACAACCTCCACATAATCCAAAATGAGAGCAAAATGTATCAATCCTATCTTTTGAAGGAGTTATTATTCTTTCAATACGGGCATATCCATGACCTTTCTTTTTGTTGTAAACCCTTGCATCAATTATATCTCCGGGTACAGCATAATCTATAAAAACAACTTTGCCGTTAACTCTGGCAATGCTTCGGCCTTCGCTTCCGGCATTTTCAACTTTTATATTTTGGTAAATTTTGGGCGGTTTAGCGTTTTTCATTCTGCTTATTTACCTTTAAAAGGTATTTCTTCTGCATCGCCCCAAAGGCTTTCAAGGTCGTAAAAACTTCTTTTGTCTTCTAAAAAAACATGTGCAACCACATCAATATAATCTATTAAAACCCAGTGTAAGTTAGTAAAACCCTCGCGGTGCCATGGAGTTTGTCCGGTATGTTTTTTTATTTCTTCTTCAACACTTTTTGCTATGGCTTCAACTTGTTTATCGTTTGTTGCATGGCAAATCACAAAAAAATCGGCACTTGCTCCTGGTACTTTTCGTAAATCAAGAATTTTTATTTGTTCGGCTTTTTTTTCAAACATGCCTTGTGCAGCAAGCATTGCAAGCATTTCGCCTTCGCCCAGTTTCCTTACTGGTTTCTTTTTTACCTTAGTTTCGGTTTTGGTTGTAACAGTTTTTTTGGCTGCCACCTTTTTGGTTGCAGTTTTTTTAGCACTTGCTTTTTTTGCTTGGGATTTAGCTGAAACTTTTTTTACAGCTACTTTTTTAGCTGAAGATTTTTTTGAAGCTACTTTTTTGGGTGCTGCCTCTTTTTGTTTAATTGTGTCTTTTTTAGATTTTGCCATTAATGCTTTAAAGCTAATTTTGGCGCAAAATAAACTTTTTTTACTTGTCGCAGGCCATATTACCCATAGGAGTTCGCAAAGTATTTGCCCAAACTTGCAGCAGTACCAACACTGCACTTAAAAATATGCTTTTAAACGAAAACCTTGAACAGGGTACCGTTTACTACACAAATTACCAAACAGCAGGACGTGGCCAAATGGAAAATAAATGGCAAAGCAACGATGGACAAAACGTATTGATGAGTATTTACCTTAAGCCCGTATTTTTAAATGCCGATGAACAAAGTTATTTAAATATGATTGTAAGCCTTGCCGTTAAAGATGCTGCTCAACAATTGGTTCAACCCAATGTATATATAAAATGGCCTAACGATATAATTGCCGAGAACCTTAAGCTTGGCGGTATTTTGGTTGAGAATGTTTTGCAAAAAAACAAAGTAAAATATTGCATTGCCGGTATTGGGTTAAATGTAAATCAAACCGATTTTGGCATATTAAATGCAACAAGTTTAAAGTTGTTAACTGGTCAAATTTATCAGCCTTTAGAGGTAATTGAGATTATTTGTAAAGCCTTAGAAAAATATTATTTATGGTTGAACCAAAAACAGTTTGAAAAAATATTGGAAGCTTACACGGTAAATTTGTATGCAAAAGATGTTGAAAGAATTTTTAAAATTGAAAACAAAACAGTAAAAGGAAAAATTATGGGTGTGAATAAAAACGGAAGGCTTTATGTAATGATAAATGAAGAAATTAAAAGCTTTGCCAACAAAGAAATTGAACTTATTTATTAATGCACACCTTAGCTATTGATATTGGAAATACTCAAGCAAAATTAGGCTTGTTTTTAAATAATAAACTAATTCACATTTATACTTTTTCTACATTAGAGCCGAAATTATTGGATGAAATTTTAGAGAGATTTAATATTAAATCTGCAATATTAAGTAATGTTGGTTCAAATAATACTTACAAGAGTTACTTACTAAATAAAATAAATTTGTTGTGTCTGAACCAAAACACACCTGTTCCTTTTGCAAACCTTTATCAAACTCCGCAAACGCTTGGTGTTGATAGAATGGCTTTGACAGCAGCTGCAGTTACTATGTTTAAAAATCAAAACACCTTGGTTATTGATTGTGGTACATGTGTTACTTACGATTTTGTTGATGAAGAAAATAACTATTACGGAGGCGCCATTTCTCCGGGTTTAATGATGAGGCTTAAAGCCATGAATGAATTTACTGCCAAATTACCGCTTGTAACTTTTACACAACCCGGTTCGTTTATAGGGCAAAATACCGGTGATTGTATGCTTTCTGGTGCTTTTTTTGGATTAATTAATGAAATTGATGGATTTATCAATCAATATTTGGCTATTTACTCCAATTTGCAAGTAGTAATTACCGGAGGAGATGGAAGTGTTTTGGCAAAGCATTTAAAAAACAACATATTTGCGCACGAAAATTTTTTACTACACGGCTTAAATTCTATTCTTGAATACAATGTTTAACAAAGCCTTCAGGCTTTTTTTATATATAACCATCATTGCCACAGGTAATGTTAATGCGCAAAATATCACCAAATCGCCATACAGCATTGTTGGTGCCGGAGATTTGGTTTTTGGAGGAAATGCATCAAACCTTTCTATGGGCAGGGTAACTCAGGGCATTCGTAACCCATACGAGGTAAATTGGCTTAACCCGGCAAGTTACAGCAGCATATTGCAAACCAATATTGAAACAGGAATAATATTTAGCCGGTCTGGTTTTAAAAGTTTAGGCAACAGCACATCGTCAAATAATGCATGGCTTAGTTACATTAACTTGGCAATGCCATTAAGCACCAAACGCGGTATTGGTTTTTCGTTTGGTATTGCTCCTTTCACCAGTGTTGGTTACGATGTTTCATCTAACATAACTTTGGTTTCAGACACCAATAGCATTTTTGCCAATAACAAATTTTTAGGTAATGGCGGTTTAAGTAAAACATATATTGGCGCAGGTTTTAGGCTAACAAAAAATTTATCGTTTGGAATAAATGGTGCATTTGTTTTTGGGCAAGTAAACCAAAGGGTACAATTGGTAATTCCACCTGCATACAGGTTGTTTAATGTAGAAGAAAGAGCCGAAACTTATATGACAGGTTTTATGTATGATTTAGGTTTACAATATCATAAAAACTTTAATAAAGATTACATACTAACGATTGGTGCAACCGTTACACCTCAAACCATTTTTAATGGCAGCCGTAGTTATGTGGTACGAACCATGCCCATTGGCATAACCACCGGAACTAAAGATACAGTTATAAACCTTACTGATATGAAAGGAAATGTATCTATGCCCATGTTTTGGAATGCAGGTTTTAGCTTAGCAAAAGAAAACAAATGGCTTGTAGCAGCCGATATTAATGGGGCAAGGTGGAGCAACTATAGCGCTTTTAACAGAACTGATAGTTTGCAAAACAGCTTTGGATTAAGTCTTGGCGGCAGTTACATACCAAAATACGCAGCGCCCAAAAATATTTTTAACAGGCTTGAATATAGAGCGGGTATTAGTTACAATAAAACCAATTGGCAATTTTTCGGGCAAAGCATCAATGCTTTATCATTAAGTTGTGGAGTTGGTATTCCGCTTGCTAAAAGTAAATCAAAAGTATCCGTTGGTTTTGAGTATGTAAACCGCGGAACTACTTCAAATAATTTGGTTCAGGAAAATTTTTACCGTTTTATACTTGGCGTTAGTTTTAGCGATAAATGGTTTTATCGTTACCGTTATGATTAATGTATGGTAAGGTTATATTTATACATATTAATTCTATTGGCTGTAGTTTCGTGTGTAAATAATAAAACCGAAACCATAAAAATTGCAACCGAGCCTTCTAAACTTCCTGTAGAACGAGGTATAAATATTAGTATAAATTACACCGACAGTGGCTATATAAAAGCTCGTGTATTTGCTCCGGTGCTTGAACGCTACAACAATGAAGAGCGATTTGAAAGCGAAATGCCAAACGGAATAACAGCATATTTTTATGACAACAATGGTAAAATTAATTCATACATTAAAAGTAAATATGCTATTAGGAATGACAGAAACCGAACCATGATAGCCCGCAAAGATGTGATTGTTGTAAATAACAAGGGTGATACATTAAGAACGGAAGAATTGATTTGGGATGAAAAAACCGATAAAATTTACACCGATAAAAATGTAAATATAACTACGCCAGACCAGCTTATTATTGGCACCGGGCTTGAAAGTAACAGCAGTTTTACCTGGTATAGGGTTTTTAATATAAAAGGCATTGTAAAACTGAAACAATAATGGAAAAGTTTATTACACGAAATTGGCTTATTTTGGCTGTACTTAGCTTATTTGTGGGTTTTTGGGTTGCATTTGCCGAAGATTTTGTAAAAGGAAAGGCTTATATGTTTTTTATTTTAGCTATGATTTTTGGGTTTGTTTGGCTAAAAAAAACAGGTAAAATGTAGTTTGTTTTAATGTTTTTTATTTTTTTATAGTGTTTTTTTACTTGGTAAAATTAATTTGATCGGTTGCATATACATCCCAAGTTCGTTGATGTTGAATATAAGCTAAAAATCTAAAGTTTGTTAAAATTAAATTTGGGTTTAAATACATTTTTAAACTTCCGGTTTTACCTGTAATAGGCACACTTTTAAATTGCCTTACTACATTGTTGTGATGTAATATTTTGTCTTTGTTTTCGCCTGCTGTTACCTGGCTGTTTATTTTTTTTTGCAACAAAGCAACATTTAATGTTAACGAATCGCTAGGGCCCCAAACGGTATAAGAAACCAGTACACTGTCGGTTTCTCCTTCAATGGGTTGAAGCCTTATACGTAAAAAATGTTTTGATGGTTCGTAAAGCTCTTTTTGTATAAATTTTCCTATTTCTTTCCTTGCATGGCCTGCATGTTGCTCTCTGCCATTTAAAATAGCCATTGGTGTGTACATGTGCACCCATTCTTTTCGTTTTAAGTATGATTTTAATCGGTTGGTGTGGTTTGAATCGCTGAATGGGTCAACCCAACCACTTTTATTCCAAATATCAACATGAAAATCTATTACATAAATAGGCATTTTAGTACTATCAGCATAATAAAGTAAATCATCCATAAACTCATCGGCAATAGGACAACTTCCGCAACCTTCACTGGTAAATAATTCAATTAATATGCTGTTTTGATATAGTTCTTCTTTTTGCGCTCTGATAAATAAAACGGCAAAACAAAATGTAATTAATAAATAAGTCTTTTTCTTCATCTTTTCTCTATTAAACTAAGTTTCAATATTAAAAATATCGTGCCAATAATTTGTTTACACATACAAATATTACGAAAGCAAGATTGAAATTAATTTTGTTGAAATTTAACTAACTAATTTTTGAGCAAGCCGGTTGCGTAATAATAACTCTTTATGCGAAAAAGTAGTTTCGGGAACAAAACACCCGGTTTGTTTTGAGTTTTGAATTTTAAGCGTTAATTCATTTACATGAAGACAAAAGTCGGTATTAAGTAGTGGCTCTCTATTTTCTAAAATTGCCTGAGCCATTTCGGCAATGCCAAGGGCATAGTCCATTCTTACTTGTTCGGTAATTAATGATAATTTTGTTGTCTTTATAAACTTTAATGGTTTTGGAAACAAGCCGAATAGTTTTTTCATAATCCAAAAACTATTTATAAAGTATTTTCTTTCAACCTTTAGTTTTAAAGGTTAGTTTTTGTAAAGATAAGATACTCAACGAAGCATTTTTGCATTGTTACTCATTTTAAAATTTTATTATTTTCAAAAATACAGTTTTGCCTTGAATAAAAAATAAAGAGGCTGCCCTTTTGAGACAGCCTCCTTTTATCTATTAAACAGTTTGATTAAATTTTACCAAAGTAAAGTAACAGAACCTGAATAAGTATATTTTTTACCGCTAAAGCTGGTTGCATTTACTTGGTAAATGTATGCATCTTGCTGACACATTTTTTCTTCGGTTTTATTAAACGGATATCCATTCCAGCCTTCTTCAGGGTTGTAAGTTTGTTTGGTCATAAATGTTTTATATACCATTTGTCCCCATCTGTTAAATACAAAAATTTCAAGTGTTTCAAATCCTGTGGCTGCAACTTTAAAAGTTCTGTTACAACCATGTGGACAGTTTAACTGGCTACCGGGGTAGAATACACTTGGAATAAATACCGTTATATCCGGATCAATTCTAATATATCTCATTGTAGAATCAACGCATCCGTGTTGGCTAATGGCTGTAAGCCAAATTGGTCTTCTTGCAGTATCGGCCGGGAATCTAACATTTGCAGGGTTCATCTCTGTACTTATTTCTGGTGTGGTTCCTGTACCAAATTGCCATATATAAGATAACGGAGAGTTATCTGAAATGGTAGAGGTATTAAAGAAATTAAAGTTAGGGCGAGCTATGGTTGTTTGTTCGGGGTCGCTGTAAAAACTTGCTACTGGTGTTGGGTATGCAAATATTTGCGAAGCTGCCGTATCAGTACATCCGTTTGCTTCAACTATTAAACTAATATCGTAGGTTCCCGGGTCAGCAATACTGTGTTGGTAAATACTGTCGGCAGGGAAGTTACTGTTTATTGGTGCACTAAAGCCCGGGTCGTTTTGATACCATCTGAATGTTGAATTGGCAACACCTGGATTTATGGCTGTTAATATAGGGTCTAACGTTATGCCTTTTCTTCGGTCAACACAACCACGGTCAGGTGCAATACCTATTGATGCTAAAGGTTTTGGTTTAATAATATAGGTTGCAGAATCTGCCAAGCCTGGGCAAACACCATTATTGGTGGTAAATGCCCTGAATGTAATACGGCCTCTGTTTATATCATTTTGTGTAGCTGAATATACAATTCCCAATGGTCCGTTATTTATAATGGTTCCATCTCCGTCAGGAGTATTCCAACCTACACCATAAGGAGGTTGAGGGGCTGTTTTAAAACCAACGGTAAATTGGGCTCCGTATTCACAAACATCACCATCATCTGTAATGTCAAGTTGTGGCGGTATTTGAACCCTAATATCAATTGAGTCTCTGTTGTCGCAGCCTGTAGCAGGATCTTTGTAATAATATTTAACATTATAAACCTGATTTGTAACTCCGGGTGCCGTTAAATCCATAGTGCCGGCAGTTACATTAAATGCTGTTGGCAATGGAGGCATACTAAATAGTTGCCCATCTGTTGGACTTACATTATTTGGATTCATGTAAAATGTTACACTTCCTTTATTTTGGCACACAGCACTATCAAGCGGATCAAGGTAATCAATATCAACTACCGGATTTGCATTAACTTGAATTGTAGTGGTATCAGCTACAAAACATCCTGTTTGGTTATCGGCATATATAATTTGATATTGTCTTGTAAAATCAGGAATTACCGGATGTCTTGGTAAAAACTTCCTTCCTTGGGTCAAAGCAGGACTATACATATTATCAAATGGGCCAAAATACCAGTAACTCAATGCTGGATTGGCTGCATTGTTACTACGTCCAATCATGTGTGCATCAAAGTTTACTGTATCGCTGCTTTTACAAACAGGTGGTGCAATACCTGCTTTTAAAATAGGTGATTTTATTACTCCATAAACAATGGTATCTGAAGCCGGACAACCACCCGGAGGAGAACTGATTGTTATGCCGCTTATTGCAGGATTAAATAAGACTGGTGTTGTTGGTGGGAAGTTAACGGTAAAAAAGTATGTTAAAATATTGGTATCTGGTAATAATTTAACATTAGATGCCCTAGGATTAAAAGCATATCTATTTTGGCTAGGCACCGGTTTATATACGCCATTACCAACCCAAAGTTCGTTTAATCCCAATACACCACCATTTGGAGTATAACCTTGTCCACCAGAAATATTAAACTCCGGTCCATTATCACAAAACGTTCTGCTTGGACCTGCATTTACAATTGGTACAGGGAATATGGCAATCATTAATGAATCTCTTACAACACAACCCTCATTATCTGTAATGGTTCTGTAAATAACATTTCCGTATGGATTTGATGCAGTTGCCGGTGGCAACCAAACCAAACTATCAAGCCTTAAAATACTTCCCGAAACTGCACTTGGCTTTGGTGGATAGCTCCAAACTCCATTTACTATTTGTTTTCCGTTGTTCGATGCTGTTGGTATAAGCGGAAGTGCAAGCTGAGTATTGTTTCTACAAATTGGTATAGGTGCGGGGTTGGTTAATATCGGTCGGGCATAAACAATAACCCTGGCAGTATCAAAATTAACGCATGTTACACCCTGCCAGGTTGTTGCCGCCCTCACTCTGTAATCGGTTGTTACAGATGGTTGAACCGAAACCGTATCACGGTTCGACAGCAATTCTGTTGTTGGGTCTAAAACCGGAACCCTGTGCCATTGGAATGAGTCTATAAGACCATTAATACCTTGTGCTCTCAATGTTACCGGTGGGTCACCTTGACAATTTATTACATCTGGCCCTGCCCAAATAGGCGGTAACGGGTTTACAAAAACATTTGTTGTATCCCATCTTATACATCCGAAATTATCAATTTTTCGCACAACATATCGCCCACTGTCTCTTGGCACAATTTGTTGACTAACCGTATCTAACAATGCTGGAATTGCTGGTGATTTATACCATCTCCAGTTTGCAACGGTGGTATTGCTGTTTCCGGCATCAAGCAAGGTATCTTGCCCTGCACAAACTCTTACGGTTGGGAATAATTCTTTAAGTGGCAACGGTCTTGTAAACACTTGAAATGCAAATGAGTCTGTACAATTATTCAGGTCGAATATCTTAACCTTATATGGAGTAAAATTTCCAATACTCGAAGGTGTTACTGTTATATTGGAGTCAGGTCCTTTGATCCTAATTAAGTTTGTTGAATTCAAACCTCCACTATAAAATTCATAATTATAGCCTAAGCCCACCGGAATACCTCCTCCGCCTTTTGCTTGAACCCTAACAGGTGCACCAAAACAGTTAAACGTATCTCGGGCTGTTACTTTTACAAGTTCAGGAATCCAAACTGAGTCAATAATATTATCGTTCGGGCAACCATTAGGGTTTGGTGGTGGTGGTGTAGTTAATCTTAATCTTACCCTATGCCAACCCGATTGTGTAAATCTGTGATTTATAACATTTGGCCCATTTATAGGTTGATAGTTATTATTTCTTGGCCCTGTTTCAATTTGCCATTGTGTATATGTTGGGTTTATTGGAACATTATTTGTTTGTGTGTATGTAAAATCATAAAAACCGCAATTTTTATTCACTTTATTTATAGTGGCAAGTGGTATTTGTCTCACCAACACAGAAAATGATCTGGTTGCTCGTGCCGGCAAAGGACACGCCCGGTCTTTGGCAGTTACAACAAAATAGTATGGTAAATTACGAGCCATACTTGCCGGTGGTGTCCAGCAAAACCTAAAACTATCTAATCTTGGTCCAAAAAGCGGTCTTTGCGCATTATTATACAAACGGGTAAATGTTGCACCATTCGATACCAAATCAGGAGGTGCATTCCAAGTTAAATCTGTTGTATCCCAGCTTGCAGTATTATCCCATGCTGTAATTATTATACACAGTTGTTGTCCTGCACAAATACTGTATGAAAAATTAGGTTGTGGTGAAGTTAGTACACCATCACCTGTATAAGTTCGTATGATAGGAGGATTATTAGGTGGACAGTTTATACTGTAAAACTGTAAATCTCTTCGCGTCATTCCCATAAGCGTTGGTACACCGTTTATATTACGCCATTGTCTTACTTCAATTACAAGGTTTGATACAAAGAAACCCAGAGGTCTGAATTGTAAATCACCGGTTACAGGATCCATAAAAATACCGGCAGGAGGCACCAAAGGAGGACTTTGTCCCGGTGCACCTAAATATGGAAATGGAACTGATGCACTGTATGGAGATAAATAAGATGCCGGTACACCTCCAGCATTTAACACTTGTCCGAAAGCATAACTTAATGAGTCTCCGTCTGGGTCAACGGCACCAAGGTTGTAACTAAAATCCTGTCCTGCACAGGCAACCGCAACAGGGTCGTTGGTAAATGTTGGCGAACTGTTACATGGTGTTGCACATCGGTTTATAATGGCTTCTGTAAAAAATGTGATGCTGCCGGGGTTAACCAAAGTAGTGATTGCATTATTTCGGCAACATTCTTGATAAATTAATCGCACCATACAACAAGATGTAGGCAGTGAAGATAAATTAATGGTTCCTTGAAACGTATAAACCTCAATTCCAGGAGTAAATGAACCTGCTGTTCTGGTTGCACAGTTTGTGCATATTGTGGTTGACATGGCACATAATTGTATAATATCAAAACCACTCACATTGGGTACAACTGTTAATGTTTGGCTACCAAAACTGGTACCATTACAAGGCGCTGCTGCTCCTTGAATAGTAACAGATTTAGAACAACCTGAACTTAGCGGGCACGAACACAATGGAATACCCTGACAATCTCGGTAAACTTTTAAAGTTACCTGATATACACCCGGTGTGGAAGTACATGAATACGACATATCACTTCCAACTACGTGTGTTGCAGTTGCTTTGTTTAGCAAGCTGCTCGATAGAAAGGCAATCATAACAACACTAAAAATTGCTAAGACCTTTTTTAAAGATGTAAATGTATGTTTCATTTTTTGCATGGTTTACGCTTTATGGGTTCAAATTTAAATGCTTCAATTCTTAAAAATTTCTAAAAAGTGAAATTATCAAATTTAATTAAAGTTTTTATGACTTTTTTAAGTGAATAGTTAAGAAGTTTTTAAATTTACCGAATGTTTTTTAAAGGAATTGATAGCCTGAATGTTTACAACAACTCTTTAATTTGGCATGGAAATAATTACGAACTGCTTGATTTTGAATATGAAATAAAAAAGAAAGCTAAATTGGTTTCAAACAACATAAAAAGTTTATGGAGGTACAAAGACTTTTTGCCTTTTATTGACGATGAAAATATTGTAAGCGTTTCTGAAGGATTTACTCCTTTACTGGAATTGAATTTAGGTTCAAAGCCGTGTTATATTAAAATGGACCAAATTTTTTTGAGCGGAAGTTATAAAGATAGAGGAGCAAGTGTTTTAATAAGTTTTGTAAAGCAACTTGGTATTAAAAATGTAGTGCAAGATAGCAGCGGAAATGCCGGGGCTTCAATTGCAGTATATTGTGCATTGGCAAAAATTAGTTGCGATATTTATGTGCCAAAAGAAACCTCATCAGGAAAAGTGGTTCAGGCAAAAGCAAGTGGGGCAAAAGTAATTTTGGTTGAAGGTGATAGAGAAAAAACTGCCGAAGTTGCCTTTGATGCTGCCAAAAAAAGTTATTATGCAAGCCATTGCTACAACCCTGTTTTTTTTGAAGGAACCAAAACTTTTTTGTTTGAGGTATTTGAACAATTGAATTTTAAAATGCCTGAGGCTATTGTGCTTCCGGCCGGAAATGGTACACTTTTATTAGGCTGTTTTTTAGGTGCAAAGCAACTAATTAATGCCGGTATTGCTGATAATATGCCAAAACTTATTGCTGTTCAATCATCAAATTGTAATCCGCTTTATAAATTTATCAACAACGAACCGTTTACCGATAATTTTGGTTCAACCATTGCCGAAGGTATAGCCATAAAAAAGCCTGTCCGATTAAAACAAATGGCCGAAGCCGTTAAACAATCAAACGGTTTGGTAATAAATGTTGATGATGAAGATATTAAAAAAACTTGGTTTAACTTAGCCAAAATGGGTTTTATGGTTGAACCAACCAGCGCAGCAACAATTACAGGCTTAAACATTTACCTTCAAAATTATGTAACATCGGGTAATGTTGTTTCGTTGTTTAGCGGAAATGGGCTCAAGTCAACTGATAAATGGATAAATTATTTGAATTAAAATGTTTAGATTTTTGAAAATACTTTTTTTATTAGTTGCTTTATCTTGCAATAAAACCGAAAAACAGCCGCTTGTGTCGGTGTATGGTAAAAATTTATACCTTGAAGATTTAACCGATAATTTTAACGAAAGTTTATCGGAAAGTGATAGTGTTTTACTTTTAAAAAGGCTTGTTGACGATTGGACATTAAACCAATTAAAGCTTAATTTGGCAAAAGAATACAAAAGTGAAAAAATTGAAAATTTGGTGAATGATTACCAAAATAGTTTGCTTATTCACGAATTTATAAATGATTATGTTTCAAATAACCTTGATACCAATATAACTATTAGCGAATTGCAAACCTACTTTAACGATAATCGCCAGAACTTTTTGCTTACAAAAAATATTCTTAAACTGGTTTTTGTAAAGGTTGAAGAAGACAATAAACAAATTGTGAAAATAAAAAACCAAGTTGCCAAAACCAACGAAAATAATATTACACAATTGGCTGCACTTTGCGAAAATAATGTAGTAAATTATTTTTTAGATTATAGTATATGGCTCGATTTTGATGATGTTATCAAAGAAATACCCATAAAAACTTACGATGTTGAACACTTTTTGCAAAACAACCGTTTTGTAGAAATAAAAGACGGCAATTATTGGTATTTTGTAAAAATACTCGATTACAAAATTAAAAACACCGAATCGGAATTTGAATTTGAAAAAGATAATATTAAAAAAGTATTGCTAAACTCGCGCAAAATAAAATTAGAAAAGCAGCTTGAATCAGAATTGCTCAATGAAGCAAAAAATAATAACCAAATTAAGTCATATATTTATGAATAAAGGCACTTTTTTAGCCTTGTTTTTCCTTTCATCTTTGTTGTCATCTGCACAAATAATTGATGAAATTAGTGCAGTTGTTGCCGATAAACTAATACTTAGAACCGAACTTGAAATAGAATACGAACAAGCCTCAAGAGATTTAGGAATTTTTAACGATTCTTTAAAATGCGCTATTTTAAAAAATAAACTACAAGAAAGTTTGTTTATAGTAAAAGCACAGGTTGATAGTGTAAATATTAGCGAAGAAAGAGTAGATGCCGAACTTGATGAACGTATAAGATATTTTGCACGTCAGTTTGGAGGTGAAAAAGCTCTTGAAGATTTTTACGGAAAATCAATTAGCGAAATTAAAGCAAATAATCGTGAAAAAATAAGAAATCAGCAATTGATAGAAGAAATGCGTAGAAAGATTACCAAAGATATAAAGGTAACACCTTCTGATGTAAAAAACTTTTTTAACGAAATGGCCAAAGATAGTTTGCCTTTTTACAGCGCAGAAGTTGAAGTGGCTCAAATAATAATTGAACCTAAAGTGAGTAAATTAGCCAAACAGGTTGCATACGAAAAAATTGCTGATATAAGACGTAGAATTGTTGATAAAGGTGAAAAATTCAGCACACTTGCATTTATTTACTCCGATGATAAAGGCTCAGCATCGCAAGGTGGAGACTTAGGCTTTTTTGGCCGCGGACAAATGGTGCCCGAGTTTGAAGCTGCTGCATTTAAAACAAAACCCGATAGTGTCAGTAAAATAATAGAAACAAAATACGGCTATCATATTTTGCAAGTTATAAGCAGAAGGGGAGATGAGGTAAATGCAAGGCATATCTTAATATCACCAAAAATTTACAGTACCGATGTTGAATTAGCCAAGAACAAAATTGATAGCATTTACGAATTAATTAAAGCCGATTCAATTTCCTTTACCGAAGCTGCTAAAAAATTCTCCGATGATGAATACACCAAATCATCAGGTGGTTTTATTGGCAGTGCGGGCATGGGTTCAACCAGCATACCGGTTGATATGCTTGAAAAAGATTTATATCTTGCCATACAAGATTTAAAACCCGGACAATTTACCAAACCCGATTTAATAGTTTTGCCCGGCCCTGAACCTAAACGTGCATGGAGAATGCTGTATCTTAAAAGCGAAACACCACCACATAGAGCAAACCTTAAAGACGATTACCAAAAACTACAACAAATGGCTTTTGCCAAAAAACAAAAAGATGCCATTGAAAAATGGATAGAACGTAACCGAAAAGAGTTTTATATTGAAATAAACGGCTGGTATGCCGGCTGCAACGAAGTAAAACCCTGGATAAATAAAAATAAAATTAAATAGATTTACCCCGATATGAATTTTGCAAACGATAAAGAAGCAGCAAATGCATTTTACGAAAAATTTAATCAGTTAAAACAAGAAATTGGTAAAGTAATAGTTGGCCAGCAACAAGTTGTTGATGCTTTGCTTATATCAATTTTTAGCAACGGACATTCTTTGCTTATTGGTTTGCCCGGACTTGCCAAAACACTTTTGGTAAAAACCATATCAGAAGTGCTTGATTTAAAATTTAGCCGCATTCAGTTTACCCCTGATTTAATGCCCGGAGACATTACAGGTTCAGAAATATTAAACGAAAGCCGCGAATTTAAATTTATTCGTGGGCCAATTTTTGCAAACATTATATTAGCTGATGAAATTAACAGAACTCCTCCCAAAACCCAATCGGCATTGTTAGAAGCCATGCAGGAGCGAAGTGTAACTACAGGCGGCAAATTACACAGGCTCGAAGAACCATTTTTTGTATTGGCAACACAAAACCCAATAGAACAAGAGGGGACATACCCATTGCCCGAAGCTCAACTCGATAGGTTTATGTTTAACTTAATGCTTTCCTATCCTGATTTTGTAGATGAAATAAACATTATAAAAAATACCACACAAGATTTTAAAGTTAGCTTGAACCAAATATTACACGCAAACGAAATAATATATTTTCAGCATTTGGTTAGAAGGGTACCAATTGCAGATAATGTGGTTGATTACGCTGTAAAACTGGTTAATAAAACCAGACCAAATAACCAATTTGCAACCCCCGAAATAAACAATTATGTAAGTTATGGTGCAGGCCCAAGAGCAGGGCAATTTTTGGTTATTGGTGCTAAATCCCACGCATTATCAAAAGGCAAATACAGCCCTGATATTGAAGATGTACAAGCAATAGCATTAAACGTTTTACGCCACAGAATTATAAGAAACTTTAAAGCAGAAAGCGATAATGTTGCCGTTGATGATTTGATTAAAAAACTTTTGTAGTTGCTTTCTAATCAAATCGTCAAACGCTTAAATTTTATACTCAAATTACATGTATCTGTTTCCAACCCAAACTATGCGCCTGTTAATGAAATCGGCATTGGTAAAACTTGCATTCCCTGCTTTGTTCCCACCTGTTAAGTGAAAATCGCTAAAAGCTGCATGAGAATTGATAAAACCTGCACCAGTAAAATTAAAACTTACCGGAACAAAAATGCTGTTCATGGCTTGTTTAATATTATTCATTACGGTTTCATCAGTTGTGTATGCTCCACAGGTAAGTGCACCTTTTTCTTCGGCTAATGCTTTAGCCAGTGCTATGCTGTCGTTGGTATCGTTGGTTTTTATTATAAAAACAATGGGTCCAAAACATTCGTTGCCAAAAGTATTTACATTGTCTCGGCTCAACTCAATTACAACAGGTGTGGCAATTCTGGCATCCGGAAATTCTTCGTTTGATATGGTTTTACTTTCAAGCAAAATATTTCCACCCAAATTTGTTGCATCTTTTACACGTTTGTAAGTATTGTCGTTTTGTATCGAACCTATTGTGCCAGGGCCAGCTTTTGGGTTATCTATCAATCCTTTAAATGCTTCAACAATGGCATCTTTAACATTTTCGTAACTCAAATTCCCTTCAGGGCTGTTAATGCCCATACTGCTAACAAAAATGTTTTGAGGTGCAGTACACATTTGGCCGCTATACAAACTGGCCGAAAAAGCAATATTACCGCAAACTGCTTTTAAATCTTTTACCGAATCAATAATAATAGAGTTTACGCCAGCTTTTTCAGTAAATGTTGTTTTTGGCAGGCTTTCTATGTAATTTCCAAACTCGCTGTTGCCTGTATAATCTATTAATTTTACATGGTTTTTTTCTGCCAATTCTTTTGTTTTTGGTTCGTTAATACTATCCGTAAACATTAAAACTGTATTGGCATCAAATCCATTATTTGTTAAAACTTTTTGTAACTCTTCAATTACAATGGCAATTGGCAATACCGATTTTGCATGAGGTTTTACAATACATGCATTTCCCGAAATCAGGTTTGCAAATAAACCGGGCACTGTATTCCAAACAGGAAAAGTGGAGCAGCCTATAACCAAACCAACTCCTTTTGGCATGGGTGTAAAATCTTTGTCAATTACCAAATCAAATTTACCTAAGTTTTTTGTCCATTTTACATGGTGGTTGTATCTGGTAAGTTCAGCATATCCCATGGCAATGGCTTCCAATGCCCTGTCGTTGGCATGTGGTCCGCTTGCCTGAAAACTCATCATAAAACTTTGCCCGGTTGTGTGCATGGTAGCAATGGCAATATCAAAAAAACGTTCTTTAACGTTTTCAAGTGCTTCTAACAATAATCCGGCACGCTCTTCTATACTTGTTTGCTGCCATTTGGTTTGAGCCGATAGTACAAGGTTTACAGCTGCTTGAACCGAAAATTGAGGATATTTTATGCCAATACCTGTTTGGGTAAATGGTGAAATTTCTTCACCTATCCAACCTTGGCTTCCTTCTTGGTTCAAGACACTAAAATTATTATTCATAGCATTGCTAAACCAGTTTTTGGCTTCTTGTAATTTTTCTTCGGGGTAAGCTTTTGGGTTTTCGGGGTATAATGTAAAATAAGCTCTTGTTTTTAGGGCTTCTATGCTATTTTGTAGTGCATCTTTGTGTTTTTCGAATAAACTCATAGTATGTGGAATTTTTTTTGGCAAAAGTAAAATTGGTGTTCATAAAACAAACCATACAACAATAAATTATTGTAAATAATTATTTTTGCGGTCTTGGTAAAAAGGCTTATAAATATACTACAGTTGGTATCCGTAATTAATACGGTTTTGTTTGTACCACAGTTTAGCAATGCCAATAATTTTTTAATAGAAAAAAATACACTTGCAGAGCCTGATGGTGAATTAGGCTCAATTCTTACAGATATTGTAGAAATTTGTTTTGATGTTGATTTATTTAATATTATAAATCACAACGAGGAATTCGTTGAAAAAGACTTTCAATATAAAAGATTTACCGGTTTTAAATTTCAGTTTTTTAATTTATTCGACACTTTATTAATTAGGCTTAAGCATTTTTTATTCCAAGGTAAATTATTTAAAACACAAACTGATACTTTAATTTCAGATAAACAAGTTACTTTCCTTTCTTTGTTATATCCTTTTTAGTAGCGGATTTTGGCAAAACTCCCTCAAAAACATAAAAATTTAATTTTAACCCTAAAACAAAAAATGAAACATAAATGCAGTTTACTGCCTGTTTTTGCAGTATTTACAATTATTTTATTTGCTTGCAATAGCAACCAAAGCCAAGAAAAAACAGTAAATGATGTACCCGTAACAGAAGTTTATACAACCGATGTAACAACCGAAATTGAATATGTAGCCGATATACAGGCAGTTCAAAATGTAGAAATTAGAGCCAGAGTTGAAGGATACCTCGAACAGATTTTTGTTGATGAGGGAAAGCCTGTAA
This sequence comes from Bacteroidia bacterium, assembly GCA_046296495.1. Lineage (GTDB taxonomy): Bacteria > Bacteroidota > Bacteroidia > UKL13-3 > UKL13-3 > JBKBLB01. The sequence continues at coordinate 33,763 of JBKBLB010000005.1, forward strand.
AAAAAGGTCAGCCTCTATTTAGAATTAATGACGAAGAATATGCTGCTGCACTAAACAGCGCTCGTGCCGATTTAAAAAGTGCCGAAGCTGAAATGAAAACTGCTTTGGTAGAATTGGAAAGAGTTAAGCTATTGGTAGAAAAAAATGTAATTGCAAAAACCGAAATTGACCTTGCCGAAGCAAAACTTGAAATTGCAAAAGCCCGCATTGAGCAAGCAAAGTCTCACGAATTGGCAGCTTCGGTAAAATTGGCAAATACATTAATAAAATCGCCATTTAATGGCATTATTGACAGAATTCCTTTTAAACTCGGTAGTTTGATTTCTGAAGGTACTTTACTTACAACCATATCAGATATTGAAGCCGTTAATGTTTATTTTAACGTTTCGGAAATAGAATACCTTGATTATTTTAAAGAAAGAAAATCCGATTCGTTATTTAACAGTATGGTAGAGCTTGAACTTGCCGATGGAAGTACTTTTAACGCAAAAGGACGAATAGAAACAATGGAAAGTGAATTTGAACCCGGAACCGGTGCATTGGCTATTCGTGCCAGGTTTAATAATAAAGATCATTTGCTCAAACATGGCTCAACAGGTAAAGTTCGAATAAAGCAAACTATCAAAAATGCTTTGCTTGTTCCGCAAAAATCTGTTATCGAAATTCAAGATAAAAATTATGTGTTTACTGTTGACCCAAATAATATGGTGGTTTTAAAAAGCTTTAGACCGATGACTCGATTTCAAAACTTTTACCTCATTCAAAACGGCTTGCAAGCCAAACAAAAAATTGTTTATGAAGGTGTTCAAAACCTAAAAGAAGGAAGCATTATTAATCCGGTTCAAACAGATTTAAAACAGGTTTATAACATAGAAAATAAATAACATGCTGAACCTATTTATAAACAGGCCTATTTTATCAATAGTTATTTCGGTTTTAATAACTTTTGTAGGCTTATTGGCTTTTTTCGAATTGCCTGTAACACAATTCCCTGATATTGTTCCTCCTTCGGTTACTGTTACCGCAAAATACACAGGTGCAAATGCAGATGTTTGCGTAAAAGCTGTTGCCACACCAATAGAAAGAGCCATAAATGGCGTACCCAATATGACGTATATGTCGTCTGTTTCCAGTAACAACGGTACAACCATAATAACCGTATATTTTAAAGTTGGTACCGACCCTGATGTTGCTGCGGTTAATGTTCAAAACCGTGTTACAACCGTTTTAGACGAATTGCCCGAAGAAGTTATTAGAGCCGGAGTAAGTACAGAAAAAGAAGTTAACAGTATGTTGCTATACCTTAATATTTTTAGCGATGACGAAAATGTTGATGAAAAATTTGTTTACAACTTTGCAGATATAAATATTTTACCAGAACTAAAGCGTATTGACGGTGTTGGCTTTGCCGAAATTATGGGTAATAGAGATTATTCTATGCGTATTTGGCTAAACCCCATAAAACTTACCGCATATAATGTTTCAACCGATGAAGTTATACAGGCCATAAGAAACCAAAATGTTGAGGCAGCACCCGGCAAAACAGGAGAAAGTTCTGATAAGGCTGTACAAAGCATGCAATATGTTTTAAAGTACACAGGAAAATTTTTTGAAGAAGACGATTATAAAAATATCATCATAAAAGCCAATAACGATGGCTCTTTTTTAAGGCTTAAAGATGTTGCTGAAATTGAGTTTGGTTCATTTAGTTATCACATGGATTCAAAAACCAATGGAAGACCATCTGCTTCAATAATGCTAAAGCAAAGGCCGGGTTCAAATGCGCGCCAGGTTATTGAAAATGTAAAAAAACGCATGGCCGAACTCAAGCAAAGCAGTTTCCCGCCAAAAATGCAATACAATGTAGCCTATGATGTTTCGAGATTTCTGGATGCCTCAATTCACGAAGTGGTAAAAACCTTTATTGAGGCTTTAATTTTGGTATTTATCGTAGTATTTATTTTCCTTCAAGATTTTCGTTCAACATTAATTCCGGCATTGGCAGTTCCGGTGTCGCTTATCGGCACTTTTGCTGCTATGTCAATGCTTGGTTTTTCAATAAATTTGCTTACACTTTTTGCAATGGTATTGGCCATTGGTATTGTGGTAGATAATGCCATAGTAGTTGTTGAGGCGGTTCACGCCAAAATGCACGAAAAACATATGAATGCCATTAATGCTACCAAAGAAGCCATGGGCGAAATTGGAGGTGCCATTGTTGCAATTACACTCGTTATGTCTGCGGTTTTTATTCCTGTAGCTTTTATGAGCGGACCTGTTGGAATTTTTTATCGCCAGTTTTCACTAACACTTGCCATTGCAATATTTATTTCGGGTATTAATGCACTTACACTTACACCGGCACTGTGTGCAATTATGCTTAAACCTACAACTCAATCAAAAAATAAATTATTACAAAATTTTTTTAATGCTTTCAATTTAAGATACAATAAAGTAGAAAATAATTACAAAGGTTTGGTTGAACGCTATGGTTCAAACAATAAAATTACTGTTTCGCTGGTTTTGGTTTTTGTTGTATTAACTTATGCTGTAACATATATTCTTCCCGGAGGCTTTATCCCAACCGAAGATCAGGGAGTGATATATATAAATGTTACAACCCCATCAGGAGCAACCGTTGAAAGAACAAGTGCTGTTCTTGATAAAATATCCGAAATCTCCAAAGAAATTGATGCGGTTGAAAATATATCAACACTGAGCGGCTACAGCATTATAACTGAAAGTGCCGGTGCATCTTATGGTATGGCTATGATAAACCTAAAACCTTGGGATAAAAGAAAAGAAAACCTTGATGAGGTGATTTATTTATTTAAACAAAAAACAGATTTTATAAACGATGCCATTGTTGAATTTTTTCCGCCTCCAACTGTACCTGGTTTTGGCAATAGCAGTGGTTTTGAATTAAGATTAATTGATAAAACAGGCAGCAATAATCTTAACCGTTTGTACGAGGTTTCAAAAAAATTTATTGATGATATTGAAGCATCCCCACAAGTACAAGAAGCTTATACAAGCTTTGACCCTAATTTTCCTCAATACATAATTACCGTTGATTATGATATGGCTGCCAAAAAAGATATAACGGTTGAAAATGCCATGAATACCTTACAAGCACTTGTTGGCAGTTATTATGCAAGCAACTTTATTCGTTTTGGACAAATGTATAAAGTTATGGTTCAGGCTTTACCGCAATACAGAGCAAAACCCGAAGATATTTTAAAAATGTATGTTAAAAATAATCGTGGCGAAATGGTACCCTTTGCTACATTTATAAAATTAGAGCGAGTTTATGGGCCAGAGCAAATTACTAGGTACAATATGTCTAATGCTGCAATGATAAACGGTCAGGCAGCAAAAGGCTTTAGCAGTGGCGATGCAATTAAAGCAGTAGAAAATGCAGCAAAAAAACTTCCAAGAGGTTTTACTTACGAGTGGAGTGGAATAACCCGCGAAGAGATTCAATCGGGCAACCAGTCGCTTATTATTTTTATTATTTGCTTAATCTTTGTTTACCTAATTTTAGCTGGTCAGTACGAGAGTTTTCTATTACCGCTTCCGGTGTTATTGTCATTACCAACAGGTGTTTTTGGGGCATTTATTTCTTTATATTTTCTTGGACTCGAAAACAATATTTATGCTCAGGTAGCATTGGTAATGCTAATTGGTCTTTTAGGTAAAAATGCCATTTTAATTGTTGAGTATGCAGTATTAAAACATAAAGAGGGATATACCATTCTGCATGCTACCATCGAAGGATCGGCTGCACGTTTAAGACCAATTTTAATGACCTCTTTTGCATTTATTGCAGGCTTAATTCCGTTAGTAATTGCCACTGGTCCTGGTCAGTTTGGTAATCGTTCAATAGGAACATCAGCTGCCGGTGGAATGCTTATTGGCACTATATTTGGCCTGCTTGTTGTGCCCGGATTATACTTTTTGTTTGCTACCTTAGAGCAAAGATTAAAAAAATCAAATATCAGCCAATCCAATCCAAACGAAGATTATGTTTAAAATTAAATCAATGCGTTCAATATATTTTTTGAACCTAATTGTATTACTACTTGGTTCATGTGCAATACCCAAAGAAAATTCTTTAAACCAACAAATTCAGCTACCTGAAAGTTATTACTTAAATTCAAATGATACTTTGCAAGTACCATTAAAAACTTGGAGAGAATATTTTAAAGACCCCTATCTTCAAAATCTTATTGACTCGGCAATATCAAACAACATTGAACTTCAAATAATAAATCAACGCTTATACGCTGCCAGAGCCGAGTACATAATGAATCGCAATTACATGTATCCATCGGTAAATACATTTGTTTCTTCGGGTCTTACACGTTTTGGCGATTATACCATTGACGGGGTTGGAAATTTCGATACAAACAAATCACCAAACATCAACGAAAAACAAAAAATTCCAAATCCAATACCCGATTATTTTGTTGGTTTAAACACAAATTGGGAAATCAATACCGTAGGAAAATTAAGAAACAATAAACGTGCTTCTTTTTACAGGTTTCTTGCTAATAAAGAAGGTAAGCATTTTTTAACAACTCAAATTGTTGCAGAAGTTGCAAGATTGTATTACGAACTGTTAGCGCTCGACACCGAGCTTGAGATTATAAGAAGAAATATTTTTATTCAGGAAAGAGCATTGGAAATTGTTGCCATTCAAAAACAAAGTGGTAGAATAAACGAGGCCGGTGTTAAACAGTTTTATGCACAATTACTAAATTTTAAATCGCTCGAAGCAGATAAAATTCAAGAAATTAATGCAACCGAAAACATACTCAACAACCTTGTAGGGCGTTTTCCACAAAAAATCCTTCGCAAAGATACCATTGATGTAAAAGATTTACCTGCCTTGTTAAATATTGGGGTACCTGTCCATTTACTTCAAAACCGCCCGGATATTAAAGAAGCTGAAAAAAATTTAAAAGCTAAATCCTATGAATTAAAATCAGCCAAGGCAGCTTTTTATCCGAATATTTTAATAAATGCAAATTATGGCTTAAATGCATTCAAAAACGAATTACTTTTTTCAACTCCAAACTCTTTAGCATATGGTTTAATTGCTGGTATTACTACACCATTAATTAACCGCAATCAAATAAAAGGAAATTTCAGAATGGCACAGGCAAATCAAAGTATTGCTTTTTTAAATCTCAAACAAGCAATTTTAAAAGGTGTAGAGGAAGTAAACTCAGAATATGTTAAACTAGAACAATATAGAAATATAAGCAATCTTAAAAATCAGGAAGTGGCAACACTTAGGCAAGCAGTACAAATTTCAAACGAATTGTTTTTAACCGGATATGCAAATTATATGGAAGTTTTGGTTTCAAGACAAAACCGCTTAAATGCAGAATTGCAACTTACCGAAGCAAATAAAAATCAGTTTTTTGCTGCAATTCAACTATACAAAGTACTAGGTGGAGGGTGGCAATAGTTATTAATATGATGGTTTTTTATTAAATTAAAAAAATATAAATCTATCTATCAGTACATTGTGAAATATTTATCTAAATACGCTTGCATTTTAAATTGCAGTTCTTACCTTTGCACTCCCTTTTTGAAAGGAAGTTCTTTGAGTAATTCAAATAAGTCTTGAAGCCAAAGCTTTCAGATAAAAAAATGTTAATAAATTGTAAAAATAATACTTGACAGATTAAATTTTTGAATTACCTTTGCAACCCAAATCTGATAAAAGATTGATAAAATTTAAATTTCAACCGAAAGGTTTTTTGAAATAACGTTCTTTGAAGAAATGAAATAGCGAACCTTTGTTTAATTACAAAGTCAATCCTTAAATAGTCAAATCAAACAACTTTTACTACGGAGAGTTTGATCCTGGCTCAGGATTAACGCTAGCGGCAGGCATAATACATGCAAGTTGAACGGGATAAGTTGTAGCAATACGACTTTGAGAGTGGCGCACGGGTGCGTAACACGTATGCAACCTGCCCCTAACTGGGGAATAGCTCCTCGAAAGAGGAATTAATACCCCATAATATATTGTTTAGGCATCTTTACAATATTAAAGCTCAGGCGGTTAGGGATGGGCATGCGGCTGATTAGCTAGTTGGTGAGGTAACGGCTCACCAAGGCTACGATCAGTAGGGGGTCTGAGAGGATGTCCCCCCACACTGGTACTGAGACACGGACCAGACTCCTACGGGAGGCAGCAGTAGGGAATATTGGTCAATGGGCGAAAGCCTGAACCAGCCATGCCGCGTGCAGGATGAAGGCCCTATGGGTTGTAAACTGCTTTTGTACGGGAAGAATAAGCTCTACGTGTAGAGCGATGACGGTACCGTGCGAATAAGGATCGGCTAACTTCGTGCCAGCAGCCGCGGTAAGACGAAGGATCCAAGCGTTGTCCGGATTTACTGGGTTTAAAGGGTGCGTAGGCGGATTATTAAGTCAGTGGTGAAAGCCTGCAGCTTAACTGTAGAATTGCCATTGAAACTGATTGTCTCGAGTGCGGTTGAGGTAACTGGAATGTTGCATGTAGCGGTGAAATGCTTAGATATGCAACAGAACACCAATTGCGAAGGCAGGTTACTAAGCCGTAACTGACGCTGAGGCACGAAAGCGTGGGGAGCAAACAGGATTAGATACCCTGGTAGTCCACGCCCTAAACGTTGAATACTCGGTCTTGGCGATATACTGTCAGGGCCTAAGCGAAAGCATTAAGTATTCCACCTGGGAAGTACGACCGCAAGGTTGAAACTCAAAGGAATTGACGGGGGCCCGCACAAGCGGAGGAGCATGTGGTTTAATTCGATGATACGCGAGGAACCTTACCTGGGCTTGAATGTGAGTGACCGCTGCCGAAAGGTAGTTTCCCCGCAAGGGGCACAAAACAAGGTGCTGCATGGCTGTCGTCAGCTCGTGCCGTGAGGTGTTGGGTTAAGTCCCGCAACGAGCGCAACCCCTATCTTTAGTTGCCATCAGGTTATGCTGGGGACTCTAAAGAGACTGCCTGCGTAAGCAGTGAGGAAGGTGGGGATGACGTCAAGTCATCATGGCCCTTACGTCCAGGGCTACACACGTGCTACAATGGGCGCTACAATGAGTCGCAACATGGCAACATGAAGCTAATCTCAAAAAAGCGTTCTCAGTTCGGATTGGGGTCTGCAACTCGACCCCATGAAGTTGGATTCGCTAGTAATCGGATATCAGCAACGATCCGGTGAATACGTTCCCGGGCCTTGTACACACCGCCCGTCAAGCCATGGGAGTTGGGAGTGCCTGAAGTCGGTAACCGTAAGGAGCCGCCTAAGGCAATACCGATGACTGGGGCTAAGTCGTAACAAGGTAACCGTACCGGAAGGTGTGGTTGGACCACCTCCTTTCTAGAGTAGGATTTGTTCGCTATTTCATTTATCTTCATTTTATTGCTACTGTAGATCACCAATAGCGATCAAATCAGAGGGCTCATCCTTCTGAGTAATCGTAGATTAAATAAACATAGTCTCGTAGCTCAGGTGGTTAGAGCGCTACACTGATAATGTAGAGGTCCCCAGTTCAAGTCTGGGCGGGACTACCTCATCTCGTTATTGGGGAATTAGCTCAGTTGGCTAGAGCACTAGCTTTGCAAGCTAGGGGTCATCGGTTCGAATCCGATATTCTCCACAATATCTTCTACAGTAAGATATAAGTTCTTTGACATAATAGAAGAAAACACAATTTCATTAAATAACCGAGTGGATATCTAATAAATTAAGTTACTAAGGGCGTACGGGGGATGCCTTGGCTCTCAGAGGCGAAGAAGGACGTGCTAAGCTGCGATAAGTTGCGGGGAACTGCCAAGAAGTTTTGATCCGCAAATCTCCGAATGGGGAAACCCACCCGATTTATCGGGTCTAAGGCCAACCCACTGAACTGAAACATCTAAGTAAGTGGAGGAAAAGAAAACAATAGTGATTCCCTGAGTAGTGGCGAGCGAAATGGGATTAGCCCAAACCAATTGTGTTTCGGCATAATTGGGGTTGTAGGACTGTATCAATTATATTTATTTTAAATTGAAACTTCTGGAAAGTTGTACCATAGAGAGTGATAGTCTCGTAAATGTAAATTATAAATATAATACAGTATCCTGAGTAGCGCGGGGTCGGAGACGCCTTGTGTGAATCTGCCAGCACCATCTGGTAAGGCTAAATACTACTGAGAGACCGATAGTGAACCAGTACTGTGAAGGAAAGGTGAAAAGAATCTCGAACAGAGAAGTGCAATAGAACCTGAAACCGTACGCTTACAAGCGGTAGGAGTCCCTTTTGGGATGACTGCGTGCCTTTTGCATAATGAACCTACGAGTTACTCCTCATCGGCAAGGTTAAGTCTTTAAGAGACGAAGCCGCAGCGAAAGCGAGTCTGAATAGGGCGTATAGTCGGTGGGGGTAGACGCGAAACCTGAGTGATCTACCCATGGCCAGGATGAAGGTGCCGTAACAGGTACTGGAGGTCCGAACTGGTAAGCGTTGAAAAGCTTTCGGATGAGCTGTGGGTAGGGGTGAAAGGCTAATCAAACTGGGAGATAGCTCGTACTCCCCGAAATGTTTTTTGGAACAGCCTCAAGTTATAGTGTTACAGAGGTAGAGCTACTAATTGGGTAAGGGGGTGTCAAAGCCTACCGAACTCAGATAAACTCCGAATGCTGTTAACATGTTCCTTGGGAGTGAGCCCTTGGGTGCTAAGGTCCGAGGGCGAGAGGGAAAGAACCCAGACCATCTGCTAAGGTCTCCAAGTCTAAATTAAGTTGAACTAACGTGGTCTAATCGCTATGACAGCTAGGATGTTTGCTTGGAAGCAGCAATTCATTTAAAGAGTGCGTAACAGCTCACTAGTCGAGCGATTAGGCGTGGATGATAAACGGGCATTAAATTTAGCACCGAAGCAATGGACTCTTTATGAGTGGTAGGGGAGCATTCTAATTACTTTGAAGGTTAATCGTGAGATTTACTGGAGTGTTTAGAAAAGCCAATGTAGGTATAAGTAACGATAAGGCAAGTGAGAAACTTGCCCACCGATAGCCTAAGGTTTCCTAATCAACGTTAATCGGATTAGGGTTAGTCGGGACCTAAGATTAAGCGAAAAAGCGATATCGATGGACAACAGGTTAATATTCCTGTACTAGTGGTGAGGGACGGAGAACAAGAGTAATTACGTACTGACGGAATAGTGCGTTGAGCCAAACCTTCGGGTGAAGCGAAATTATAAATGTTCTTCCTAGAAAAGCTCCCACATTAACCCGTACCGCAAACCGACACAGGTAGGCTAGGAGAGAATCCTGAGGTGCTCGAGTGATTCACGGTTAAGGAACTCGGCAAATTAACCCTGTAACTTCGGGAAAAGGGGTGCCTTCTTCGGAAGGCCGCAGAGAAATGGCCCAGGCGACTGTTTATCAAAAACACATGGCTATGCTAAATCGAAAGATAACGTATATGGCCTGACACCTGCCCGGTGCTGGAAGGTTAAGAGGGGATGTCAGCGCAAGCGAAGCATTGAATCGAAGCCCCAGTAAACGGCGGCCGTAACTATAACGGTCCTAAGGTAGCGAAATTCCTTGTCGGGTAAGTTCCGACCTGCACGAATGGTGTAACGATCTGGGCACTGTCTCAACCGTGAGCTCGGTGAAATTGTGGTATCGGTGAAGACGCCGGTTAATCGCATCGGGACGGAAAGACCCCGTGCACCTTTACTATAGCTTTGCATTGATTTTGGATGATTAATGTGTAGGATAGGCGGGAGACTTTGAAGTAGAATCGCCAGGTTTTATGGAGTCAACCTTGAAATACCGCCCTTTAATCATTTGAAATCTAACCTTTACAAGGGACATTGCATGGTGGGTAGTTTGACTGGGGTGGTCGCCTCCAAAAAAGTATCGGAGGCTTCTAAAGGTTCGCTCAGTACGCTTGGTAACCGTACGTAGAGTGTAATAGCATAAGCGAGCTTGACTGTGAGGCCTACAAGCCGAGCAGGTACGAAAGTAGAGTATAGTGATCCGGTGGTTCTGTATGGAAGGGCCATCGCTCATAGGATAAAAGGTACGCCGGGGATAACAGGCTGATCTCCCCCAAGAGCTCACATCGACGGGGAGGTTTGGCACCTCGATGTCGGCTCGTCACATCCTGGGGCTGGAGAAGGTCCCAAGGGTTCGGCTGTTCGCCGATTAAAGTGGCACGCGAGCTGGGTTCAGAACGTCGTGAGACAGTTCGGTCCCTATCTGATGTGATCGTTGGAAGTTTGAGAGGATCTGACCTTAGTACGAGAGGACCGGGTTGGACATACCTCTGGTGTATCTGTTGTGGCGCCAGCTGCATTGCAGAGTAGCTATGTATGGACAAGATAAGCGCTGAAAGCATCTAAGCACGAAACTTACCTCAAGATGAGACTTCCTTTAAGGGTCGTGGAAGACTACCACGTTGATAGGCTACAGATGTAAAGATGGTAACATCAAAGTCGAGTAGTACTAATTACCCGTAGACTTAACATTTCACTAGATATCCACTTTGTTTGATTGTGTTTTCTTCTATATTTATGTCAATTTTAAAAGAATTTATTAAGAGCTTCTTGGTGATTTTAGCGATGGTGTCCACCTCTTCCCATTCCGAACAGAGAAGTTAAGCCCATCAGCGCAGATGATACTGGAGTAATATCTGGGAAAGTATGTCGTTGCCAAGTTATTTAAAAACCTATTCGAAATATCGGATAGGTTTTTTTATTGTATTATTGTAACACTGGCATTTCCGCTACCAAATTTACCAACAGGATTAATCTTATCAATTTTTACTTTTATAATTGCTTTTTTATCAATTAATAAATGTGAAATACGTTGCAATATGACAGATGCAACCTCCTCTATTAAATTTTTAGTATTTTCCATTTCATCTTTTACGATTTCAAATAGTTTTTCGTAATTGATTAATGAATTTAAATCATTCAAATTTTTATTTAAGTCAATTTCTTCTTCGATATAAACATTAACTACAAATTCTCCTCCTTTTTCTTTCTCGAAATTATAAATGCCATGATAAGCGTAAAATTTTACATTTTCTAAAGCGGTTATGATTTTCATTTGTTTTAAATTTTATTGATTAATTTTTTGTAGCATTGCAAATTATAAAAATATGATGAATACCGAAGCAAAAGCAGCATTTTTTAAAGCAATCAAACCTGATATGTTTAATCATCACGATTATTATTTGATGGATGAATTATTAAGTGATGAGCATAAATTAATAAGGGCTACAGTAAGAGAGTATGTTAAAAAGGAATTTTCTCCAATTATTGAAGATTGTGCTCAAAGAGCTGTTTTTCCTGTACATATTGTAAGGGAGTTGGGAGAATTGGGGTGTTTTGGCCCTCAATTACCAAGTGATTATGGATGTGGAGGCATGGATTATATTACTTATGGTATTATGATGCAAGAGCTTGAACGCTGCGACTCGGGTATACGTTCAACAGCTTCGGTTCAAGGCAGTTTGGTAATGTATCCAATTTATAAGTTTGGATCAGAACAACAAAAAAGAAAATACTTACCAAAATTAGCAAAAGGGGAGATGCTTGGCTGTTTTGGTTTAACAGAACCAAATCATGGAAGTAATCCGGCAGGTATGACTACAAATTTTAGAGATGCAGGTGATGGTGTACACGTGATTCTTAATGGAGCCAAGATGTGGATTAGTAACTCGCCATTTGCTGATGTTGCAGTAGTTTGGGCTAAGGATGAGAATGGTGTAATAAAAGGACTTGTTGTTGAAAGAGGAATGGAAGGTTTTACAACTCCTGAAACACACAATAAATGGAGTTTAAGGGCAAGTGCTACAGGAGAGTTGGTTTTTAATGATGTTAAAGTTCCGAAAGAAAATATTTTTCCAGGTGTTGAAGGATTAAAAGGCCCATTGACATGTTTGAATAGTGCAAGATATGGAATTAGCTGGGGAGCCATTGGTGCAGCACTTGATTGTTATGATACTGCATTAAGGTATAGTAAGGAAAGGGTTCAATTTGGTAAACCAATTGCAGGTTTTCAATTGCAACAAAAAAAATTGGCAGAAATGATTACTGAAATTACCAAAGCACAACTATTGACTTGGAGGCTTGGTGTGTTAATGAATGAAGGTAGGGCTACTCCGGCACAAATAAGTATGGCAAAAAGAAATAATGTAGCGATGGCCTGTCAGATTGCAAGAGATGCAAGGCAAGTTTTAGGCGGAATGGGAATAACAGGAGAATATAGCATAATGAGGCACATGATGAATTTAGAGTCGGTAATTACATACGAAGGAACCCATGATATTCACTTATTGATTACCGGAATGGATATTACCGGAGAAAATGCTTTTGTATAAAATTCTAAACCATAAATTAAATGTATACTATAAAATTTGGAACAGATGGCTGGCGTGGCATAATAGCCGATGATTTTACAGTTGAAAATATAAAGCGAGTTGCACAAGGAACTGCAGAATACTTAAAAGCATATCACGCTGATAATTTATTGGTAGTTATTGGTCATGATTGCAGGTTTGCGGGTGAGCTTTTTGCCAATACAACAGCACAAATTATGTGTGCCAATAATATAAAAGTAAAAATGGCCAAAGGCTTTGTAAGTACGCCTATGGTAAGTTTGGGTGCAGTAAAGCATAATGCAGCATTGGGAATAATAATTACAGCGAGCCATAATCCGCCAGCATATAACGGCTTTAAGCTTAAAGCACACTATGGAGGGCCAAGCAGCCCAACAACCATTGATGCTGTTGAGAAAGCCATACCTGTGAGTGTTGATGTAGAAATAAATAGTATTGATTCACTTGTTAATGAGGGAATGATTGAATATGTTGATTTAGAAACCCTATATGTAAATGAAGTTGAAGCCGGCTTTGATTTGCAAGCTATTAAAAACGGTAAATTTAATTTTGCTTACGATGCCATGTATGGAGCAGGACAAAATGTGATGAAGCGAATTTTTCCTGAAATAAAATTGCTTCATTGCGAACATAATCCGTCTTTTAAAGGCCAGGCACCAGAACCAATTGATAAAAATTTAGCTGAATTTAGAGAGTTAATTAAAACAAATGGTAATATTGATTGTGGACTGGTAACTGATGGTGATGCAGACAGAATTGGTTTGTATAATAAAGCAGGCAACTTTGTAGACTCACATCATATAATACTGCTTTTGATACATTATTTACATAAGTATAAAGGTTTAAGCGGAAAAGTAATTACAACTTTTAGTGCAACAAGTAAAATTACCCAAATGTGTAAGGCTTATGGTTTAGATATAGAAATTACCAAAATTGGCTTTAAATACATTTGCGAAAAAATGGTTACAGAAAATGTATTGGTTGGTGGCGAAGAAAGCGGAGGGATAGCCATTAAAGGTTTTATTCCAGAAAGAGACGGAATATGGATTGGCTTAACTTTGTGGGAATTTATGTCGAAAAGCGGTAAGAGTCTAGACGAATTGATACAAGAAGTTTACGATGTAGTTGGCACTTTTGCTATGGGAAGAATTGATTTGCATATTACAGAAGATATAAAACAGAAAGTTCTTGCTAATTGTAAAAATGGATCATACACAACATTTGGTTCATACAAAATAGAAAAAACGGAAGACCTTGATGGGTATAAATTTCATTTAGGAAATGGCGAATGGGTGATGATTAGAGCAAGTGGAACAGAGCCTGTATTGAGGGTTTACAGCGAAAGTAATACGTACGAAAACGCTTACAATATTTTAGAAGCAACAAAAAATACTATTTTGCAGTAAAAGTGAACTCTGCCTTTGGCAAATACATAATTATAGCCGGATTAATAATAGCAGTAATTGGTGCAATTATTTATTTTGCCGGGAATAAGCTTAGTTGGTTTGGAAATTTGCCGGGTGATATTAAGTTGGAACGTAACGGATTTAAATTATATTTTCCTATTGTTACCATGCTTTTGTTGAGTTTGATATTGAATTTGATAATTTATTTAGTTAGAAAATTTTTATAGTTGTGTTTGATGGAAATACAGCCATGGATGGGAAGAACCCAAATATTATTGGGTGAAGAAAAACTTAAAAAACTTGTTGATGCAAACGTACTTGTTGTTGGTTTGGGTGGAGTTGGAGGTATTGCAGCCGAAATGATTGCCCGAAGCGGTGTTGGAAGAATTACCATAGTTGATGCCGATACGGTTGATCCAACAAACAGAAATAGGCAAATACCTGCTCTAAAAAGTACAGAGCACTTGGTTAAAGCGGATGTTTTGGCTAAACGAATGCTTGATATTAATCCTGATTTAAATTTGACTGTAATACCTGAATATTTTAGAGACGAACTAACAAATAATGTATTAGATAATGGTAAATTTGATTATGCGCTTGATTGTATAGATACCCTATCGCCAAAAGTTTTTTTTATAAAAGCTTGTGTAGAAAGAAATATTCCTATTGTAAGCAGTATGGGTGCTGGTAGTAAGGTTGACCCAACGCAAGTAAAAATTGCCGATATATCTGAAACACACACTTGCCATTTGGCCAGGTATGTTAGAAAATATTTACATAAACTTGGAATTTATAAAGGAGTAAAAGCTGTTTTTAGTGCTGAACCAAGGCTTAACGGAGCAAAAGTTGTAATACAAGAAGGAAGAAATAAAAAATCGGTTGTTGGTACAATAAGTTATATGCCTGCAGTATTTGGCTGCACGGTGGCAAGCGTAGCTATAAGAGATTTGTATGAAAGATGATAATTAGTATTCGTTAATTTCAGTATCGTGTAAGATGTTTTCGGCTGATTTTTTTTGAAGCAAAAACAAATAATTAAGTAAAAATATTAATATGTGATAACTTATTTTGTTTAATAAATGATGAACAAAAGAATATTTTCTATTAAAAATATCAGCATCAACCATACGGCAATTAGGTAAAATTTTTTTATTGATGGTATTTGAAACTTCTTTAGAGAATTCTTCATTCAAAATTTCTGCATTACACTCAAGGCTTCCAAAATCGCTTAATGCATTTAAATTGTATGAACCAATGGTTGTTGTTTTTAAATCGAAAACAGCAAGCTTTCCGTGTAATACAGTTTTTTGCCATTCGTAAATTTCAATTCCTTGTTTTAAAAGTGTTTTATAAAAATATCTGGTTGCAAATAAAACAAGTTTAGTATCGCTAACTTCTCCTAATACAAGTTTAATATTTACGTTTCGTATTGCTGCCTGAATTAATAATCGCCTGAAACTATTTGACGGCAAAAAATAGCTAGAAATGATTGTGATTGATTGTTGGCTTTTTCGTATATTATTTCTGTACGCCCTTGTAATGCCTATTTTATTTCGGTATTTGTCGTTTTGTAATATTCGTAGAGCGATGTTTCCACTTATTTTTGGCTCAACCAAAATGCCCGATAATATTTTTTTATTCATGGGATTTCGGTTGATTGTAGCTATACATATTTTGTTTAATTGATAAACAGAAGGCCCATTTATAAATAATCCAAAATCGAGCCATTGTTGTGTGTAGTTTATACCACTGTATTTATTTGCAATATTAATACCTCCAATAAGTGCATACTGACCATCGAAAACAAAAATTTTATGGTGCATTCGTAGGCCAATATTTATTTTGTATTTTACAAAAAGTGGAGAAAAGAATTTAAAAGTGGTGCAAAAACTTTTTAAATAATTAATAAATTTTACTGATAGATTATTAGAACCATAAGCATCTAAAACCATGTGAATTTGTACATTTCTTTTTGCTGCATTTTCGAGCAATTCGGCAATGTACTTGCCAGTTTCGTCTTCGTTATAAATATAAACCTGAAAGTGAATAAACTCTTTGGCATTGTTTATTGATTGCTTTAGTTTTTGAAAAAATTGTGTGCCATTTTCTAAAAACACGCAATGGTTGCCTTCGGTAAGTTTATATTTATTTGTTTGATAAAACATGAGTGGTTAATCAAACAACAAATTTGAAGTAATTAAATCATATTTTTAAGAGTAACCGTAACTGTAGTTCCTTCGCCTTCTTTTGATTGAATGTTTATTATGCCGTTATGTAAATCAACTATTTTTTTTACCAATGAAAGCCCAATTCCAAAGCCATCTATATTACGTGTATTATTGCTTCTATAAAAAGGTTCAAAAACATGTTTTAAATCATCGGTGCCAATACCAACACCTTTGTCGCTAACAGTAACAATTATTGACGTGTTTTTAAAATCAACTAAAACATCGGCTTTATTGTTTACCGAAAATTTGCAAGCATTGTCAATTAAATTATTAAAACAAGATTTTAATAACGAATAATTGCCATAAGTATTAACAGATTTTTCGTTTTCGGAGAAATTGTTGAAATGTAAATTGATAGAGTAATTTGGTTTGACATGAACCAAATCGCTTATTACATCACTTATTACTTCGGCAATAGGGCAGGGTTTAAATGCATCTTTTGTATTTGTTTCGGCACCTGTTTGAGCCAAATCTCTTAATGCATTTAAAAGATTGATTTGCTTGTTGATTTCTTCTGTAATTGATTTGAGAACTTTTATATAATCATCCTCGTTTCGCTTTTGCATTAATAATACATCAATTTCTCCTTTTATGGCTGTTAAAGGAGTTCTAAATTCGTGCGATGCGTTGGCTACAAAAAGTTTTTGAAGCTTAAAAGATTCTTCAAGCCTTTCGAGCATTTTGTTAAAACGTGTAGCAAGTAACCCAATTTCATCATCGTAGTTTGCAGCTAAAACCCTGTTATGTAAATTTGTTGCGGTTATATTATCTACCTGTTTTATAATTTCATTAATTGGTGCTAAGGCTCTGTGGGCATAATACCATCCAGCAATGGCAGTAATTAATAATCCAATTACAAACTGGAATGCCAGCAGGTATTTTAAATATTTCATTCTTGCATAACCTAGTTCATCAACAGCGCTGGCTACAATATGATAATTTTTATTATGAGCAGAAAAAACAAATGCTACATAATCTCTTTCGTTTTGTCTTTCGAAAATATAAGAATTTGTTTTTGCTAATCTGTTATAAATTGCTTTTTCTTTTTCACTTATTATGTTACTTGAAAAAATATTTTTACCGTTTGAATCGAAAATATGAAGGTTTTCATACGGAAGAGATTGTAATTGTAGATTATAAAACAATGCAAGCTTAGAAGAGTCGAGTTTTTGTGTATTTAGTAAATGATCAACTTTGCGTTCAATACGCTTTAGTAATCTTTCGTTAAACTCTTTATCTCGATAGATACTTGAAAATTGATAAACAGATAATGAAAGTATAAAAAGAATTGCAGCTACAATTACCGAAAATCTAATTGTAAGAATGTTTTTTATATTCATAAAAATTATTCTTCAGATCTAATCATGTAGCCCATACCAATCATGGTATGTATTAATTTTACAGGATAATCTTTATCAATTTTTTTACGTAAAAAATTAATGTAAACATCAATAATGTTAGTACCGCTATCAAAAGAAATTTCCCAAACTTTTTCTGCTATTTCTACACGACTTATTACTTTGTTTTTATTTCTTACCAGGTATTCAAGCAAGCTATATTCTTTGCTTGTAAGATCAATTAATTTACCGCCTCTTTTAACAACTTTGCTATCTGCATCAACTTCTAAATCAGCAATTCTAAAAACTTTTTTATCATATACTTTTTCATTTGCACGTTTGCTCAATGCTCTAATACGTGCCAGTAATTCCTTAAACTCAAAAGGTTTTACCAAATAATCATCGGCACCTGCATCAAGTCCATCTACTTTATCATCAGTTGAACCCAATGCAGTAAGCATAATTATAGGTGTTTTAACACCTTCTTCTCTTACTTGTTTACAAAGCTCTAAACCATTTAAATATGGTATAAGCAAATCAAGTAATATAACATCATACTCATTTTCAATGGCCATTTTTTTTCCAAAATAACCATCATAGGCTAATGTAACATCATATTGTTGCTCCTCAAGCCCTTTTTTTATAAAGTTGGCTAATTTTGGTTCATCTTCAATTACGAGTACTTTCATGTGTTTTATTTATTATGTGCAATTACCACAAAACCAATTAAAATGCTATTAAATATACATTAAAATATTGGGATTGATTTTAACCTCCGGCTTTTTTTGCTTTAAATCCCTTGCTTAATAATAAGTTTAAAATTTTATCCCTATGGTCTCCTTGAATAAGAATTTCGTTATCTTTCGCAGAACCACCGCCTCCGCAAAGTTTTTTCAGGTCTTTCTCTAATTCTTTAAGTGAATTTTCGCTTAGCATAAATCCTGATACTCTGCTTACCACTTTGCCCCCGCCTTTACGGTCTAAATAAATCTTAAGCTTATGCTGTGATGGGGCAAGTTCGGTTTGCTCGTTGTTTTCTTCAAAATTGCTTAAATCAAAATCGGTGCTGTAAACCATACCGTTTTTTTTTTATTTTTATTGCTCATTTTTATAAGGAATTATCAAGTTAATTGCTTTGGGTTCAACAATAATATCAAGTAATTCATTCATTACTTCACATTCTCCATCAATATTTACTGGTTCTTTACTCAATCTCTTAATTTTAAATTCTGTAGATGTATGCATATAGCAAAAGTTTTCGCAATACTTAAAATTTCGACTAAAAAGTGCGTAAGTAAGTTTTAAAGCATTAATAATGTTTATATTGGTTACAACTGTAAGGTTTAGCAATCCATCATTAACTTTTGCTTTGGGAGTTATGTAAGCATTATTACCAAACTGTGTGCCGTTGCCAACCGTAGCCAAAAAAAGGTTTTTGTATAAAAATTTATTGTTGTTGTATTCAACGTTAATTTCTGTTTTTGTAAAATTAAATAATTGTTTTATAACAGCAACTATATATCCAAATAGCCCGCGTGTTTTGTTATTGTTGAACCTATAGCCGATTTGAGCATCGAAGCCTGTTCCTAAAATGTTTAAAAAAACATGGTTGTTCACCCTGCCACAATCTATAGGTTCAACATAAAAATTGTTTATGATATTAATTGCTTTTTTTATTTTTTTACTTATGCCAAGTTCGTTTGCAAGGCCGTTGCCACTGCCCATTGGAATTATACCTAATGCAATTTTGGTTTTAACAATGTGTTTAGCAATTGTATTGATGGTACCATCTCCGCCAACTGCAATTATTGCATCAACATTTTCTTTTATTGCCTCTAAAGTTAGTTGGCTTACATGCTCGTGGTTTTTAGAAAAAGCTATGGTAAGTTGTATTTTATTGTGATTGATATGTTTGTTTAGTAATCTTGGAATATGGCTTTTCTTTTTACCTCCTGATATGGGGTTTATAATTGCCAATATTTTTAAAGGAATTGAACTCACAACTTTATAAGCAACAAAACTAAAAATAAATTGTGATGAAAATTTATAACCAAAAATATAAATATGTGCAAAAAATGGATTGGCATAAACTATTATTACCCATTAGGTATGGCGATGAAACTCCAAGAGAGCACAACAGTAATGCAAACCGCAGTATTTTTGAGCAAGACTATGACAGGGTAATTTTTTCGTTACCTTTTAGAAAATTACAGGATAAAACACAGGTAATACCATTGCCCGAAAATGATTTTGTACATAATCGCTTAACGCATAGTCTCGAAGTTTCAAGTGTTGCCCGTACTTTAGGTAAATCGGTTGGCTTAGCATTAATAAAAAAATATCCTAATTTACATAACAACTTAAACATTAGCTACAACGATATTGGAGCAATAGTTGCAACAGCAGCACTTGCTCACGATATTGGAAACCCTCCATTTGGGCATAGTGGCGAAAAAGCAATATCAGATTTTTTTATTAATGGAGAAGGTTACTATTTTAAACAGTTTTTGACCGATGTAGAGTTTGCAGATTTATGCAATTTTGAAGGTAATGCAAATGGTTTTAAAATATTAACAAACGATACAGATAGTAATATTGGCGGGCTTCGATTATCGTATCCGGTTTTGGCTTCGTTTACTAAATATCCCAAGCCAAATTTACCTAAAATAAATTTAAAAGGAGTAAGCAACAAGAAGTATGGATTTTTTGCGAGTGAAATTGAAATATATAATGATATTGCCCAAAAACTTGCTATTGAGCCTAAAAAAGAAAGCAACTGCTATTTTAGGCATCCATTAGCTTTTTTGGTTGAGGCTGCCGATGACATTTGTTACAGCATTATTGATTTTGAAGACGGTATCAGACTTGGTTATATAAATTTTGAATACGCAGAAAAATTATTGAAAGAAATTGCTGGAGAAAAATTTTTCGAGAAAACTTACATTGGTTTAAAATATATATACCAAAAGGCTGCTTATTTAAGAGCTGTAGCTATAAGTAGTCTTACCGAAGAATTAAGCAATATATTTATGGAGTTAGAACCAAATATACTTGAATGTTCTTTTGATGAGTCGCTCATAAAACAAAGCAGACATTATAAAATTATTGAAGAAATAAAAAGTATATCGTATTGTAATATGTATTGTAACATACAAGTTCTTGAACTTGAAACAGCAGGTTTTAAAGTGCTTGGAAGTTTGCTTAATAACTTTACCGATGTGGTTAAATACAAACACGAAATTACATTTGGTTCAAACACTAAAAATTACAGAATTGAAAAAATTGCACAATTGATTCCTGACTCATTTTTAAACAAATCGGGAAATATGTATAATCAACTGCTTTCTGTGGTTCAATATGTGGCAGGTTTAAGCGATAGAAATGCAATAAACCTTTACAAAAAAATAAACGGTTTATCTTTTACTAATTAGATTTAGTATGCACCAAAAATTTATTTACAGTTACTGAAAAATACATTAAATAAGCAAAGCAAAATACTGTAACAATGTAAGAAAAATGGATATTATAAGCATCGGCAATTTTTCCCTGAATGGGCGGTATAACGGCTCCTCCAAGAATCATCATAATTAAAAATGCGCTGGCTTGCCCGGTAAATTTGCCAAGATTTGATATGGCAAGTGTAAATATACATGGCCACATTACACTACAAGCCAAACCTCCGCTTAAAAATGCGTATATAGCAGTTGTTCCGGTTGTTAAAAGTCCGGTAATCATTGCAAACATTCCAAAAATTGAAAATAATAATAATGTTTTTGCCGGTTTATCTTTTGTAAAATAAATAACCAAAGAAACAATAGGCAAACAAACCCTGTACCATTGTAAATAACTCATCTCTTTTCCAAGAATTGTATTGAACCAAACAATAAACTCAAAAACCAAAAATGGGAGTAAAAAAATGAATATTGTTTTAATTTTATTTTTTAAACCAAAAACCGAAAGAGCTCCTGTTAAACGCCCAATCATTAAACTACCCCAGTACATAGATATAAAAGGAGCAATTTTATTTTCGGCATAGCTTCCAAAGTTATCGGTTTTTAAAAGTGCACCCATATTACTTTGTATGGTTACTTCAACACCTACATAGGTAAAAATGGCAAACATACCCAACACCAATTGAGGGTATTGCATGGCTCCCCATTTTTCTGATTCAAGTTTTCCATTTTTAAATGCCATAAATAAAACTGTCATTAAAGTTATCAGCGTTATATAAATCATGTTGTTTGATAGTAAACTTGGTAAAAAATCATTAACAAACAGAAGTAGAAAAACTGGAATGGCAACTATTGACAAAGCAACGGTAGCATTTTTACTGTTAGAGATTTCTGCTTCGCTTTTTATATCGGGAAGTTTTGAAACAGCAAAAATTAATGCCACAATTGCAAATACACCGGCCAGCATTAAAAACAAATTACTAATTGATGATAAAGAAGCTTCGCTTACTGATGCTGTTATTTTTCCAAATAATAAAAAACTAAAAATAACCGGCCCAATGGTAGTTCCAAGAGAATTAATACCACCGGCCAAATTTAGCCTTTGAGCTCCGGTTTCAGGTTCGCCAAGGGCTACAACAAAAGGCTGTGCAGCGGTTTGCTGTAAACTAAAACCTAAAGCCAAAATAAAAAACGATAAAAGAATTAATGGAAAAGAGTTTGCATGAACCGAAGGTATTATGGCAATAGCTCCTAAAATACTAATCATAAAACCATATATAATACCTCTTTTGTAACCAACTGTATTAAGTAAATCAGTTTTAAAAATAATTGAAAAATAGTAAAGAAATAAAGAGCCAAAAAAGTATCCTCCATAAAAGGTTGCATCAATTAGTTGGCTTTGGTATTGAGTTAGGTTAAAGTAACTTTTACAAAAAGGAATAAAAATGCCGTTGCTTGCTGCAATAAATCCCCAAAAGAAAAATACCGAAACAAGAGTGTATAGTTGAGTTTTATTATTAGACATATTGCAATTATATGAATAAATAACAATGCAGCATGTTGTAAGGTTAAAATTGTAAGAGTGTTGAATCTAATTTATCTATCAAACTAAAAATTACATCGGTTCTTTATGTTTCAAACTCAATTTCTTCAATCAAGCTTTTAAATTCATTAATAGTTTTTAGGTTTGAACCTGAAACTTTAGCCATATCCAATCCGCTTTTTAAAAACTGCAATGCTTTTTGGTTTGAACCATCAGAATAATGCAAAACACCCAACTGGTAATAAGCGGCAGTGTAAGATTGATCTTTTTCGATAATTTCTGAAAGAATTTCAATGCTTTTATCTTTTTGGTTCAAGCCAATGTATTCCATAGCCAGGGCATATTTTAAAAACAAATCATCCGGGTTTTCAGTTATCATTTTCGAAAGTTTTACGATACGTTTTTCGTTTAAATTTTCAACTGACATATAATTTTTTAATTTTGCCCGATTTTAAAGATTAAATAGATGAAAATACTTGTTTGCATAAGCAATGTACCCGATACGACCACAAAAATAACTTTTACCGAAAATAACACTAAATTTAATACACAAGGTGTTCAGTTTATTATAAACCCATACGATGAACTTGCATTAACAAAAGCACTTGAATTGAATGAAAAAGCCGGTGGCGGAACAGTTACCACTATAATCGTTGGCCTTGCCGATACAGAACCAACCATTAGAAAAGCCCTTGCAATTGGCGCAAACGATGCTGTTAGAATTAATGCCGAGCCGGTTGATGCCTTTTTTGTTGCTGAACAAATTGCGGCTTATGCAAAAGATAAAAATTTTGATTTGATTCTTACAGGTCGTGAAAGCATTGATTATAATGGCGGATTGGTTTGTGGCCTAATTGGTGAATTATTAAATATACCAAGCGTAAATGTAATTACATCTATTGAAATTGAAAACGGAGTTGCTACGCTTGAGAGAGATATTGACGGAGGACGTGAAACCGTAAAATGCAGCCTGCCTTTGGTAGCAAGTGCCCAAAAAGAATTAACAGAGCCACGATTGCCAAATATGCGCGGTATTATGGCTGCCCGAACCAAACCATTACAGGTAATAGAGCCAATACCAACAGCAAATTATTCTATTTTTGAAACATTTGAACTCCCGGCTCCTAAGGGAGGTTGTAAAATGATACCTGCTGAAGAAGCAGAGAAATTAATTGATATCCTTCACAACGAAATTAAAGTTATTTAACATGAGTATATTAGTATTTGCCGAATGCATTGACGGAAATTTTAAAAAATCATCTTTCGAGGCTGTTTCATACGCTTCAAAACTAGCAACTACACTTAATACAACAGCCATAGCTGTTAGCATTGGCAATGTTGATGAAGCCAAGCTAAGCGAATTAGCAAGGTTTGGTGCTGATAAAATAATAAACGTTAATACAGATGCCGTTGCTAAGTTTACACCAGAAGCATACACCTTGGTTTTAAGTAATATTGCATCTCAGTATCAGGCTAAAGTTGTAGTAATTTCAAACACCTACACGGGCAAATCAATTGCGCCAAGGGTAGCGGCCAGGCTAAAAGCAGGTATTGTTAGCGGTGTTATTAGTCAACCAGATTTACAAAAAGGTTTTGTTGTTAAAAAAGGAGTATTTAGCGGAAAAGCATTCTCTTATGTAAACCTAAGTACCGATATAAAAATTTTAGCTCTTACACCAAATTCATTCAATATTGAAGAATTTAGCAAAACTGCTTCTATTGAAAATAATGACGGTGGTGTAACACTATCTGACATTAAAACAGAATCAGTAAATATTACAAGAGCAACAGGGAAAATTCCTTTAACAGAGGCTGAATTAGTAGTAAGTGCCGGCAGAGGAATGAAAGGCCCTGAAAATTGGCATTTGGTAGAAGAACTTGCAAATACATTAGGTGCAGCAACAGCATGCAGTAAACCTGTAAGCGATATGCATTGGAGGCCCCACAGCGAACACGTTGGTCAAACCGGCATTACCATAAAACCAAACCTTTATATTGCAATTGGTATTTCGGGTGCAATACAACACCTGGCAGGCGTTAGCAGCAGTAAAGTAATAGTTGCCATAAACAAAGATCCGGAAGCGCCATTTTTTAAAGCAGCAGATTATGGTATAGTTGGTGATGCTTTTGAGGTTTTACCTAAAATTACTGCAGCCGCTAAATCATTGAAAGCGCAAACTGCATAAGCTAATTTTGGCTCAGTAAATAATATTTAGCCTGAACCCAAAGGTTATTAAAATCTTGTTTACAATAAATTGTTTGCCTTGTAAATACTTTTTACGTTATTCGTTTCGGAATAAGAGATGGGCAAAATAAAATTAAACATTTTAGGACTTAGCACAGGACAAACTACCGGATCATACACCATAATACTTTCTGAAGAAAACGGCATACGAAAGTTACCCGTTATAATAGGCAGTTTTGAGGCTCAGGCTATAGCTATTGAGATTGAAAAAATAGTGCCTTTTAGGCCAATGACTCATGATTTGTTTGTAAACTTTTGCAAAGCATTTGGAATCTTTGTTCATGAGGTAGTTATATATAATTTACACGAAGGCGTTTTTCACGCAAAAATAATTTGTGAACTAGATGGCGAAATAAAGGAAATTGATGCCCGTACAAGCGATAGCATTGCTTTGGCCGTAAGGTTTAAATGCCCCATTTACACTTATGAAGATATTATGGCTGAAGCCGGAATTGAATTAACAGATGAACAGTTTGAGGTAGAAGAAGATTATCCTGTAAATAAACCTACCGAAACTGAAAAGCAAGGAAAAAAAGAACTTACCAAACTAACCGAGCAACAGTTGCAACAAAAGTTGGCTGATGCTTTAAAAACAGAAGACTACACACTTGCAGCAAAAATTCGTGACGAATTAAATCGTAGAAAACAAATGTAATGCCATGGAAAGATTTACAGGTGTAATTGGCATTGTTTTGATTTTATCTATTGCATTTTTATTAAGCAATAATCGCAAAGCCATTAACTATAGAGTTGTTGTAAGCGGCTTGTTAATTCAACTTTCTTTTGCTTTATTTATCTTAAAAACATCAGCAGGGCAGGCAATATTTGGATGGGTTGGCAAAAAAATTGAGCAGTTACTTTTATTAGCCGATAAAGGTGGAGAATTTGTTTTTGGACCATTAATAAACTCTAATTTGCTTGCTGGTGTATTTGGTAATGCCGGCAGTTTTATTTTTATGTTTAAAATTATTCCAACCATCATATTTGTTGCTGTATTAGTCAGCATGGCCTACCACATAGGTATTATGCAAATCATCATCAGTTTTTTTGCCAGAATAGTACATTTTTTAATGCGAGTAAGTGGTAGCGAAGCGCTAAGCAATGTTGCAAGTGCATTTGTTGGGCAAGTTGAAGCACAAATAATGATAAAACCCTATTTACACAGTATGACCATGAGCGAACTGCTTGCAAGCATGAGCGGAAGCATGGCCTGTATTGCAGGGGGTGTTATGGCTGTTTATATAAAAATGGGTGTTCCTGCTCCGTATTTACTTGCCGCAAGCATAATGGCCGCACCTGGTGCTTTGGTTATAAGTAAAATTGTTTGGCCTGAAACCGAAGAATCGCCAACAAAGGGTGTACTAAAACTGGATGTTAAAAAAACGCATGCCAATTTGTTAGACGCTATTTCGCATGGAGCCTCAGATGGTTTAAAGGTAAGCCTTAATGTAATAGCCATGCTTATTGGTTTTATTGCGCTTGTGGCTTTGGTTGATGTTATCTTGGCAAAAATTGCATGGCTTATAACGCTTGTTGGGTTTAGCCAAATACCTTTAAGCCTTGATTATATTTTTGGCAATTTATTTTCTCTTTTTGCTTGGGCAATGGGCGTACCATCGGCCGATACTGCCACAGTTGGCTCGCTAATGGGAACAAAACTTGTAATAAACGAATTTGTTGCATACTCAAAACTTTCGCCAATGATTCCGGCACAATCATTAAGCCCAAAAGCCATTGTAATTGCAAGTTTTGCTTTATGTGGTTTTGCTAATTTCAGCTCCATTGCCATTCAGGTTGGGGGTATTGGAGAGTTAGCTCCATCAAGGCGAGCTGATTTAGCAAGGCTGGGTTTTAAAGCATTAATTTGCGGTACTCTTGCAAGCTATATGAGTGCTACTTTAGCCGGAATTATGATGTGAGAATATTATTTATTATAGCAATATCCTTTTTAATTGTTTTTGCTTGCAACAAACAACAAACCAGAAAACCTCTTGATGCCGGAATTTTTACAGTTGATAAGCCACCGGATACTTGGTACTACTTAAAAGATTATTTAAAACAAAACAATGTTAAACTTACATTTTATATAGAATCATATCAAACCATTTCCGATTCAACCAAAAGAATTATGAAAGAAATGGAAGCCGATGGACACGAAATAGCTCATCATACATCAACACACCCACCCTCATGCAGATAAATACTTAAAAAAACATGGTGTTGAACACTATATGAAATATGAAATTGATGAAATGACCAAATTGATGAATAAAGATGATTTTTATCCAAAAAATTTTGCTTATCCTTTTGGTGATGTTTCTACAGAATTAGATAAGTTGCTACTTACAAAATTTAACAGTGTAAGAAAAATTATTAGTCCTTACGGCACTAAAAAATTGGCCGATATGGATGCCTTATATTACAAGTACGATGGTATAAAACTTTTTTATGGTACTAATATTGATAAACGAAATGTTAATACCATTGATGATGTTTTGAGTGGATTAAAGGCTGCTAAAAAAAGAAGAGAAGCTCTTAGTATTTACTGTCATTTTATAAGTAAAGAACCTATTCCATTTGTTGACGATTCTTACATAATTGAAGCCGATTTTTTTAAAATAGTAGAGTTAGCCAAACAACTAAACTTAAAGTTTTATACAGTTGCCGAGGTTAGCCGAAACACCTATTAATGAAAGCTAAATTTTGCTGTTTAATCCAATTTTTTCCGCTAATATGTTTGGCCCAGAATATACAAAATAAGCATGGCTTGGGTATTGAATTTTTTGGTAAATCTGATATATATGCCATACATTATACATATAACTTAAATAATCAAATTAATCATTTTAGGGTTGGTATTGGCTATCAGCCCGGAACTTTTGAAATTTTTAGCCCAAACGACAGAAGTTTTTTTTATATTCCAATAGAATTTAATAAAAGTTTTTTTGAACCCAAACACCGACTTAATATTTCCATATCATGTTTGCATAAAATTACATTGTATCATCCATATTATTTTCAAATAAATTCAAATCCGCGTATTGGAGCCGGCTACATGTTAAATATAAAAAACAATTTTGTGTTTAGAGCTGATTTAAATTTAAACTTACCACTTTATTTAGCCATGAACCGAGAAGAAACATACATTTTTACAACAAACCGTTTTTTTATTTGGCCTGGAATTTTGGTTACCAAATGCTTTTAATGCTATACAACCAGCTTACCTCTAAATCCTCTGGCTGCGTAGTAAGACTCTGCGCCATTATGGTAAATAAAAACCTTACCATAGCGAAAATCTCCAAAAATTGCGCCTCCAAGTTTTCTTATATCATCAGGTGTATGCAACCAACTCGAAGTTTTAGTATCAAATGGCTCTAAGCTTTGCAGGTGTTTGTAATCTTGTTCTGTTAAAAGCATTACACCAATTTGGTTTGCAAACCCTAATGCACTGTTTTGTGGCTTATTTTCTTTACGTTTTTCTAAAGCAATGGGGTCATAGCAAAAGCTTCTTCTTCCGGTTGGGCTTTCCTTAGCACAATCAACAAATATGTATTCGTTAGTATCTTTGTTATAATCTACAATATCAGGTTGCCCGCCACTATTTTCCATTTTGTAAAGCGACCATAGCTTATTTTCATTGCTTAAAATTTTTTGCAAAACATCGCCCCAAATTAATTGCTTATGTCTGTGCATATTTTGCTCAAAACGGTTTTGTAAAACACTCAATAACTCTTGCTTTTCGGTTGAACCTAAGTTGTTTTGATTCATATTGAATTTATTTTTTTGCAACAATAACTCTTTTGGCTGGTTCAACAGCGAATTTTGTGTCATCAATCAAAGGCATTTTAACATCACTAAAACCAACAGATTTTAATCTTTCAGCAATATCAAACCCGTAATTTCTGAATGCTAAAATACCTTTGCTTCTTAAATGGTCGCCATGGTATTCGGGTTCAAGCAAATGTTTTATTTCACCGTTTTCAAGAATGGCTCTTTCAACAGTTTTTTCAGTTTCGGTTAATGGAACTGTAAATGCAAAGTATCCGCCTTTTTTTAAACAATTATAAATGTTTTTAAAACCTTTTATATCATTGGGCACGTGTTCAAAAACCTCGGTACTCGTCATTAAGTTATAATGATTATGAGGCAGTGTTAAATGCTGTACGTCTTGGCATTGAACCCCATCTTTAAAATCACCAGATGCGATGCCATCAAAATACTCTGAGGTAGTAAGATTTTTAAAGTTGTTTTTTAAGTAATTAAATATAGCTCCATGATTTGAAAATTCGTGAACTATGGCGTCTTTTGACAAGTTTAATTCGGTAATAACTTTTCCTAAAGCACGGTGTATAAAACTCGATCGGCATTTAATACATCTAAGTCCAAATACACTTTTGTTTATTCTTATAATAGGGAAACCGCACAGGTTGCAAAACCTTAATTTAAAATACATTAAATAGTAAAGTTATATGGTGGCAATTACTTTAAGTTCGATAGCAATGGGTGTAGGCAGGCAGTTTATTTCTAAAGTAGTTCGGCAGGGAGGATTATCTTTAAAATATTCGGCCCACAGTTTGTTGTAAATCGGAAAATCATCTTTCATGTTGGTTAAAAAAACCGTAACATCAATAATCTTATCCCAACTGCTTCCGGAATCTTGCAAAATATATTTTACATTATTAAATACCGAGTGGCATTGTGTGGCAATATCATAGCTTACAATATTGCCTTTTTCATCAAGCTCTACACCCGGAATTTTTTTTGTGCCTTTTTCTCTGGGGCCAACACCACTTAAAAACAATAAATTTCCAACCCGTTTTGCATGAGGATATAAACCAACAGGTTCGGGAGCTTTGTTTGAGTTAATAGCATTTTGATTGTTTTGCATAGTTGCGAAAGTATAAAAAATAAGCAAAAGGAGCTATCAGGTAAACAGTGATGTGTTTTGTTAATTTTCGAGATTTAATAATTGTAATGAATGTGTTGAATGATTTTATAAGCATTAAGACTTACAGATTTAATGATGAAAGTGGAGTAAATGTAAGTTAACTTATAAAAGTTTTTTACTTTTATCTAGTCAACACGCAAAAAGGAGATGTTATAAACGGTAAATTTTAGAAAGAGTAAAAAAATGAAAATGTACCCGGAGCCGGGGTCGAACCGGCACGAGGGTTTAGCTCACTGGTGTTTGAGACCAGCGCGTCTACCAATTCCGCCATCCGGGCAATTTTTAAAGAACTTTGTATTTGAGGTGTTAAACCTGAAATTAAGAATGCGAAAATAGTCTTATCCTACAATTTTCAAAAATTTACTTCGCCATTTTATTTAATTCTTTTTACCAATAATTCATTATGCTTATGGTTCAAATAAAATAAAACAAAACAAAGAGCCATTTTATACAATCTCTAATTAGGTTTAAAGATTAAAGCTTTGAGCAAATTATTTTAAAATATTTCTGGCTATTACCAGTTTTTGTATTTCGCTGGTTCCCTCGCCTATGGTGCAAAGCTTGCTGTCGCGGTAATATTTTTCAACCGGAAAGTCTTTTGTATAGCCGTAACCGCCAAAAATTTGAATGGCTTCGGTACTTGCCCACACACAAACTTCGCTGGCATAATATTTGGCCATTGCGCTTTGGGTGGTCATTGGCAGGCCTTTCATTTTTAGGTCGGCTGCCTGATAGGTAAGTAATTCAGCCGCTTCAATTCTGGTTGCCATATCGGCCAATTTAAAAGCAATTGCCTGAAAATTTGATATGGGTTGACCAAACTGATGACGTTCTTTACTGTATTGTTTTGCGGCCAAATAAGCTCCTTTGGCAATGCCAAGACTTAATGCAGCTATAGAAATTCGTCCTCCATCCAATACTTTCATGGCTTGTTTAAAACCTTCGCCCACTTTGCCAAGTACGTTTTCTTCAGGAATTCTGCAATCTTCAAAAATTAATTCGGCAGTTTCGCTGGCTCTCATACCCAATTTATTTTCTTTTTTGCCACCTCTAAAACCGGGTGTGCCGCGTTCAACCACAAATGCTGTTATGCCATTACTGTCAAGCAACTCTCCGGTTCGGGCAAGTACCACTGCTACATTGCCGGTAATGCCGTGTGTTATCCAGTTTTTTGTGCCGTTTATTACCCATTCGTTGCCTTCTTTGCGAGCCACACATTGCATACGCATGGCATCGCTGCCGGTGTTGGCTTCTGTTAAGCCCCAGGCGCCAATCCATTCTCCGGTGGCAAGTTTGGGCAACCATTTTTTCTTTTGTTCTTCGTTGCCAAATTGTAAAATATGTCCTGTGCAAAGGCTGTTGTGTGCTGCCATGCTTAAGCCCACCGAGCCACAAACTTTTGCAAGCTCTTCAATGGCACATATATATTCAAAATAACCGAAACCTGCCCCTCCGTATTCTTCGGGTACCAAAACGCCAAGCAAACCAAGTTTTCCAAGTTCGTGCATGGTTTCTTTTGGAAAAGTTTGGCTTTCGTCCCACTCCATTACATAAGGTCTTATGTTTTTTTCGGCAAAATCTTTCACCATTTGCCTTACCATTTTCATGTTTTCGGTTTCAGTAAAATGCATAAATTTTAAGTTTTTGCAATAATAACAATTTAAAACTTTTTGGGCTTTACGTGTTTAAATTTTTTACTTTTGAGTTTAAAGCTATTCTACCAAACAGTAAGGCTTAATAATGTTGATAATACTATCGGTTACTATTTTTATATTTTTAAGGTCTGAAAGTTGTTTGTATGGCCCGTGTTGGTAGCGATAGTTAACAATAGCCTGCGAAAGTTTAAATTTAAAATAAGGGTGTTTTTTAAGTTCTTCCAGTTCAACTGTGTTTAAGTTAAAGGGTTTTATGTAATTACTTGAAACAAATATTTTACCATCAAGATCATAAAGGATATCGGGGTCAAAGCCCCAAATTTCGGTAAGTTGGTTCAAGTTGTAATAACCGCCTAATTTTTCGCGGTATTGTATAATTTTTGAAGCCAAAGCAGGCCCGATTCTGTAAAGAGCAACCAATTGTATGGAATCGGCCAAATTTATATCTAAAGGCGCCTGATATTTTTTTGGTTTTATAGAATCGATTATAAAGTATTGCTTTTTATCTGGTTTGGGTTTTTCTAAATTGTATTTTGGGTTAAATACTTCTTTTGCTAAATTATTTTCGTTTTCATCGTTTTGGTTTTGTTGTGCCAGTGTTTCAATCAGTTTTTGCTCAAATAATATTGGTTCAGCAGTAACAAACCAGTTATAGAATGTAGATGAAAGGCTTACCAACAATATTAAACCAAGCAATATATAAATTGATTTTAATTCTTGCTTGTTGTAGTAAAAGTAGGTTTTTATAAAAAGGTTAATCCTCTTCAACTTCTTTTTTGCTTTTAATAAACTTGTTAATTTTTGGATTTTTAACCACAAAAAAGTACAACAAAACAGCTACAAATGCCACAAAAAAGAGTTCGGTTAAAAACCAAAACATAAAACCCGGTTGTTGGGCTTGTTTTAAAAATATCCAATTCATTTTAAATTTTTTAATTGGTTTGATACAATATCCAATCCTTCAATAAAGCTATGCGGGTGGTAGCCTAATTCTGATTTTGCTTTTGTAATATTAAAGCCTGTTATAGGCGGGCGTTTGGCGGGTTGCTTAATGCCTTCGCTGGTTGATATGTGCAGCAATGATTTGTCTAATTTCCAAAAATCGGCAACTTGGTAAACCAAATCAAAAACACTCATAAAATCTTTGCCGCTTATGTTATAAATACCTTTTGCTTTTTGTTTGGCAATTAAAAAACAACCCATTGCAAGGTCTTCGGCAAGGGTAGGGGTTCGAAACTGGTCGCAAACTACATTTATATTTTTACCGTTTTCGAGGCTGCTTTTTGCCCAAAGTACAATATTGCTTCGGCTCATATCGTTTACTACACCATAAACCAAAACCGTACGTGCAATGGCCCAATTATGTGCATGTTGCATTATTATTTGTTCGGCTTTTAATTTAGATAAACCATAGTAGCTAAGCGGGTTTGGCATTTCGTTTTCGGTAAGCGGACCATGTGTGCCATCAAAAATAAAATCGGTAGATATATGAACCAAGTGAGCATTGATGCTGTTGCATGCATTTGTAAGAAATTTTACTGCATCCACATTCAGTTTATCGCAAGCGGCATGGTCAAGTTCGCAGGCATCTACATTGGTCATAGCTGCAGTATTTATAACCACATCAGGTTTATGTAAATGCAGTATTTCATTTACTTTTTTTTCGTCAGCAATATCCATTTCGGCATAGGTATATCCTGTGGGGTTGGGGTATCTGTCGGCACCACGTGCTGTTGCTATATAATAAATTTCAGGTTTTGACTTTAGCAAATCGGTTAGTTTTTGTCCCAAAAGGCCATTGCTGCCAGTAACTAGAATTTTCATGAAAGTTTTGATTTCGCTAACAAAAATATAAAAAGTTTGGTGAGCTGAATGTTAAAATATTTAAATTGAGTTTAAAACATTTTCCAAATACCAAAGAAAATGGCAAGCCAAATTAAGCCTTTTATCAGAAAAAATAAAAAGCCAACAATGCCAAAACGTTTGATATAAATAAAACAGACAGAGAAGAAATTATAATTTAATAGCAATTAATAAGGCAATTTAAATTATTTTAAAATCTTTATACTGCTTTTAATTAATATAATTAAACAAAACCCACTCTCTCAAAAAATTTTAAGAAACTTTTATGTTTTTTAAATAAAATTTTGTAATAAAATTTGTAATGTAAAAAAACTAAAACAATGAAAACAGAAAAAACTACATGGGTAAAAATCCCCCCCCCTACAAACTATTTGCCAAATTAAATAGTGTTGGCATTTTACTTTTATTTTTTTTGAACAATAAAGCCTTTGGACATGCATGTCCTACTTCACCGCCATGTCCAAGTATTGAGAATAAAACATTGTATAGTCAAATGGATCCCATTACAAGTCAAACAGATTGGTATGAAACAACAACAGTATTTTGTTCAGGAGAAAAAATTACAATACACGCATTGTTTAGTCCCAATATTTCTTTAACTACGTCATCAATGTTTTATAACGATTTTAATTTCAGATGTGATGGCAATCGCTTAGGTCAACTTACCAATGGAGATTATACATTTGGCTTGGCAAACAGGTTTAATTATATCGGAGACGATATAACAAGTTCAAATAATCCATTATCGCCAACATATAGAACAACCGGATTTCATAATTTTTACAATAATATCAATGCGGTATTTGGCACATACAATCACGATCAGATAAATTCAACAGTTGTAAACCCGGTTGTATATTGGCATAATAATATAGAAGGAGGAACATCTAAGTTGCGGTTTATGCACAAGAATGGTTCAAGCGCAATTGAGGATTTGGCAACATTGCTATCGAACGGAAACTTTGGTATAAACACTACAAACCCATTATCAAAGCTTGAAGTAAAGGGAGGATTAAATGTAACAGATCAAACATCGGGAATAAGTGCGCCAAACGGGTTTATATATGCAAGCGGTGGCATCCATTTAGGCTCGGAGTCTTTTATAAGTAGTGTGGCAGGTAATACATTTATAGCAACATATCCGGGAACTAAAGCAGCGCTTGGTTTAAATGATCCTGCTGCATATTTGCACCTTCATGCTTTAAATACATCAGGAACAAATCATTTTCAAATAACAAATAACTCAACCGGAACAGGAGTTTACGATGGTGTAGCTATTAATGTTCAAGGCAACACTACAGATTTTATAAATTTTGAAAACGGCCCAATAAGGTTTTTTACAAATGGTACTCAAAGAATGAGAATAGAGGATAATGGGGATTTAATTGTTAATGGAACTTCATCTGTTGAAAAGCTTACTATTTATGGAAATGCAGCAAAAAATTCAGGAGGTAATACTTGGGCTACTTTTTCAGATATAAGGTTAAAAGAAAATATAAAATCGTTTAATTTAGGTTTAGATGCAGTTTTAAAAATTAAACCTATTGAATTTAACTATAACGGCAAACTTAATACAAATAAAAATAACAAAGAAATTGGAGTTATAGCGCAAGAATTAGAGAAAGATTTTAACTTTATGATTAATGAATTTTATGATAGTACATTTGGTAATTTTTTAACAGTAAACAATGGGCCAATGGTTTACATGTTAATAAATGCAGTTAAAGAGTTAAACACTGAAATAAATAAACTAAAAAATAAAATTGAAAAACTGAACATAGTAAATTACATTGATTTAAATGAAAAAACTGAATTAATTGATTTTGATTTTGTTGTTTTTCCAAATCCGACAATAGATAATATTAGAGTTTACTTCAATTCAAATGAAAAATTTAACTTGGCTGAATTAGTGTTTTTTAATGGAAATAATAATATTATAAAAACAATTAAAGATTTAAAAAACAATAAAATTATTGAAATAAATCTAGCTGATGTTAAAAATAATAATGTTGACAATATTTATGTAAATTTAATTATTGATGGCTTAAAAGTTACTACTAAAAAAGTAATAATTATTAAGTAATTTATGAGTTTGAATAAAGATTTTTTATTTATTTATTTAAGTTTTATAGCATTTTATTGTTCTAAAGCTCAAAACTTTGAATGGCTTTTAAATACAAATTCATTTTCGAGCGAAATATTTACTGATAAGTGTATTGATAGTCAAGGTAATATTTTTTTAATTGGAAACTTTGAGAATAATATTTCTTTTAGCAATGATAGTTCAAGAAATACATTTGATAATTTCTCATCATTTATTTGTAAGGTTGATACTAACGGCAGTATGAATTGGCTAAAAGTTTACTCAAGTTGTAGTTTTGTAAAAATAATTATTCAAAGCAACAATCTAATAATTTATGGTTTTACAAGAGATAGTTTTAAAACTGAATTAGGAAATATTGTTGGCTCTAATAGTCAAAGAAAAGGTTTTTTTATAAATTTTAATTTAAATGGAAATTTGTCTGTTATAAAAGACTTAGGAGTTATTAATAATTTTTCTTTACAAAAATTAAGAAAAGACAACAACAATAATATTTATCTAACAGGTCATATAACCAACAATTTAACAATTGAAAGCACTTTAATTGTAAAACAGCCAAATTCACTAACAGATGGTGTATTGTTAAAATTTAATAATTCTTTAAATCTAATGAATTATTTAACTTTTACTAATACAACTGTTGTTGATATAGCTTTTGAGAATCAAGGTAATTACTATATAACAGGAATATTATCCGGTTTGGTTGGTAATAACTCAAATATAGGTGGTATTATCTTAAATAACGTTAAGAATGATATATTCTATGCAAAATTTAATTCTGTTAATAATATAGTTTGGGCATATAAAATTGGAGGTAATGAAACCGATCAAGTCACTAGCTTATTTTTAATGAATAATAAGTTATTTATTGTTGGTAATGGATATGGTCAAATAAATTTTAATGGCCAAAACTTTAACACAAAACCTTTAAATGATTATAATGCTTTCATTGCAATTTCTGATACAAACGGTTCTATTTTAAATGTAAGATTTCTCGAAAATTCAAACTCTATAATTGGTGAAATTTCAATGAACAATTTTAATGAGATATTGATGTTAGGACTTTACAATTCAACTTTAACAATACAAAATAAAAGTATAAGTTGGCCTTTAAATAATTGTTTATTTGTTTCAAAATTTGATGAAAATTTAAATTGTTTATGGTTATTGAGTTTAAATAGTCAAGGAGCACCTCTAAGTGTTATTAGTAATAATAAACGAGAATATTACTTTTCGGGATATGTTTACTCGAATTTTATATTGTTTGGTCCATTTTACAGACCTCTTTTTACAACAAGCAATAATGGCTTTTTAGTAAAGATAAGTGATATAAGCATAAGGCAGGGAATATTATCCAAAAAGCAATACTGCGGAGGAGACAGTTTAAATATGCCATACAGCATAACCGGCCGATTTAGAACGGGCAATCGATTTTACCTGCAACTCAGTAATACACAAGGCAATTTTGATACACTTGTATCAACACTTGGTTACAGAACTGATACTCTATCAGGAATAATAAGTGTAAAACTGCCTGAAAACATCATAGCATCGTCAATGTATAGGTTTCGAATAATATCCGATAGTCCGGCAGTAACATCATTTTACGATACTATTCCATACCACATATTACCAAAGCCGATTTCGCTTGTAATTTCAGATACAGTATTGTGCAGCGGACAGCAAGTAACAGCAGGCTTATCACAAAGCATGGGGCAAATTTATATGTGGCAACCCGGTTTTACGGTAACCGACAGCACCATAAAACAACCGTTAATAAAACCCACGCTTTCAGCAGGTCAATATCAAATAAAATTATTGGCAATAAACGGCCATTGCATTGCAGCCGATAGTTTTAAAGTTACATTATTGCCGGCCTTAAGTATAAAAGCTCCAAAAGATACCATAACCTGCAAAGGAGAAAACCTGCATTTGTCTGCAACGCCTCAAGGAGGCGACAGCAATAACTATGTTTTTTTATGGTATAAAAACCACCCCAACCATTTAATACAAGATACCATGTTGCATACAACCATAATAGCCGATACATCGGCAAAGTTTTATATTCAACTAACCGATGGATGTTCAACACCTGCAATAGATTCTGTAATAGTTATGGTAGGCGAGAAAAAGCCGCTTATAATAGCGGATACTTTAGTTTGTTATGGTTCAAACATTGCCATTATACCAACAACCGATACATTGTTTAATAACTTTATATGGCACAACCGGTTATTTGAAGCATTGACTCAAACCAATAAAAAGCTTCAAATTATAAATGCCGACAGTACAAAACTATATTATTTATTAAATAAGCATTACTGCGAAAATAAAACCGATACATATAGCATAACCATTTCGGTATTACCAAAACTAAACTTACAACTTATGTTGGATACCTTGCTTTGCAAAAACATGCTCAATACCATAAAAGCAGTGGCAACAGGAGGCATGTCTGCAAAATACCAAATAGCATGGTTAGGGCATGAGCCAGATACCATAAATAAATTTAAATTTGATAGTGTTTTGGGTACCTATGTTTATGTTGCATCCATCAGGCCACAAGCCGATACAATGTTGTGGGCAGTATTAACAGATGGATGTACTGCAAACCAAGCAACAGACAGCCTGAATATAAGAATAATAAAACCCATACACATAAAACCATACTTGCCACAAAATGTGTGTATGGGTAAGCCAATAATATTAAACCCCAAAACAAATGGAGGTAAAGAGCCGATAAAATACAACTGGTATCAAACAGACACGATACACATAGCCGAAAGTGACAGTTTATACTTGATAAAAGCCGAAAAAACAACTTTTACATTTATAGTAAAAGATAATTGCCAAACGAGCGATACCCTCATCATACAACTTGAACCCAATGCCAATCCCAAAGCGGTTTTTACACTACCACAAAATACATTATGCCAAATGGAAGGCATAGTACCTGAAAACAATACCCAAATAGAGCCCACACAAATGCTTAATTACAATTGGTATTGGCACAATAAGCAATCAACATTGTTTGAACCAAAATTAATATTTACAGATACAGGTAAATATGATATAATGCTAACAGCATCAACACCCGATGGATGCACCGATACATTTATAATTACCCAAGCAATAACGGTATATGCAAAGCCGGTAGCATCATTTGCAGCCGACAGGTTACGGGCACCGGTACAAGATGCCGTATTTACATTTGCCAATAATAGTAATATACAACAGGGCGAAGGAACATGGCTTTGGAATTTTGGAAACGGAACCACATCAACACAACAAAGCCCAACCGTACGATACAATCAAAGCGGTTATTATACCATAAGGCTCATAGCAACAAACAAATGGCAATGCAGCGATACTATAACAAAACAAAATTATATATATGTAGAACCGGGCTTACAGGTATATTTACCCAATGCCATTACCGCCAATGCCGATGGATTGAACGACAGTTTTAAACCTATTGGCATTGACATAAAAACATGGCAAATGCAAATTTATAACCGATGGGGATTGCTGGTATATGAGTGTAATGATAACGAACCACCGTTTACGGGAATGGATAAAAACGGTAAACCGCTTGCAGCCGATGTTTATATATATACGCTCAACATTGTATCGAACGATAATGTAGGCAAAACACTAAAAGGCACAGTAACATTGGTGAGGTGAGTAGGAAGTAAAATAATTATTTATTGGAAGAAGAAAAACCTTGTTTTAAGGAATGATTGAATATAACTAAAACATTTTCCAAATACCAAAGAAAATGGCAAGCCAAATTAAGCCTTTTATCAGAAAAAATAAAAAGCCAACAATGCCAAAACGTTTAAGCCATGTTTTTACTTTTTGGTTCAAACAAACAGTTATTTAAAATAAAAAACGTTAACTAATTTTCGTGCATTATCTTTTAGTATAGCAAGTTCTTCACCATTGTCTCCAACAAAAATATCAAGAGCCTCAATGCTTACCTGTTCGCAAAACGATTTTAATGTAGGTTGCATTTTAAGTTTGTGTATTCTATCGTACATATTATCGGCATCAACGCAATATGCATCCAAATTTAAACTTTCGAGAGTGCCTTTTTGCAACATATTGTAGGTAATTTGGCCTGTTTGATTAATGCATATAAACTGATTAAGTTTTTCTTCGGAAATAGTTCCGCGACCACCACCTACTAGTGCGTAGGTTGAATTACCATTAAACAAAAGGGTAGGGGCAGGAGGAATTGAAACACCATCAAGATCAATAATTCTATGGCGTGAACTAATAATTAAATCGGTTTCGTTTCGCCATAATTGTTTCATTAAAACGCTGTTTTGGCTCAAGCCATAAGCGGCAGTTAGTACCTGAGGTTTTGCTTTATTATTTATAATTGCCGATACAATAACTTGTTGTGTGTTGTAATTTAGTGTTAGAGCAAAGTTTTTGCTCATCATACTTTGGCCGGGCTGTAAAATATTATCAATAAGTAATTCGCGGTATAGGGTAAAATCGCTAGCATAAAAAGCCAAGTGACAGCTTGCACTGGTTGCCCCAAACTCTGCATTGGTGCCAACACGATACATTACATAAAAGCCTTTTGTTTCTTGTAAAAACATCCAATTGGTGGTATTTTGCATGGTTTTTAAAGGGTTTGATGATGGCAAAGGAATATCGGCTTGTTTAAATTCGGTATTTTTATCAAGCACATCAATGTAAAACAAGTGTGTTTGATTTCTTATGTCAATAACTTCAAAAACCAGTTGGTTTTTATCGGTAAAAAACATGCGCGAAATTTGACTTGAATTAAGCCCGAAATTTGTAATATTAAAATAAAAGCTTGCCACTTTTTTACCGGTATAATCAAACACGTTTACAGTATAAAGGTTATTAAATTCATCAGTAATAATTAATAAGGCTTCATTGGCAAATGCTTTTACATTGTATGTAATATCGGCTTTTAAAGTTGCGCGTTTTGTTAGGTCTTTACTAAAATAATAAAAGGTTGCGCTAACTTTTTCGGTTTTTTTATCGCGGCCAACATCGGCATTTTGCCCCTTGGTGTATTGAAGTATAAAGCCACGCTCGTTTAAATCAAAATAATCGGTGCAATGCCCGCCTAATATTTTACTGTCTAAAACAAGTTTGGTTTGTGCCGAAATGCTTGCCGAAATAAACAAAAACAAACTTAGCCAAATTATATGTTTACGCATTATTAACATTTAAATTAAAAAGTACATACAAATAACCGATATAATTTTTAAAAAGCCTTTTTAAAAAGCAAAGCAATTTAAACACAATATAAAAAATGTATAAAGTTTAGTACTGCCTTCGTTTTAAACTCCAGTTGCTTTCGGTTTCAGGCTTTGCTTCTTGCTGTTGTTTGCTGTTGTTTTTATAAAAAAGTTCGCCTGCTGCAAATGCAGTTACTTGGTTAAGTTCGGTATTGTTTTGAATTAAAAGTTCGGGATTAAAGTATTTTTCGATAAACTTTGTATCAAAGTTACCCGATATATAAGCTTCATGATTCATTGCAAAAAGCCCAAATGGTAAAGTTGTTTCAATTCCCGAAATATGATAATCACTAATAGCGCGAATCATTCTAAGTCTTGCTTCTTCGCGGGTTTTTCCAAAGGTTATCAATTTTGCAATCATAGGGTCATATTGTATGGGTATTTCCATACCCTGCTCAAAACTGTCGTCAACCCTAACACCATACCCTTGTGGAGTTTTGTAGGTTTTAAGTTTGCCAATATCGGGTAAAAAGTTATTTAAAGGGTCTTCGGCACATACACGTAATTCAATGGCATGACCATGTATGTTTAAATCGTTTTGTGAATAACCTAATATTTCGCCACGCGCAATTCTAATTTGTTCTTTTACCAGGTCTAAACCCGTTATTTGTTCTGTAACGGGGTGTTCAACCTGTAATCGTGTATTCATTTCAAGAAAGTAAAAGTTCAGTTTTTCATCAACTAAAAACTCAACAGTTCCGGCACTAAAATAGTTGCATGCTTTAGCTACGTTAACAGCAGCTTCGCCCATTGCTTTTCTAATTTCTGGAGTTAGGCAACTGCTTGGTGCTTCTTCAATAAGTTTTTGGTGCCTGCGTTGTATGCTGCATTCGCGTTCAAACAAATACACCACATTTCCGTGTTGGTCGCCTAAAATTTGTATTTCAATATGTTTTGGTGAAGCCACATATTTTTCGATAAAAACACTGTCATCGCCAAAGGCGTTTCTTGCCTCAGATTGAGCCATGCGTATATTTTCATCAAACTCTTCAGGGTGGTTTACAACCCTCATGCCTTTGCCACCACCACCGGCACTGGCTTTTATTAAAACCGGATAGCCAATTTTTTCGGCAACTTGCCGTGCTTCATTTATGTCTTTTATAGCTTCCTGCAATCCGGGAACAAGCGGAACATTGTACTTGCTTACAGCTTGTTTGGCGCTAATTTTACTGCCCATTATTTCCATACTCTCGGCACTTGGGCCAATAAAAATTAAACCGGCTTCTTTAACCCTCTTTGCAAAATGTGCATTTTCGCTTAAAAATCCGTAACCGGGATGTATGGCATCTGCACCGGTAGCTTTGGCTACGTCAATAATTTTATCGCCTAATAAATAGCTTTGGTTGCTGGGTGGTGGGCCTATACACACTGCTTCATCGGCATATCTTACATGAAGGGCAGTTCTGTCTGCTTCGCTATATACGGCAACTGTTTTTATGCCCATTTCTTTGGCGGTTCGCATTACGCGTAGGGCAATTTCGCCACGGTTGGCTACTAAAATTTTTTTCATTTTTTATTTACTGAACCCTTTAAAATAACAATAATGTCTTTTGGTTCAGCGCAAAAATATTTATAGCAGGCACATAAACCATATTTTTTTACTTTTGAAGCCGATATATTTTGAAAACCCTGCTGATACTGATAAAAAAAGAATTTACCATAGAATGGAGGCAACGTTTTGCATTAAACGGTTTTATGCTTCAGGTTTTTTCATCAGTATTTGTGGTGTATTTGGCAGTACGTTTTTTAAATAACCCAACATGGAATGCTTTGTTTTGGGTAATTATGCTGTTTGTATCGATAAATGCTGTGGCTAAAAGTTTTATTGGCGAAAGTAAGGGCAAAAATTTGTATTATCATGGTATAAGCAATCCGCAAAATTTGTTGTTTGCCAAACTTATATACAATGCAATGCTAAATGTGTTTTTAGGTTTGTTGTGCTTATTGGTATATTCTGTTTTGCTTGGGTTTGATGTTGGCTTTAAATTACTTTACATAATAACAATTGCATTAGGCAGTATTGGTTTTGCATTTACATTTACCATGCTTTCGGCAATATCGGCAAAAAGCGGAAACGGCAGTTTATTAATGCCTGTTTTAAGCCTGCCGGTTATTATTCCATTGTTGCTTATTTTAATTAAAGCAACTAAACGTGCAATGGATGGAATTGATGCAGCATTGGTTTATAAAGACTTGTTGGTATTATTTTTATTTAACGCTATGATTCTTGCTCTTGCGTGGTTTTTATTTCCGAACGTTTGGAAAGAATAAAAT
This sequence comes from Bacteroidia bacterium, assembly GCA_046296495.1. Lineage (GTDB taxonomy): Bacteria > Bacteroidota > Bacteroidia > UKL13-3 > UKL13-3 > JBKBLB01. The sequence goes on from JBKBLB010000005.1 coordinate 76,501, forward strand.
TTGTTTATTCTTCTTTTACTGTTTTTTTCTTTTTTATAATAATTGGGCCTGCTTTGGTTTCTTCAATGGTGGTTTTCTCACCATCTTTTATAATTACTTTTTCCGTTTTTTTTACAGGTTCTTGGTCATCAATCTTTATACTTATTTTTTCTTCTTTTCCATCGCTTACTTCAATTTTAATTGGGCCTGCATCTATTTTTATTTCGTCATTGGTTTTGCTTTTTGGCTCAGTTTGCTCTATTGGTTCTACACAGTTTTTACAGGTAAGCATGCCGTTACGCATTTCATAAATTGAACCATCGGCTTCATCAATATTATTATCATCAAGCACATTTCGGGCCGATTCATCAATTACAATTATGGTACCTTCGGGCACTTGCAAATCTACGCTAATCTCCTGCCAGCGAAACTGCGCATCATTAGTTAAACTTAGAAACTGGGGGATGTATATATTTTTTCCATCAATTGTTGGTTCATACAAAATTTGTTTTATATGTACCATGGCATCATCGGCATTTTTGCCTTTTGCCATATATTTTACTTTTAATAATGGCTCTTTACCGTAGGCTAATTGGGTAATTTTAAATTCGTTTATTTCTATAAATACTTTGTTGTTTTCTACAATTATGCCTTTGTTGTAAACGGTTATTTCGCCTTCGTTGGTGTTAATTGACACTTCGCCAGAAACTTTTTTGGTTTCAATACCATAAATAACCAATGTATCAGAAGGTGTAATTTGTGTAATTTTATTTTTGCTGTTTTTATAGCTTATGCTTGAACCGAAAGAAATTGCTGCATAAAATAATAAACCCATACCAAAAATAAAAAAGGTTGTTAGTGCAAGAAGCCAAATCTTAAAATTAGTTTTAAAGTGAAAAACTAACCTAAGCAACAAAAACAGCAAGCCGATTAAAGGAATTAATATTGTTATAAGCAATCCAATTTTGCCACTCCATAAAACCGAAGCGTCTGATAATGTAATATTAATAAGATGATTGAGCCATTCAATATTTCCAACACCGAAATAAAAAGCAATTGTGGCAACACTAAAAGTTACAATGGCTAAGAAGATAAAAAATGCTATAAAGCCAATTAATAACTTAAATGCAACCGATACCAATTTTGATGTTTTATTAATACTTTTTGCCGATAAATTTTGTGTAGTGTTTTCTGCGATATGTTGTTGCAGATTTTTAAGAGATGGTGATATACCTTTCATTATTAGTTTATCAGTTGCCGAAACGGCTTTTGGTACAATAACCCAAAGCAAAATATACAACCAAAATCCGGTACCAAATAAAAACAACGATGCTATAAAAAATAGTCTTACCCAAATTATATCAAATCCAAAATAACCTGCAATGCCACTACTTACGCCACCAAGTATTCTATTATCAGGGTCGCGAAATAATTTTTTTGTTTGCTGTTCTTTTTGCAGTTTCATTAGCTCTGCTTCTTCGCCTTCGGCCTTTGGCAATACAGCCCAAAGAATTAAGTAAAACAATATGCCTGTTCCATATATAATTACCGATGCAACAAAGAGAATCCTAATAATAACAGTATCAACACCAAAAAAGGCAGCTATGCCGCTGCATACACCTCCAAGGCTTTCATCAAAAGGGTTGCGTCTTAGTTTTTTTAGTCGTTGTGGTGGTTGGTTTGTTTTTGGTTCATCATTTACTTCGTTACCTGCTATATCTTCGGTATTGCCAAGTATTGATATTACTTCATCAACATGGTTTATGTAAATTATATTTCCTTGTCCTGCTTTTTGCAAAAACAATTCGGCCATACGGTTTTGTATATCTGTAACCACTTCTGGTTGGTCTGAAAAATGTTGCTTAAGTTTGTTGGTGTATTCACTCAGTTTTTCGTAAGCATGTTCATCAATACTAAAAATTACCCCGGCAAGGTTTATTTGAAATACTTTGTTCATATATTGTTTGGTGTTTTGTTGTTTGTAATCAAGTTTACTGCCTGAACCAAATTTACCCAAGTTTTTCTCAATTCGTTTAAAAATGTTTTACCTCTTTCGGTAAGGCAGTAATATTTTCTTGGTGGTCCGCTTTTACTTTCAACCCAGTTGTAAGTTAGTAAATTATCGTTTTTTAAACGGTTTAGCAACGGATAAAGTGTGCCTTCAACAACAAGCAGGTCGGCTTTTTTTAATTCTTCTAAAATATCGCTCACATAAAATTCACCTTTGCTTAAAATACTCAATATACAGTATTCAAGAATGCCTTTTTTCATTTGCGCTTTGGTGTTTTCAATATCCATTTAATGCTAAATTTTCGTTAATCGGGTACAAAAATAAATACAGCCTGGTATTATGCAATGCAAAGTACTTTACAAAACATTAAATTAAATATAATCAGGGGTTTAATTTTTTCTTTGAGCCAAATTGTGTTCAACAAATAGTAAATATTGATACTTTGCAAAAAGAAAAAAAAATGATTTTTTGGAAGAAGCATTAGCCACATTTGTAAACGTAATTTTACCCGTAAACCTTAATAAACTTTATACTTACCGCATACCGGCCGAGTATGAGAGAAGTATTCAAACAGGTATAAGAGTTGCAGTGCAGTTTGGTTCAAGCAAGGTGTATGCGGCCATTGTTGCTCAAATTCATCACAATCCTCCAAAAGATTACGAGGCAAAGTATATTTTAAGTGTTATAGATAATGAACCCGTTGTAAACCAGCATCAGCTTACATTTTGGCAATGGATGAGTAATTACTATATGTGCAGCATTGGCGATGTAATGAGTGCCGCATTGCCTTCTGCATTAAAATTGCAAAGCAAAACGGTAATTACCCTTGTACCTGAAGTTGATTATAAAAGCATGGTGCTTGATGATAAAGAGTATTTGATAGCCGAAGCTCTAGAAATAAAAACACAATTAACCATTGATGAAGTAATACAAATTTTGCAGATAAAAACAGTAATGCCTGTAATAAAAAGCATGTATGCAAAAGGCATAATTTTATTGCATGAGCAAATTGATGAAAAATATACCCCTAAATTTATTACATGCATAAAACTGTACGATGACTACCAAAACGATGCAGCAAAAGAACAACTGATTAAACAACTTGAAAAAAGCGAAAAGCAGTTAAATGTGCTGCTGGCATACATCAATCTGTCGTTTTCGCATAAACATATAAGCAGGGCAATGTTATTAAAAACTCCGGGTGTAAATGCAGCAAGTGTAAACACGTTACTTAAAAAAAATATTTTTGATTTATATGAGCTGCATGTTGACAGAATCGCCATTGATGAAATGCCTGAAACAGAATTTGAGCTAAACCCCGAACAACATGAAGCATACCAAAAAGTAAAAGCGTTTTTTGCCGAAAAAAAAACAGTTTTAATACATGGCGTAACAGGTAGCGGAAAAACACATATTTATGTAAACTTAATTAAAGAAGCCTTGACTCAAAACAAGCAGGTATTGTATTTATTGCCCGAAATAGCACTTACATCGCAAATTGTAAATCGTATTGAAAAATACTTTGGGCATACCTGCATTTCGTTTCACAGCAAATACAGCAACAACGAAAGGGTAGAGATTTGGCAAAAGGTAATGGACAAAAAAATTAACCTGATTATAGGTGCACGTTCTGCATTGTTTTTACCTTTTAGTAATTTGGGTTTGATAGTGGTTGATGAAGAACACGAAACTGCTTATAAGCAACAAGACCCAGCGCCACGCTTCCACGCCCGCGATACGGCCATTTATTTGGCACACCAACATGGAGCTGATTGTATTTTGGGTTCGGCCACACCTTCGGTAGAAAGCTATTTTAATGCCATGCAAAATCGATATGGATTGGTAAAACTCGATTACCGACACGGAAATGTAAAACTGCCAAAAATAACTACTGTTGATATTGCTGAAGAAGTACGTTTAAAAAAAATGGTTGGAGGCCATTTTACTTCGGTGTTATACAATGCTATTAAACAAAGTTTAAGCGAAAACGGACAGATAATTCTATTTCAAAATCGCAGAGGCTATGCTCCGATACTTGAATGTAAAACCTGCCGTTGGATTTTAAAATGTGCCAACTGCGATATTGGTTTATCGTACCATAAAGGAATAGAATCAATGAAATGCCATTATTGCGGCTACTTGCAAAAAATACCTTCAACCTGTCTTGCATGTGGTGGAAATGATTTAAGTTTTAAAGGTTTTGGAACCGAAAAAATAGAAGATGAGTTGAAAGTGTTATTTCCTGAGGCACGCATTTCTCGGCTTGATTTAGATGCAGCCAAAACAAAACACGGCCACGAACAAATAATAAGCGAGTTTGAACAACATAGGGCTGATATTTTGGTTGGAACACAAATGCTTAGTAAAGGTCTTGATTTTGAAAAAGTAAATTTAGCAGGCATCATTAATGCCGATCAGTTGTTTTCGTTTCCCGATTTTAGGGCAAGCGAAAGAGCTTTTCAACTAATTGAGCAAGTTGCCGGCAGAACAGGTAGGAGGGATAAGCAGGGCCTTGTAATTGTTCAGGCAACGCAAACCGGTCACCATGTTATAAATTGTGCAGCAAGCCATGATTTTGAGCAGTTGTATAATAAAGAGATATATGAAAGAGAAAAATTTTTATACCCGCCTTTTACAAGGTTAATAAAGTTGTATGTAAAACACAAAGATTTTAAAACGGCTAAAAATGGTGCCTATTTATTGGCTAATGCCATTAAACGGGAACTTCAATCGTTAACTGTTTTAGGACCTGAAGCACCGCATGTAAGTAAAATAAGAAACTTATATATACAACAACTGCTTATTAAAATTAAAAGAAACAATAAAAATTTGGCTCAAACCAAACAGGTAATTTTTGGTTGCATAAATAACATATTAGCCTTAAAAGAATTTAAAAATTGTTTGATTTTTGCTGATGTTGACCCATTGTAATGAATAACTGTATTGAGCGCTACTACTAAATATTACCGTTTGGTTTGGCTTAAATACGATTTGCCTGCGGGTATTAGTGTGTTTTTTGTTGCTTTGCCTTTGTGCCTTGGTATAGCCATGGCAAGCGGTGCGCCATTATATGCAGGTATAATGTCTGGCATAATTGGCGGAATGGTTGTAAGTTTAATAAGCGGCTCGCAACTTGGCGTATCAGGCCCGGCTGCCGGGCTTACAAGTGTGGTTGCTGCGGCTATAGCTTCATCTGGAGATTACAGAGTGTTTTTGCTTTCGGTTGTTATTGCCGGAATTTTTCAATTGTTATTGGGTATTTTTAAGCTTGGCGCAGTTGCTTATTATTTTCCATCGGCTGTTATTAAAGGTATGTTGGCAGCTATTGGCATCATTCTTATATCAAAGCAAATTCCTATTGCCCTTGGCTATAATTTACCCGATTTTTGGTCAACGGCATTTAGTCAAAAATTTTTTTCAAGTGTTAGTCATATTTCATCTCAAATTCATATTGGTGTTATAATCATTAGTCTTTCATCAATTGCAGTGTTTTTGGTTCACAGCAATACCAAACTAAAAAACTGGCGTTTTTTTCCTTACTCAATAGGTGTGGTTTTGTTGGCGGTTTTTTTAGGTAAAATTTATTATTTGTTTGACCCAAAACTTTACCTTGATGAAATTCATTTGGTAAACCTGCCTGATAATATTTTTAATGATTTTGTGATGCCTGATTTTTCGGCTCTTTTTGTATCGAAACAAATTTGGGAAAACGGCTTAACCATTGGGCTGCTTGCAACCTTAGAAACATTGCTTTGTGTAGAAGCCGTTGACAAGCTCGATAAGCAAAACCGAATAACTCCCGTAAACCGTGAATTGATAGCTCATGGGATTGGCAATATTTTATGCGGTATGGTTGGGGCATTGCCAATAACTGCTGTGGTTGTAAGAGGTGCTGCAAATGTTCAAGCAGGTGCCAGAACCAAACTTTCTGCATTTACGCACGGGTTGTTACTGCTGCTTGCTGTTTTATTACTTGCCGATTTTATAAAATTTATTCCTGATTCTGCACTTGCCATAATTTTAATTATTACCGGCTTTAAAATGGCAAAACCATCGTTGTTTAAAAACATGGCATTAACAGGCTTCAGGCAATTTGCACCATTTATCATCACTATTATAATGATTTTGTTTACTGATTTATTAATGGGTGTAAGTATTGGTTTGCTTATAAGTATTTACTATATCATAAAAAACAATTATAACGAAGAGTTTAAGGTTATAAAACACTCTACAGGATTATATCGCAGCTATACCATTAAGCTAAATACCAATGTAACTTTTTTAAACAAAGTAAACCTTAGAAAAGCGCTAGATGCCATTCCTGAATACAGCCTATTAACAGTTGATGGCAGCGAATGTAATTTTGTTGATTATGATATACTTGAAATTATAAGTGAGTTTGAAACCAAAGCCGAACTAAAAAACATTCAACTCGATTTGATTAATATTAAAAAGGTAAAAACCACTTCGTTTCACTAAAAATTTAAAAAATATCAAACAAGTTGCTTATTCCAACCGGTTTTTTAACGGTAAATCCTTCTCCGTATTTTACCCCTATTGCTCTTCCAAATTCCTTAGCTCTTGCATTTAAAAACTCCATAAAATCTTTACCTGATATGGGTGTTTGCGGCTCTATTGAATCAGGGTTATAAAACTGGCTTTTATAAGCTTTTATAGCATTCATTTTATCTTCAAAATAGTCAGAAATATCAACTACAAAATCGGGTTTTATATATCGGTCTTGTATGTAATGATAAACGTTTTTTGGCCTCCAGGCTTCTTGTAAATTTTTGTTTTCAAAAGTTTCAATTTTTATTAAACCCGAAAGAAAAGCAGCTTCAGCTACAAGATCGGCTGCCTTTCCGTGGTCAGTGTGCCTGTCGTATATAGCATTACATAAAACAATATCAGGTTGATATTTTCTTATACATGTTATTACTTTAATTAAACTATCGTGGTTTTTATTAAAAAATCCATCAGGCAGTTCAAGGTTTTCGCGAATACTTAATCCTAAAATTTTATTAGCTTCTAACGTTTCATTAAATCTCGTTTCTGCATTGCCTCTGGTTCCAAGTTCGCCTTTTGTAATATCTGCAATGCCAACTTTATAGCCTTTTTTTATATGTTTTATAATGGTACCTCCTGCGGCAAGCTCAACATCATCAGGGTGTGCCGCAAAAGCTAAAATGTTTAATTTCATTTACTGTATAATAATCTTTGTGCTGCGTTGTTTTGTTTTGTTAGCAAAGTGAATAAAATACATACCTTTTTGTAAGCTTTCTGTATTTACAATGGTTTCTTTTTCAATGTGTTCAAAACGCATTAATTCTTTTCCTTGCATATCGGTTATTTTTACTGTACCAATATCATTGGCATTTAATACAAAATAATTTGATGCAGGATTTGGATGAATTGAGAAGTAAAAATTACTTTCATAATTATGGCTAATACCAACGTTTGTAATAATAAACGGATCGGAAATATTACTACAGTTGTTTTCATTAAAAACCCTAACCGTGTAATTTCCCGGAACTTTTGGTGTAAAAAATCTTCCATTACTATCATTTACTTGTACTCCATTTATATACCAACGGTAAAAAAATCCGGGCATGGTTTCAAGTCTTCCGTTTAAATAAACAATATATGGTTTTTGAGGGTTTGGCAAAACGTTAATGTTTGAAACAATGGTATCGGTACAACCTAATTTGCTTACTGCAACCAGTTGAACACGATTTAAACCTACTGCAGGAAATGTTATTCCCGGATTTGGCGCTAAAGAAGGAGGGTAGCCTGGGAATTGCCATACAACATGATCAATGCTGCCGTTTTGTATGGTTGATGAATCTCTGAATAAAAATAAATTATTATCAAAACATGGTACTACTGCAGTATAGCCAAATTTAGCAACCGGATTTGGATTTATATTTACTACTGCAAGAGCAGAATCAACACACCCAAAATCGGTTACTGTTCTTAGGCGAACCTGAAACGAACCAATATTTCCATATTTTTTTTGAACCGATGGCGTAGAATAAAATTCGCTTTGACCAAAGTTCCATAAACGGGTGTAAAAGCCCGATTGAATGGTAGAACTATCAGTAAAAATAAATTGGTTATTATTTAAGCATTGGTTTGCATTATTAATTGAAATATTGATATTGGTTTGTGGGTGAACAGTTATTTCTTGTCTTGCAGTATCAATACAGCCATCGTTATAATTAATTACCAGCCTTGCAACATATCTTCCTGGATTATTAAAATGGCGTGTAATAATCGAATCTGAAAAATTTTGATTGTTAATTGTCCAAATACGGCCGGTTTTGTTTGATGATAGAGTTAAGTCAGAAAATGTAAAACTGTTGCCAAACAAACAACTTTGCGTTCGGTTAAGACCAATTTGAGCCAAATTGTTTTGAAAAGTATTAACTGAAACAGTATTTGAATTTGCAGCACAACCATTTACACTTGTAACCCTTGCAGTGTAATTGCCTGAAAGTTTTGCATAAGTTGATAAGAAAGTATCAGCAGGGCTTTTGGGGTTTTGGTTGTAAAGCCAAATAATACTTTTTACATTAGAACTTACAGATGCTGAAATTAGAGAACTATCTCCAAGACAAAAATTGGCTACACCATTTAACTCTATTGAAACATTTGGTCTTAAATTTACAGCAATATCAAATCCGTTATTTATAGATTCAATAACTGGATTGGTGCTTACAACACGTATTCTGTATTTATTTCCGGGGGCGAAATCAACCGGAATTATGGTTTGTATGGTGCCGCTTTGGCCACTACCCGAAAAAGATGCAAGGTTTGTTGCATTGCTGAAATTGCCTAAGCTATCAGAAATTTGAACTGTAAATAAATTTCCGTTACCGTAGGTTCCAATTGCTTCAAAAGTTACATTTAATGCTTCGTTTTGGCAGTAACTATTTTTTAACTGATTGGTAATTGAAATTGCAGGGCACAATTCAAAAGTTAAATTGCTACCGTTGTCGTTGCTAATAATATACGGAGCAGTGCTTACAACTCTAATGCGATAATTATTGCTTGCCGGTAAATTAATAGGTATGTTGCAAAGAATGCTGCTTTGTCCGCTATTAAATCCTTCGCCTAAGTTTGTGGGATTTGTAAAGTTGCCGTTTATATCAGATAGTTGTACTATAAATCGGTTATTGTTAAAATAACTTCCGGTAGCATTGTAGTTTACAAGTAGTTTACCACCACCGCAAATTTTACCGCTTATTTCAGTCATATTTATAATTCTATCGTTAATTAAACGACCAACACCTCCAATATATCTGCCTGATAGAAAATTAAAATCACCGGCAACCATAAGTTTACCGTTTGGTTCAAATAAAATATGTCTTACATTACCGTTTGTTCCACCACCACTAACAAAATTAAAGTCGTAGCTGCCATCATAATTTAAACGAATTATACGGTTTGCAAAAATGCTGTTGTAACTGGTAAAACTACCACCTAATAGTATTTTTCCATCTGTTTGAACCGTGATGTTAAATATTTGACCTGATGTTCCGGTTCCGCTATTAAAATCGGTATCAACCGTACCGTTTTCAAATAAACGAAGTACCCTTGTAAAGCCTGAAACAGTTATAGCCACAAGTATTTTATTAGCAGTATCGGTTGTTACGGCAGTAATATTGGCATTTAATGCAGTGAATGGAGAAATAAAATTATTATCTAATGTTCCATCGGTATTTAAGCGAAATATTTTTGATGCAAATCCATTTCCTGCAACCAATATTTTTCCGTCTTTTTGTTTATGAAAACAATTTACGGTTCCCGGCACTGAATTGTGAAAACCGAACAAGGTATCAAGGCTGCCATCTCGGTTTATAAGTTCTAATGCACCTATAAAACGCCCCTTATACAAGCCCGAAATACCACCTATTAGGTATTTGTTATTAAGTAAAGTAATGGCTAAAGGCATTTCGTTAAATCCTCCGTCAAATGCATTAAAAGAGCTATCATAACTACCATCTGCAAAAAGCCTAACAATTTTATTGGCACTTGAACCATTTACCCAACTAAAATTTCCAACAGCAGTAACAAGCCCGTTAGGTTCAGCCACAAATGCTTTAATAGGTTGGTTAAACACAGCAAAAAGCGATTGATTGTGCAATCCGTTGGCGTGTAATTTAATCATATTACCGCGTTTATATACATTGTTATATGCCGTAAAATTTCCGGCAATTAAATAATTGTTATCGGGCAAAAGTGCAACTTGGTTTACAAAACCATCAGTACCGTTATATGGGTTAAATTCACCATCAAAACTGCCATTGGTATTTAACCGTAATAAACATGATTTGTTAAAGCCATTGTATCTTATAAAATCTCCACCAACATAAATATTACCACTACTATTTATGGCAAATGCACTTACCCTAACAACATAATTTAATACACCTTGAGTAAAGCCTATACCAATATCAAAAGAGTTATCAAGGCTGCCATTTTCATTTAATCTGGCAATATTTTCTCGGTTTACACCATTGTAAACATTAAAAAAACCACCTATAATTATTTTACCGTCACTTTGAACAGCAAAGGTATTTACATCACTGTTTGCTCCATCACCAACAATAAAATCGGTATCTAATGAGCCGTCAGAATTTACGCGTGCAATTTTGCTTCGAGGAAAACCGCTGTAAGAATTAAACCAACCGCCAATAAGTATTTTGCCGTTTGGTTGAACCAACATACCCGTAATATCGCCATTGCTTCCATTTGAAGTGTTAAACACAGTATCGAGCAAACCATTTGATTGCATGCGAGCAAGGTGTTTTCTTGTAAATCCTGATACAGTATCAAAACCTCCACCAATGTAAAAAGTACCATTGGTTAAAACTTGCAACGTATTTATGTAATTGTCAGTTAAGTTTACATAAAAGTTTGTATCAATATCGCCATTTGGTTCAAGCCTTGCTAAATAATTTATGTTTTGACCATTAACCTGCGTAAACCAACCGGCAATTAATATTTTTCCGTCAGGTAATACTTCCAAACCTCTAATAATATTGTTTGCACTAGCATTAAAAGTATTATCGCGACTGCCATTGCTGTTTAGTCTTACAATTCTGTTTGCGCTTTGGTTGTTAAAAGTTGTAAAATCTCCGGCTACAATAAATTTGCCATCGGGTTGTTGAACAATTTTTTGTACAACACCATTAAAGCCTCTGCCCGCATTAAAAGTTTGGTCTAACTCTCCATCTTCGTTTATTAATGCAATACGCTGAACTTCTGTACCATTATAATATGCAAACCAACCGCCTATAATATACTTGTTATTAGCCAATGGCAATATGGTTCTAACTTCAGCATCAGGGCCAAGCCCGCTGCCATATTTTAGAAATGGCGTATTAAAAGTATTATCAAATGAAGAAATTTGAGCGTTGAGTTTGCAGAATAAAGTAAAGAGTAAAAAAACGGCCAGGCTTTTTTTTGTTTGGTTTATCATAACAGTTTTAAAGCCGTAAATTTATTACAATGCTAATAAAAAAAGTTTAAATGTTTGCAATTCAAAGGTTAATAGTGCATTTTTTTATTCAGTTGCTATTGCATTTTTACCCGTTCGTAATCTTTAATAAAGTCTTTAATTTGTTCTACACTTAGCCTTTTAGCAATTATTTCTTTGTCTTTATTTAGCAAATACACAACAGGAGTGCTGTAAACATCATAATACCTTCTAAAGTTTGTTTCGTTATTGGGGTCGTAAACATTTAGCCATTTAAATTTATTTTCTCTAAGGTATTTTAGCCATTCATTTGGGTCGGCAGTAAGGCTAACAGCAAAAACATCTAATTTTTTCTCAGTTTTTACGCCTACATTCATTTCGTTATATAAGTCTTTTAATTTAGGCATTTCTTCTTTGCATTTGTAGCAAGTGGCATCGTAAAAAATTAAAACTGTATATTTTGCTTTTATATTGTAAAGACTTTGATAAACATGTGATGTATCTAACATGGTAAGATTTTTTCCTTTTACACCAAGTATGTTATGCCTTATATTATCAGCACGGTCTTTCATTTTAAAAAGCAATGTTTCATCAACCCAAAATGCTTTGCCTTTTGCGTAGTAATTATCAACCATGTGAACAAAAATTTTATCCATTCCCATGTATTGGCTTGTTTCGTAGTGGTTGGTTATCCAAAAAAGGCAGTATTTAAAATTTTCTTTTCCTTGTTCGGCTAATGTAAGCACTTTGTCGGCCGATTTTATAATGCTATCAGGAATTTGAAGCGTAAACTTCAACATAAAATCTTCAAATTTTTTGTGAAATACCGGTGTGCGTACAATACGTTCATCAGCCCAATCAAAATTATCGAAGTAATGCTCGTAATAATATTTTATTTGAAACATCGAGTCAATTATTTCGCCTTTAGCATTGCGAGGCGGTTCGGGCACATTAATCTCATTCATAATTTTAAATACTTTTGAAAGCAATACCTCGGGGTGTTTTTGCATAATACTTTCACGGTATTTTTTTAAGTCATCAAGTAATGCTGAGTATTCGTTTCTGTATGCTGTAACCTTCGCTTCGTTTTTCTCACCCTCAGCTTCTTTTATCATTCTTTCAAGTTCCATGGCTCTTCGGCCAAGTTTGGTGGTAAATCGAGAGTATTCAAAAAAAATCTCATTCTCTTTACTACCTTTTACAACCATATTATTTAAAAAATCACTCGAATCTGTTTCAAGGCTAAAATGTTGTTCAGTTACTATAAAATCAAACAATAAGGTTTTTTCGGCACTGGCAATCAGGTAAAAACCACCCTCAAGTTTTTCGTTTCCTTTAAAAACTATTTTTCCATTACCATCGGTATATCCGCTATCTCTTAAATACTGTTTATTCCCAAAATAATAACCTAAATATAATTTTCGGTTGGGCATACCTTTAATGGTTACTGATATTTCGTAGTTGTTTTTTTCTTTAACAGGGTTTTTTACCGGTGCTGTTGTTTTGTTTTTGTTTTGTGCACTAAGGGTTGAACCTAAGCAACATGCAAGAATTGATAAAGCGATTACAATTTTTCTCATTTACGGTTAAAAATTTTGGCAAAATTATTCAAAAATCGCACCAAGCCTAAAAACATTAAAACATTAACTTAATTTTAAGAATTTAAAACACTATTAATATAAAGATATTGGCCTTTTATTAGCGTAAATTCTTACGTTTAGCATATATGTTGGTTTTCAGTATTAATACCAAAATAATGCTTCTAAATTTAAGGTAATTTCAAGAATAAGTTTGAAACTTAAATCCCTAGAATTACACTAAAATAAATAAATGCTACGAAATATAAGCAACAGGATTTTTAAGCGCCATATTTGCAATGGTTGAACCTATTGAAAGGCTTGACGTTGCAGCCGGGCTTGGTGCATTTAAAATATGTATGGCATTAGATTCTTGAATAATTTTAAAATCATCAATCAATCCGCCAAATTTATCGCAGGCTTGCGCTCTAACACCGGCTTCAGCTGGAATCAAATCGTTTTCTTGCACATCAGGAATAAGTTTTTGCAAAGCTTTGGTAAATGCTGCTTTTGAAAAACTGCGGTAAAATTCGCCCATACCGGTTTTAAAATACTTTAGCATCACTTTCTGAAAGCCAGGCCATGCCAACGATTCAAGCATTTCTTGTAAATCCACCTCGCTCATTTTGTAACCTTCTCGTTTAAAAGCAAATACAGCATTAGGTCCAGCTTCAATATTACCATCAACCATGCGAGTAAAGTGTACTCCAAGGAATGGAAAATTTGGGTCAGGCACCGGATAAATGAGGTGTTTTACCAAATACCTTTTTTCGGGTTTCAGCATATAATACTCACCCCTAAATGGAATGATGCGCGTATCTAAATCGTTTTGTGTAAGTTGAGCAACCTTATCGCTGTATAAGCCGGCACAATTTATGTAATGCTGCGTGGTAAAAGTTTTTTGCGGAGTTGAAATCTCTGCACCATTATAAAAAGTTGTAATGTTTTCAACCTTATAACCTAAGTATATTTCGCCTCCCATTTGTGTAAATAACTCTCCAAGTTTTTCACAAACTGCCGTGTAATCTATTATTCCGGTATAAGGTACTCGTATGGCTTTTACAGCATTTACGTGTGGCTCTATTTCATTGGCTTCTTCTTTTTCTATCAGTTTTATGTCTTTCAGTCCGTTTTCAAGCCCTCGGTTGTATAACTTTTCAAGTTCGGTTAGTTCTTTATTACTGGTTGCTACTATTAATTTACCACATAACTCGTAATGTATGCCATGCAGATTACAAAAATCAATCAGCATATTATAGCCATTTATGCAGTTTTTAGCTTTTAGGCTTCCAGGTTTATAATAAATTCCGCTGTGTATAACACCACTATTATGTCCGGTTTGATGAGCCGCTAAAGTATTTTCTTTCTCTAAAACGGCAACTTTTAAATTTGGGTTTTGCTTTAAAATATGGTATGCCGAAGATAAACCAACAATACCACCACCAATAACAATGTAATCAAAAATCATGGCTGCAAAATATTAAATACAAAATTTTATTTCATAACATAATAAAAATATTGCAAAAGCTTTATAATAATTAAACGCTGTAGATAATGATATGATTGACCCAAAAATTTTTTTGTTTATAAAAAAAACTAAATTGCATCTTTAATGTGGTAAAATGAAATATATACTAACTTTATTAATGTTTCCTTCAATACTTTTGGCTCAGCAAAAACTTACACCCGAAAAACTTTGGGAACTTGAGCGAATAAGTGGTCCACAAATTTCGCCCGATGGTAAAACAGTATTGTTTTCATCAAAAAAATTTGACTGGAAGTCAAACTCTGGTTTTAATATAATTTATACAATTCCGGTTATCGGTGGTGCGCCCAAAGCAATTACCGATAAAAATGATAATGCATTCTCTGTGAAATATAGACCAGATGGTATGGCTATTACTTTTTTAAGTGCAAGGAATAACAACAAAGTTCAATTGTATGAGTATGAAATTTCAACCGGTAAAATTACGCAGGTTACATATTTTAAAGGAGGTATAACAGGTTATAAATATGCACCCACATTAAATAAAATTGCTTTTACCGCAGAAGTAAAACTGGATAAAGAAGCCAAAGATATTTACCCTGATTTAGATAAAACTACCGGTAGAATTATTGATGGACTTATGTATAGGCATTGGGATACATGGAGTAATTATAAATACAGTCATCTTTTTATTCAAAATTACAGTAATGGCAAAGCTGTTGAAGAGCCAACCGATATAATGAAAGAAGAAAAATACCACTGTCCAATGCCGCCACACGGTGGAGATAATGAGTATAATTGGAGTCCTGATGGTAAATTGTTGGCATATAATTGCAAAAAACTCACCGGTACTAACAGTGCAATTAGTACCAACAGCGATATTTATGTTTACAATACCGAAAATGGTAATACAGAAAATTTAAGTTTTAGAAATCTTGGATACGATAGATATCCGCAATTTAGTCCTGATGGCACTAAACTTGCCTGGTTGCAAATGCAATCTCCTGGAAACGAAGCCGATAAAAGTGTTATTGTTATGTACGACTTTGCCTCACTAAAACAAAACAGGCAGGGTAATATTAGGGCAACGGTTGAACCAATAATTCCGTTAACTTTAAATTTTGAAAATAGCGTTACCGCTTTTCAATGGATTGATCAAACAAGGATTTTATTTACATCAGTAGTAAATGCAACAAAACAAATTTTTTTGTTTGACCCCAAATTACGTTCGTTTTCTCAAACCATTGCCATTACTAAAGGCCATCATGATTATTCGGAATTTGATTACAGATTTGCATCAAACAAGCATGTTTTAGTAGGTTCAAAAATGAGTATATCAATGCCAAATGAGTTTTTTGTAATTGATAATTTATTTAAAACCAATACCGAAAGGCAATTAACCAATATTAATCAAAAATATTTAACCGATATAAAATTTGGTAAAGTTGAAGAAAGCTGGGTTACTACAACCGAAAATAAAAAAATGCTGACATGGGTTATCTATCCCCCCGATTTTGACCCAAATAAAAAGTATCCGGCATTGTTGTATTGTCAAGGAGGTCCGCAAAGTCCGGTAAGCCAGTTTTTTAGTTACAGGTGGAATTTTCAGTTAATGGCATCAAACGGATATATTGTTGTTGCCCCTAACCGAAGAGGACTACCCGGTTTTGGTTCAGAATGGAACGATGCCATTACAGGCGATTATGGCGGACAATGCATGAAAGATTATTTAAGTGCCATAGATAATGTTGCTGCCGAAAAGTTTGTAGATAAAACAAAGCTTGGAGCAGTAGGCGCAAGTTTTGGAGGTTACAGCGTTTACTGGCTAGCCGGAAATCACAACAAGCGATTTAAGGCTTTTATTGCACATTGTGGTATGTTTAATATGGAAAGTTGGTATGGAAGCACCGAAGAAATGTTTTTTGCAAATCATGATAACGAGGGACCGTATTGGAATCAAACTAAATCACCCAATAACTTTGATAACTCGCCACATAAGTTTGTTAAAAATTGGGATACACCTATACTTGTAATACATAACGAAAAAGATTTTAGGGTGCCTATAACACAAGGAATGGAAGCTTTTACTGCAGCACAAATTAAAGGAATACCAAGCCGGTTTTTATATTTCCCCGATGAAAACCACTGGATGTTGAAACCTCAAAACAGTATTTTATGGCAAAGGGTATTTTTTGACTGGTTAAACCAACATTTAAAATAAATATTATGAAGCCAACAAAAATTATTATCGCTTTTGCTATCAGTTTGATGATAGGTATTTCATGTAAAAAAGAAAATACAACAAACAATGGAAATACAAATGGAGGTAACTATAAAAGAATACCTATTCAACCACCAGCAGGTTTTACCTTTCCGCGAGAATATACATTTACAACATCTGTAAAAGATTTTGAAGTTTATGCCAATGGAACAAAACTAACCAACCATAATAGAACAATTGAAAGCTTTTTTGCGAGAGATTTATTTGATTTGGATGATTTACAAAAAATAATTTTAAAAGATAAAAGTGTAATCTCATTTGTATCAAAAGATAATACATCAGATGACGCAAAATATTATTTTACAAAAGATTCTCTTATTATTATAGCACATGATGAAGAATTTAGTATTGCTAAAGGAAATTTTTATGGATTTTACATTAATAATGCTTTAGTTTATTATTCTTACAGGCCTGCAAGTGGTGGCGGAAGCCAAAAATCGTGGTTTGATATGGCTGAAACTGCAAACTTAAACTATGCTTTAGCAAAAGCAGAACTCAATAATATTAGCGATTTAAAAGCAACCGACACTTTAGCATTTGCAAATATTGTAAACGACTTTAAATAAATATGGAAATAAGAAAACCTTTTAACCTTAAAAAGTGGATTGACGAAAATCGTCATTTATTAAAACCACCCGTTGCCAATAAAAATCTATATCCTGAAGGTACTGATTATATAGTAATGATTGTTGGTGGACCAAATGCTAGAAAAGATTACCACTACAACGAAACAGAGGAGCTTTTCTATCAACTTGAAGGAAACATAACTGTAAAAATTCAAAACAACGGAGTTGCAGAAGAAATACATTTAGGCCCCGGAGATATGTTTCTTTGTCCGCCAAAAGTTCCTCATTCTCCCGGAAGAACTGAAGGTTCAATTGGTTTGGTAATTGAACGTGTAAGAGAAGGCAAGGGTTACATGGATGGCTTACTTTGGTTTTGTGAAAAATGTAATAATAAATTACACGAGACTTACTTTGAATTACATAACATTGAAAAAGATTTTTTACCCAGATTTAAAGATTATTACAACAATATAGATTTAAGAACATGCAAAAACTGTGGGCATGTTATGGAATCTGACCCAAGATTTGTTTAATAAAACATGATGAAAAAAATTGATGTGCATGCACACATCTTACCCGAAAATTTGCCAAACCTAAAAGAAAAATACGGGTATGGTAACGATTTTATTTACTTAGACCATTTTCAGCCGGGTAAAGCAAATATGATGAAAGCCGATGGTACATTTTTTAGAACCATTGACGAATTGTGCTGGAACCCCGAAACCATTATAAAACACATGGATAAACATAATGTACAATTAATGGCTTTAAGCATTGTACCAGTTTTGTTTTACTATTGGGCAGAGCCAAAACACACCCACGAATGGAGTATTTATGTAAATAATTTTTTAGCTAATATTCAAAACGATTACCCAACAAGATTTGTTGGCCTGGCAACTTTACCAATGCAAGATACAGCTTTGGCTGTACAAGAACTTACAAGATGTAAATACGAGCTTAATCTTCCTGGTGTTGAAATAGCCACTAATATATTAAACCATAATTTAGATGACGAGCGTTTTTTCCCATTTTACGCTGCTGCCGAAAAATTAAACATGTGCATTTTTGTTCATCCATGGGATATGATGGGACAGGAAAATATGCAAAAATATTGGCTTCCTTGGTTGGTTGGAATGCCTGCCGAAAGCAGCAGGGCTATATGCAGTATGATATTTGGAGGTGTATTTGATAAATTTCCAAAATTAAGGGTAATGTTTGCGCATGGAGGAGGTTGTTTTCCTCATACCATTGGTCGTATTTCTCATGGTTACCATGCAAGACCTGATTTATGCAATATCAATTTAGTGGCCGACCCGATAACATACACCTCAAAATTTTATATCGACTCTTTGGTTCACAACAAAGAAGCTTTTTTATACAACCTTAAATTATTTGGTGCCGAAAGAATAGCTCTTGGCAGTGATTTCCCTTTTCCACTTGGAGATTTAGAGCATGGTAAATTTATAGAATTAATGAATGAAATAGACGACAAAACCAAAAATCAGGTTTTATTTAATACGGCATTAGAATGGCTCGGAATAAAAATTTAGCGATTTCGCTTACGTTTTTTCAAATAGTCCGATAAAGCATCTTTGGTAGTGTACCATACCCTACCTTCTTTATAAGCATCTATTTTCCCTTGTCTTGCCAATAAACTAACATATTCTTGGCCATAGGGAACATTTGGTTCACTAACTATATTAGAAATAGGCATATAATCATCAGCATAATTATTAAAATTACTTAAATAAATATCAAGACTACGCTCTAAAGATTGAGCCACTAATTGAAATAGTTTATCATAACTTCCAACATTTGCTAAATTTAAAGCATCATAATATTTCTTTCTATCTGCTTTTAAAATTATAGCAGGAGGATAGCCAAATTTAAATAACAATAAATTAAACAATAATCTTACAGTACGGCCATTGCCATCAAAAAATGGATGAATCCAAACAAATCTATGATGAAAAAAAGTGGCAAGTACAACAGGATGAATTTCGTTGAAACTATTATTAACCCAATCAATTAACTCAAAAAGTAAATCGCTTACTTTAAGTGCATTTGGAGGGGTAAAATTTGCACCTGTTATTCTTACGCCAGCATTTCTTAATCTGCCGGCAAAGTCTTTATCAATTTTATCTAAAACCAAAGCATGTGTTTGAAGAATATCTTTTTCTGTTAAAAAATAATTTTTATCAGCTAATTTATAAATATACTCAATAGCATCAATGTGGTTTACAGCTTCAAAATGCTCCCTTAATGATTTACCTTTAACGGTAATACCATCTAATAAAACCAGTTTGGTTTCTTGCAATGTAAGCGTATTGCCCTCTATGGCGTTTGAATTATATGTCCATTCTAAGCTTAATGCATTAAGTATAGATTTAATTGATGCCTCAGGTAATGGGCGTAATAAATCGAGACGTTTTTTTTTATCGTTTAGTCTGTCAAATGTTTCCGTATCGGGTTTAAAACTTTTTGCTAATTCATCCCACCTCATAACATCGGCAAATATATAATTTAAATATATCCGATATTAATTTTCAAAAAAAAATCCTATGATTTTATTATAAGTATTTGAATTTCAATATTTAAAAAGGTGTTTAACTTTTTTTGGCGTAATATAAAATGTATATAAAAATTAAAGATCCGATTATTAATGCTGAGAGCAAAGCAAATTTTTCTTTAATAAATAAATCGAATGAGACATAGCAAGAACCTGCTAAGAACAAAATTAACTTGATATATTTTTCGGTTTTTACGCTATTTGAGTATTTATTAATTATAAAGACCGAACTTATTGCAGCCAACAATAAAAAAATAATTAAAATAGTGTTTTGCATTATTTAATACCAATAAGCATTTTAAATTTATGATATATCTCTGTATTGTGATAAATGCCACCAAATAATTCAGCACCGGGTCCATAAGCAAAAACGGGCACCATAATTCCGGTATGTTTTGTAGTTGTATGTCTTGGAATTAAATTTGATGTTTTATTTTTTTTGTCTTCCAGTAATGTTAATCCACCCGTTTCATGGTCGGCAGTAACAACTACTAATGTTTCTCCATCTTTAATTGCAAAATCAAGTACATCATTTATGGTATGATTAAAATCCAATAACTCTGCTTTCATATATAAAAAATCAGTATCGTGCCCACCCCAATCAATTTGGCTTCCTTCAATCATTAAAAAAAAGTTTTTGTAGTTTGAACCTAAAACATCAATAGCATGAATTGAAGCTTTTGGAAGAAAATCGCCTCTGCTTTCGCTCATTTTTTTCATACCATCGTCATCAAGCGTTTGAATTTGGCGTGCAGCTTTGATGTTTTTTAAACTTCCATCTGTATTAACTTCAAATCCTTTAGCAGTTAACTCAATACCTAGGTTACGTTTATCTTCTCGGTTCAATAAAAATTTTCTTCCGCCACCAATTGCTACATCGCAATTTTGGTTCAATAAATATTCCGCAATTAAATCTTCGCTTTTTCTGGATGCTGCATGAGCATAAAAAGCTGCAGGTGTTGCATGGGTTATACTTGATGTAACAACAACACCGGTTCCCCACTTGGTTTGTTTCTTAAGCGATTCAAAAATAGTTTCTATATCTTTACCAAGCGTATCAACGGCAATAGCGCCATTGTATGTTTTTTTTCCGGTACTAAAAGCGGTGGCTCCGGCAGCACTGTCTGTTACATAACTGTCGCTGCTGTTGGTTTTTATTAATCCAATGGTTCCAAATCTTGCGAAAGCGTTTTGCCAAGCATAAAATGCAAGTGCTCCACTAATTTGTGCTAAACCCATGCCATCTCCAATCATAAAAATTATGCGCTTTGGCTTTTTTGTTTGCGCATTTAGCAATATTGGTATAATTAAAAATATGGCTAAAGTACAAGAAACTAATTTTTTCATTTTAT
Organism: Bacteroidia bacterium; assembly: GCA_046296495.1. Classification (GTDB taxonomy): domain Bacteria; phylum Bacteroidota; class Bacteroidia; order UKL13-3; family UKL13-3; genus JBKBLB01. The sequence continues at coordinate 97,803 of JBKBLB010000005.1, forward strand.
GCAATTTCATATTGTTTTCCGGGTAAACTTCTAATAATGCCATTAAATTCAAGCTCAAGTAATTTTAGGCTTAATTCTCCGGCATCCATTTGCAAAGCAAATGCAATTTCATCAATTCCTGCTTTAAGTTTTTGTTGAATAAATGTAACTATCGGCTTATCAGTATCATTAACATTGGTAAACAATGAATTTTGCTTTACTTTAGGTTTTGTATTTTTATGCCAACCCATTAAATCTATTAAATCATTTGTGCATGTAAGCATAGCAGCTTTATTTTCCTTTATTAAGTAATTACATCCTTGACTGTAATAGTCTGATAATCTTCCGGGTACAGCCATTATATCTTTATTATAACTATGTGCAATTTCGGCTGTTATACGTGCACCACCTTTTATTGCGGTTTCAACTACTACTAACACATCGCTTAATCCGGCCACAATTCTATTTCTCTTAGGAAAGTTTTCTCTGTCAGGGTTAGTATTGCTAGTAAAATCAGTTATTAAACCGCCATTTTGAAGCATTTTTTTTGCTACCGGTTTATGAGTAGCAGGATAAATTCTATCTAAGCCATGAGCCAAAACTCCAACTGTTGGCAAATTATTATCAAGAGCTGCTTTATGTGCGCAAACATCAACACCAATGGCAAGGCCGCTAACAATTAGGCAATTATGTTCTTTTAGTTCTTCAACCAATTGTTGAGTAAATGCTTTACCATGTTCAGAAATTTTTCGAGTGCCAACAATACCAACAATTTTTTCGGCATTTAAATTTGCATTGCCAAGTGTATATAGAATTACCGGGGCATCAGTAATATCTTTAAGCCTCCATGGATAATTTTCATCAAGATAAAACAGGCAGTTTATCTTATGCTTTTCTATAAATTCAATTTCATTTTCGGCCTTTTTAAAATCTTTAAATTTTATAATATTATCAGCAATTGTTTCACCAACTGATGGTATTTTTAGTAGTTTGCTTTTTGATTGATGAAATACCTCTTTTACACCACCGCAATAACTAATAAGTGTTTTGGCAAGCACATCGCCAACCAACGGTATTTGCTTTATGGCAATTTTGTATATTAAATCAACTTTTTCAGCCATACTTTTTGGTTCAGCCAAAAATACTTTGCAAAGTGTAAATTATTGTTTTTTCTATGACTTGATGGCCGTTTTTACTGAATTTGTTATTTATTCGGTTAGCAATAATTGCATTTATAGATATAGCATTAAAACCAAATAGTTTGCTTAAAGCCAAAATTGCCGAGGTTTCCATTTCAAAATTTGTAATTCTATTACCAATTATTTGCAATTGATTTAGTATATTTACCAGATTCTTTGTTTTGGTTTCGGCTCTCAGTTGCCTACCTTGTGGCCCATAAAAACCACTACATGTGGCGGTTATGCCTTTTACTGATTGGTTATCGAATTTTTTAAGCAAGATATCAGCACTTTTTACCAAATAAGGCTTTACATGAGGCAAATCTAAACTTAAATCAATATAAAAATCTGGTTCAAGCATGTAATACCAAAGTAAACCATCTAAACCCAGGCCATGGGTTGAAACAACCATGCTATCAACCTCAATATCGGGTTGTAAAGCTCCACTGGTTCCTATTCTTACAATGTTTAAAGATTTTTTTTGGGTTTTTACCTCACGTGTTTGCAAATCAATATTACAAAGTGCATCAAGTTCATTTAACACTATATCAATATTATCGGTGCCAATTCCGCTGCTTATAACAGTTATTTTATTTGAACCAATATTGCCTGTGTGAGTAATAAATTCGCGTTTTTGTTTTTTTATTTCAATTTTATCAAAATGCTTCGATACTTCAGGTACTCTGTCTGGATCGCCTACTAACAAGATGGTATCACCAATTTCGTGAGGTAATAAATTTAAATGATATACGGAACCATCTGAGTTTAAAATAAGTTCGCTTTCGGGTATGATTTTAATCATAAATACAGATATGTGTTAATGGCTAATTTTTATAACTTTGCATGCAATTAAAAGCAATAACTGTATATGAACAAAAAAAACATCATGCTTGTTCCGGTAGATTTTTCGGAAATTTCTTTAAATGCATTAAACCATGCAGCCAAGGTTGCTAAACACTTTGATAATGATTTGGTACTATTAAGTATTTTAGAAGACGATTTTTTAAGTTCAATTTTCAGTTTTGCAAAAAATGAAGCTAAGGAAAATCTTGCCAAGGAAGCATTACATGGTAAATTAAAAGAAAAAGCAGCTGAAATAAAATCTCAATTTGGCATAGAGTGTAAAACTGATGTTAGAGTTGGTAAAATATATAAAACTATTATTGATACTGCTGTTGAATATGGCTGTGATTGTATAATTATGGGAACACATGGCGCAAGCGGTGTTGAGCGTATTATTGGTTCAAACGCAAGCCGTGTTATAAGTAATAGCACATTGCCTGTAATTGTTGTTAAAAGCAACAACACCCCAAATGCTTATAATAACATTGTTTTTCCGCTTGATTTAAGCAAAGAAAGTAAACAAAAAGTAAAATGGGCAATTCATTTAGGTAAAAGCTATAACAGCACCATACATATTTTTACTTACAGTGTTGAAGATGATTTTTTGAATAATAAAATTATGGCAAATCTTCATCAGGTTCAGAATTTACTTGATGAAAACGGAATTAAACATACAACTAAAATAATGAATAATGATGATGATTTTGCCGACAAAACGCTTGATTATGCTGAAGAAATTCGTGCTGATTTAATTATGATAATGACACAAGCTGAGGACAAAAGCATTAGAGAATACATTATTGAAACCTACGCGCAGCAAATAGTAAACGATTCGGGCAATGTGCCAATTTTTTGTGTAAATCCTAATAATTCAGGTTTTAAATCTGAGTTTATCATTTAATTTACTTTGGGGCCTTTGGGTTGCAGAGGTCTTACTTCTAAATTTACGGTGTGAAAGTTATCTGGCATTTGTATTGCTTGTATAATAGCTAATGCAACATCTTCGGGCATAAGCATATAATCGTGTGGTTGTATGCCCGGGCTGTTTCTAAAAAAATCTGTTTTGGTGCTTCCGGGGTAAATGCAGGTTACTTTTATTTTGTAGTCTCTAACTTCTCTAAACAAGCTTTCGCTTAAACCTTTTACAGCCCATTTAGTTGCACAGTATGCTGAAACTTGTGGCATTCCTTCGAGTGCTGCAGTGCTTGCAATATTTACAATATGGCCATACATGTTTTTTTTCATAATAGGTAAAGCATGTTTTATACAATAAAACATCCCGTTTATGTTGGTGTCAAACATTTGGTGCCATTGCTCAAGCGAAACCTCTTCTAAAAATCCAAAATAACCAAGCCCTGCATTATTTACCAATATATCTATTTTATTTCCGGTTAATCTAAATACTTCGTTAAAAGATGCACTCACTTGTTTGTAATCTCTAACATCACAATTAATAAAACGATAATTTGGATGAGAAATATGATTGGTTCTGCCCAATCCAAAAACCCTTACATTATTTTGTAAAAGTAAATTACAAAGTGCATAACCAATACCTTTACTTACACCTGTAACTACGGCAACTTTTTCATTTAATTTCATTATTTATAAAATTTGTGCTGTATGAGCCTTTGTATCAACCTTTTCTATTACCTTTTCAATAAATCCGTTTTCATTTATAATAAAAGTTGAACGCAAAATGCCCATATATTTTTTGCCATACATGCTTTTTTCTCCCCATGCACCGTATGCAATAGCTACTTTATTGTCTTCATCTGCAATTAGGTTAAATGGCAGATTGTGTTTTGCAATAAATTTTTGATGTTTTGTTGCACTGTCTGGGCTTACTCCTAAAATTTCGTAACCTTGTTCAATAAAGCGATTGTAATTATCTCTTAAATCGCAAGCTTCGGCTGTACATCCCGGTGTATCATCTTTTGGATAAAAATACAGAACAAGCTTTTTGCCTTTGTAATCGCTTAGTTTTACAGTTTCGCCTGTTTGAATTGTAGCTTCAAAGTTTGGGGCTTTATCGCCAGTTTTTAGTGTAATTGCCATATTTTTTTCTTTTTTAACAATTTTACATTCTTATGGTTTGCTTAAATTCTTTAGTGGTAGTATTACCCTTAGCATCTGATACAATAATTTTAATCACCATTTTGTTTCGGTTCTCAGCTAATTGTTTTTCGTAAATATCATCAAAAAAATAGGTAAGCAAATTGTTTTTTGCATCATATTCAGCTAAAACCCAGTGGTTGTTTAAATACATATTGTACGATTTAATTCCGGTTAAATTATCTGTTACCCTAAAATTCCATGATAGTGAATCTTGTTTATTTTTAACCCTGTTTACAAATACTTGTTCAACTTTTGGTGGTAAAGTATCAATTAAAACTGTATAAAATCCAAAACTACTTACATTACCGGTAACAACTCCATTGGTGTAATGACCACCAGCGCCTCTAAATATTTCTCCCTCTTTAGTGGCATAGCCAAGCAGCAATTTGTTTTTTTGTTTTATGTTTTCGTTAGGTTTTATTGATATCGAGAAACTTTTATTCAATGGTTGATAGTATTGCTGTATGCGGTAAATATTAGCCAACGTTTGTTTTGTTTTTGCTTTTTCTTCTATATCAACATACATGGTATCGTACAAGCAATCATCATCTAAATATATTTGCAAATCATTTAATATATATTTGTTTTCAACTCCCGGAAGCCATTTTTCGCGTCCTTCAAGTTGTAGTAAATATGCTGCTTTTTTATTGTTGGGTTCTGCAATTTTGCCTTTAACTATAAAAAGATAATAGCTTTTGTTATTGTTATTGTCTTCTACTTTAATCATTAGTTGGTATAAGCTGTCTGCTTTTACATAAAATTTCCCTTTCATTTTATCTGCTTCATAAAGATTTATTTTATTTCCATCATCTAAAAATGCTTTTTGAACCCTATTGCCAAACAGCCTGTAATATGGATAATCAATATGCGTATTGATATATTTTGTTTTATCGAATGAAAAACGGTTCAAAGCAAATTTGAACTTAAAAACATTGTTTAGCCAAAAAGTGTAGCTGTAGATTCCGGTTGGATTTTTATTGTTATTCAATAAATCCCAAGCATTAATGCCAATTCCGTATAAATCAGCCTCAAGAAGAATGGTATCTAAAAATAAATTAATAGAATCGTTGAGCGTAAAAAGTTTATTTTCATTAACTTTTACATTGCTAGTTAAAATTAAACCATCGGGTACAAACTGATAAAAATTTACTTGTTCTATATAAGGTTTTATGGTATCGTATTGAACCAAACCAAACTGAGCAATATTTAAGATTTGTTCTGTTTTTGAATCTCTGATTTCAAAGTGCAGGTGAGGGCCTGTGCTTGTGCCGCTGTTTCCGCTAATAGCAACAGAATCGCCTTTTGAAACCAGTATTAATGGTTTGTTGAATATAAAATCAAATTCGTAAGTTTTATTGGCATACTGATATTTTTTTACCCATTTTTCAATATCGCCATAATAGTTTTGCAAATGTCCGTAAACAGTTGTTTTTCCGTTCGGATGAGCAATATATAGCGCTTTACCATAACCCCCGCTTTGCACTTTTATTCTCGAAACGTAACCTGTAGCAGCAGCGTAAACTATTTTGCCTTCTTGTTGTCTTGTACTTAAATCTGCACCGCTGTGAAAATGATTGTCTCTTAAACTGCCAAACGGAGAAACATAATGAGGAAATGAATCTAGCGGATACCTGAAATAATTTTCGGGCTGAGATTTAGTAGGTTCAATAATAAAAACCGAAATAAAAAAAAGTATAAAATACTTATTTAACTTCACACTTAAACATTAATTTATCTCCAATAAAACCTTCAAGTTTATCGCCAATTTGTACTTTACCAACTCCGGCCGGAGTACCTGTATATATTAAATCTCCAACTTTTAGGGTAAAAAATTGCGATATATAACTCACAATTTTATTAAATGAAAAAATCATGTTACCGGAGTTACCTTGCTGAACCAATTCTCCATTTTTAAAAAGCGAAAATGAAATATTGTTGATATCGGTTTCTTTAACATCTATGCCTTCTCCAAGAACTGCCGAACCATCAAACCCTTTGGCAAGTTCCCACGGAAGACCTTTGGCTTTAAGTTTGCTTTGAATATCGCGTGCTGTGAAATCAATTCCAAGATGAATGGTGTTATAATAATTACCTGCAAATTGTTCTTGTATTTTTTTTCCTGTTTTTGATATTTTTAAAACAAGTTCAACTTCGTAATGAACATCATTGCTAAAGTCAGGTAAATAAAAAGGCTCGTTGTTTTTTAATAATGCTGTATCGGGTTTGCTAAAAATAACAGGGTCTTCGGGAACGGCATTGCCAAGTTCTTTTGCATGTTCGCTATAATTTCTTCCAACACAAAATATTTTCATTTGTTGTTAATTTTCTGGGTTAAACTTTAAAATTTTAATATCCGATGTTATTGCAATTCGTTTAATTTTTCGTTTACAAAAAGCATTAAATCTTTTATGTAATCTGCTTTAAAATTAAATTCAATTCCTGCGGTTTTGTAAATTTCTTTTATGGGTTTGGTATATCCCATTGATAATGCTTTTTTATAATTTATTAAAGCGTTGTTCTTGTCGTTCAAATAGTTTCTCCATACGGCAAGCGAGCCTAATTGAGCAATACCATATTCAATATAGTAAAAAGGAACTTCGAACAAATGAAGCTGTTTTTGCCAAGAGTATTGCAGCATATTTTCATAACCTTGCCAATTAACAAGGCCTGTTCCAAATTCATTGTTCAGTTTTAGCCAATAATCTTTACGATCGTTTGTTGAATGCGTAGGGTTTGTATATATCCAGTGTTGAAATTTATCAATAATTGCTATCCAAGGTAATATTTTTATAATTCCTTCAAGGTGTTCTTGTTTAGCTCTTTTAAGGTCTTCTTGATTTTTGTAAAATTCATCAAGTCCATCGTAGGTAAGTAATTCCATGCTCATGCTGGCAAGTTCGGCTACTTCACTCGGGCAGTGTTTAAATGCAGCAAGCTCTAAATCTTTACTTAAAAAAGAATGAACTGCGTGGCCAGCTTCGTGCACCATGGTTTCAACATCACGTGTTGATGAAGCTGCATTCATAAAAATAAATGGCACATTCGTTTCGGCCATAGGGTAGTTATATCCACCGGGTGCTTTTCCTTTTCTGCTTTCAAGATCGAGTCTTTCCATATTGTTCATGGTTTCAATACACCAAGCAAAATAATCATCAACCTTGCGAAGGCATTTTATACTTTTATCAAGCAAATCAGCACCACTGGTAAATGGTTCAAGTGCTGGTCGGTTTTGCGTATCAACTTCTAAATCCCAAGGTTTTAATTCACTTAAGCCAAGTTCTTTCATTCTTTTTTCATGAAAATGCTTAACCATAGGCACTACATGTTGTTGTATGGCATCGTGAAAATTAAAACAATCTTCGGGTGTATAATCAAAGCGACCCATAGCTGCAAACATATAATCACGGTAGTTATTAAAACGGGCATTTACAGCAACTTTGTGTCTTAATTCTATAAGTTTATTAAACAATTCGTTTAACTCTTCAGATTTTTCTAATCTTTTATTGTTAATGGTTTCAAAAGCATGTTTTCGTAAATTTCTGTCAGTATGCTTTAAGTAGTTAGCTGCTTGTTGTAGTGTTAATTCTTTATCTTCAATTTTAACAGTTAAACTGCCTACAATGCTTCCGTATTTTTGGCTTTCTGAAGCAATTTGAGCAAACAAAGGCACGTTTTCGTCTCTAAAAATTTCTATCTCTTTTTTTATACCTCTTAAATATACAAAGTATTTATCGGTGTTTAATTCATTTAAAAATTTACATTCAATTAATTTTCGGTTTAGTTTATCGTTGTATGGAGAAATTTTAGGTTCAATTTCTGTAACAAAAAACAAGTATGCGTTTTCCAGTTCTTTGTTTTCGGTATCGCAAGTCATTTTCACGTATCGCCACGCCAAATCTTCACTTACAAAAGCATCTAATTCGCTTCTGTCTTTAAGCCATTCTTCAAGTTCTTGCACATTGTTTATCTCGCGTTCAAGTAATTTTAAATAATAAGGTTCAAGTACATCCCAAGATGTTATTTTTAGTTTTTCAGGCAAAAAATTTCTGTTAATTTTTACTATCATATTTATGCAATAATACTATAACTGTTTTATTATTTATGTATAGTTTGAGCCAAATAAAAAAGCCTTGACAAATATCATTTGTCAAGGCTTTTAACGAATAATTTTATTTTATTATTCAAGCATCATTTTGCGACTAACTTTAAATCCTTCTGCCTCTACGGTATAAACGTAAATGCCTGCAGGTAGGCCAGATAGAGATACTTCAATATCTGATTTTCCTGCCGGGATATTTGTAAATGTATGATTAAAAACTTCTTTGCCTATTAAATCAACAATTTTAACATTTGCATTTGTAGTTCTGTTAAAACTTACCGGAATGCTTGTATTGGTTTTAAAAGGGTTTGGATAGTTTTGGTCAATGGTAAACAAATCGTTTCGATATTGACGAAGGCTTGTTACAGTACCGGCAAATACATCTTGTGTATCAATGCTTAAGTACATAATGTCATAAGGACCAACGGCACCCGGATTGTTTGTAGCATCATAGCGGCCAATGCTGTTTTTTTGCAAGAATGTAATGTGTAATTTTCTGTCAACTCTTCTGGCAAGCGTAGCATGAACTTGCTCGAGGTTGAAACCTAAAAATCCGGTAAGATTTAAAATGCCATTATCCCAGCTATTTCCACCATCGGTAGAATAAACTAAGAAAATATCTCTAAAGTTTTTGTTATCAATACTTGGATCTTCTTCGTTTGGAGCACTGTAAATACAATATATTGTGCCATTTGCATCAACTGTTGCTGAAGGTTGAAAAGCAAGAGAGTTGTTACCATAACGAGCACTTACGTCAGTAACTTGACTTCCTAAAGTTAATTGTCCATCTCTATTAATATCTGGGGCACCTCCAATAATTTGATAATCTCCATAAGGTTTATTTTCATTCCAATACATTATTGCATTTTGTCCGGGATAGAAGCTAATTTGTTCATCAGTTGTATCTATATCCAACACACGACTTCTTCCCCAAAAGCAGTGTGCTTTTCCGTTTGCATCAAGTAAAACATTTACAGATCCATCGTTGGTGTAAGGTGTGTCTAATAACTGTGTTTTATAATTAAATGCACCAACAGGAAATGAATCAACAACTGTGGTTGTCCATGTAGCGCCATTGTCAGTACTTTTCCATAGAGTTAAATCATCTGTTAATCCACCCATTAAAATAGCAACATTATTTCCTCTTGAGTCAATTGCATAAGCATCGGCTCTTCCTAAGCGGTTGCGGGTATTATCATAATTAGGAAGTGGAGAATTTTTTACAAGCCATGTATTGGTACTAAACTGATAGCGTGAATAAACAGTTGGAGCTCGAACTCCATTTTTAAATACGCTTGTGGGTTGCTGAGCAGAAGAATCAGTATATGAAGCTACCACTATTAAGTAATCACCACTTACAGCGCTTCTGTTCCAAAGTACACCGGGTACATTAATAGCAGTATCAAGCACTGTGGTTGATGTCCAGTTGCCATCTAAGCCAATTCCTGGTTTTCTGTTCATTAACAAGCCACCCGCTGCACCTGGAGTAGGGGAAGTTGATGCTTTAACTATATGTGAGAGTATAATTTCTTCGTTAGTTGTCGGGTTGTAAACATATTCAGGAAAACCGGTACGTTCAGGCTCAATTCTTGCACTAGTAACCGGACCCCAAACAGAGCCATTAAAGTGATTAAAGCCTGAACCCCTAGTATTAAAAGGTGCCTGATCGGTAGAGGTTGTCCAGGTAATTGAAACTTTTCCATCGTCAAAAACATGAATGTGGCGATAAACAGATGCGTTGGTTTGCTGATCGTTTTGAGAAAAGCCAACCCACTGTGAGCGTGATGCTTTGCCTAAACTGATATGCTTTGGCGTGTTAGTTTCTGGTTTTGCCAAAACCGGAGAGGGTGGAGTTACGTCCCAAGTAAATTTTTGAGCTTTTACCGGAACATCAATGCTGCTGGGCAGCTTGGGCACTTGCGCTACTGCTGCAAATGCACATGCACTTAAAAACAGTGTGTAGATTTTTTTCATTGCTTTTATTTTGTTTTAGTTTGTTAACAAATTATTAATTTTCAAACATATTAATTTTTCTATAAAACCACCAAAAACTCAAAAAACTTACAAATTTTTTATGCAACAAATATTTTAAAAAGCAACTCATTCAAAAAATCGTTACCAATTGAGTTCGCTCCAATTCCTTTGGATTTTAAGTCATACTCTTTTAAAATGTTAATTACTTTATAAATTTTTTCGGTGCTGTAATTTTTTGCAATTGCTTTATGAGTATGATTAATATATCCCCACTTTTTTCCGCTATCTATTATTGTATTTGATTGCTTTATGGCAAGCGCCTTCGAAAAATTTGTGTTTAGTAACGGTAAAAAAGCCAAAATATGAAATTCTTTGTTTTTTTTGATGTTCTCTGCAATAAAAAATGAGCGAGTAGCATTTAAATTTGCAATACTGCTAACAAGTTCATAAGAGTTGTAATCCTTGCTAATCCCTAAATTTTTTTCAATATCATCTTCTGTAATTTCTTTGCTTTTATCTTTTAAAATCATCAACTTATTTAGCTCATTGGTAGCTTTTGTTAAGCTGTTTCCTGTGTGCTCGGCAATTAACATTACCACATTTTTATGAGCGCTAAATCCGTGTTGATTGATGTATGAATTTATCCAGTCAGGAAAATCTTTGTCTTCATTAAGTTTGTCCGATTCAAAGAAGGTAATATGTTTTGAATGTTTTCTTACAAATGTTTCTTTCGAACTTAACTTTTTTTCTTTATGGCAAATAACCAAAATTGTAGAAGGAGCAGGCTTGTCGAAATAAGGAATAAAAAAATCCCAATCAGGTACCCTTTGCGCTTCTTTTAAAATTACTACCTGATAGTCGCTCATCATAGGGTATCTGCGGCATATTTCAATTATTGCATTCGGTTCAAAATCAACAGGGTTTTCTACATAATAAATATGTTGATTAAATGCTTTTTCAGCTTCAGTTAAAACATTATTTTCAATAAAATCGCTTATTTGGTCAATAAAAAAGCTTTCATTCCCGTGCAGAAAATATATAGGCTTTAAATGCCTTGACTGTATTTCTTTAATTAACTTATTATATGCCTCAATAATTGGTGCCGCCATTGGTGCAAAATAATGCATACTTACAATATGCCTTATAATTGTGAAAAAATTGATGATAAAATGCAACTCAATTTCCCCCAAAACACTATAAAGCTACGAATACAAGATAATATCAACCAAATTTATGATCCTGTTAGAAAAAAATGGTTTCAATTTTCACCGGAAGAATACGTTAGACAACACGTAATTCAATATTTAATTCATCAAAAAGAAATACCATTAAGCCTTATTGCAGTTGAAAAGCAAATAGAGGTAAATAATATGAAAAAGCGATTTGATTTGCTTGTGTTCAACCTAAAGGCATGTCCTATAATTTTAATTGAATGTAAAGCCCCTGAAGTTGAATTAAACGAAAATGTTATTTTACAAATTGCTAATTATAATACGGTGTTTAAGGTAAAATATTTGTTTGTAACAAATGGCTTGCAACATTATTGTTATTGGTTGAACCAAAACAATTATTCACGAATTAAAGAATTGCCCGAATTTGATAAATTGTAAAAAAATTAGTATCCTCCTCTGCCCAACAATTGAGAGATAAAGCCTGTAATGGTATCAAAGAAATCAATTACCAATTGAAAGTCAATCACAAAAATGGTGATTAATGCAGTAAAAAATAACGTAAGTAAAAATCGGTAAAACTGTCCCATTCGGTTCAACAAAAATATAAATACACTTTGGGTTTATTTAAGTTATTTGCAAGTCAATTATCCACCTTAAACAATAATTGTGTTTTAATATGAACAAATACAGCATAAATAATGAAACACTGCAAGCAACTTTTAATGCTAAAGGTGCCGAGTTGGTTTCATTAATTTACAAACCCACAAATTTTGAGTTGATATGGCAGGCAGATAAAAATGTTTGGCCAAGACATGCACCTGTTTTGTTTCCAATTGTTGGCAAACTAAAAAATGATTTTATTGAAATTAACAATCAAACATATCAAATAAGTCAACATGGTTTTGCAAGAGATATGGATTTTGAATTGCAGGAAATTTATACTGATAAAATTAGTTTTATACTTGAAACAACTCCTGCAACATTAAAAAAATGGCCATTTGAATTTAAACTAATAATAACTTATTCGCTTTTATATAATAGTATTAAAACCACTTATACTGTTATTAATGCCGATAATGAAAAAATGCCACACTCAATAGGAGGGCATCCGGGTTTTAACTTACCTGTAAACAATTTAAAAGAGTTCGAAATATTATTAAGCTCTAACAATTTAGATGTATATTCTTTTTTACTTAATAACGGTCTTGTAACTGATGATAAATTATTAATTGCACCAAAAGGTAAAATTACCTTGCATAATGAAGTTTTTAAAAATGATGCGCTGGTTTTTAAAAACATAAATTTCGACAGTTTAGAACTAAAACATACAAATAGCAATTTTGCCATAGAACAAACTTTTAAAGGGTTTAACTATTATGGCATTTGGAACAAATATCCATCGCAACAATTTATTTGTCTTGAACCATGGGCAGGTATTACAGACAATATAAAATCTAGTAATAGAATTATGGAAAAAGAGGGCCTGAATTGGCTTGAACCGGGAGAAAGTAAAATGTTTGAATTTACTACTGCCTTTAAATTTTAGTTTTCAAATCTTTCTATATCAACTTCTTTAAGCAAAGGCTTTTTGTGTTCAATATATTCAAAAATCATGTTTGCAAAAAAGGGTGCATTTAATACCCCTTTTGTACCTAAACCATTAAATATATAAACGTTTTTATATTGATAATGAACGCCCAAAAAAGGTTTACGGTCTTTGGTTGTTGGTCTTATTCCGGCTGTTTGATGAATAACATTAAAACGTTCTCCAATCAACTCGGTAGTTTTTTGTTTTAGAAAATGTAATGCCTGTTCGGTAGGCGTTTGCTCAAAATCATCCCAAACATAAGTGGAACCAACCCTATATGTATTTGGTTTTATTTTTATAAGATAAATACCCTTTTTAATGATGTGTTCACAATCAAAATCGGTTTCAATAACTATAATTTCGCCTTTGCATAATTTAAATGGCAAATGCCCGAAAAAAGGATTTACGTTGTATTGAATGCCATCGCAAAATACAATGTTTTTGGCTTTGATGTTTTTGTATTTTATATGGTTTTTGTAAACTTTTAAATCACTAAAATCGAGTTTTTCATTCAATAAACTACCCAATTCTAAAAGCTTATTTCGCATTAGTTCAACAATCAGGGCTGTATTAACCCAACCACCACTTTTAATGCCAAATGCACCAAAAGGTTGAATTGCAAAAGGTAAAACTTCAGGATTGGGTTCAACATAAGCCGCAAAACTTTCATCCGTTAGTTTAAGCATTAAATCATTTTGTTCTTTTACCGAACCAAAAACCTGATATATGGGTTTATGAAATAAAATTTGAGTTTTAAAAAATATTTCAATTTTAGAATAGGTTTTTATAGCATCGGGCAGTAATTCATCAATTAACCACGATTTGGTCATTCTTTTACCGCTTATCGGACAAAACATACCGGCACCAATTACCGAAGCATTATTTTTAAGATTATCGTCAACAACAACAAAGTTTATTTGCTCTTCAATTAATTTAAAAGCAAGCATGGTACCTGCAAGACCCTGTCCAACTATTAAATAATCAACTTCTTTCATTAAATAAAACTAAAAACACAAAACTTATATTTTTGTTGCCCTAAGCATATGCCTTTTTTTAGGCGGGCCTTTTAAGCGTTCAACATTAAAGCCTGCTTTTATCAGGTTGCGTTTTACTTCGCCTTTTGATGAATAAGTAGTAAATACTGCTCCTGAATGGCATTGAGAAAATATTTTTTGCATGTTTTCCAAAGTCCACAATTCGGGCTGTTTGTCTGGAGCAAATGCATCAAAATATACAATATCAAATAATGGTAGCTTATTAAAATCTAAATCTATTAATGATTTGTTTAATTTTAAAAGTTTAAAATTTTCTGATATTTCGATTAATTTGTTAAATTCACTATCGTGCATTTGCTTATATATTTTATAATAGTTACTATCATAATTTATAAACTGCAATTCACTAACCAATTCAAATGAAATAGGATTGGTTTCAACTGTTATGTAGTTAATTTTTAAATGAGTAAATTTTTGTGATTCTATATAAGTAAGTATTGCATTAAGGCCGCTGCCAAATCCCATTTCAAAAATGGTTATTTCATTTTTAGGTTGTTGGTTCAGACTGTATAAAAAACCTTCTTTAATAAAAACATGTAAGCTTTCAGGTATAGCGCCATTTCTGCTGTGGTAGGTTTCATCTAAAAATTTGTTGTAAATAGTTTTTGTTCCATCAGAACAAGTATAAACACTTAAGCCTTGCTGCATTATCTCATCATGTATATTTTGCCGGTATTGTTAATAAAATAGCTGTTTTCATCTCTTGCTCGGGTGTTTCTCTTTTCTATATTTTTACCATTTATTCTTGTAAGCACCTGATACAAGTAAACGCCATTTGCAAGCCTGTCGCCAAACATATCGGTTCCATCCCAGGCGTACTCGCTAATATTATTGCCAATTCTAATTGATCCAAACTCTTGTTTGTTAATTTCTTTTACCAATTTGCCGCTTACAGTATAAATTCTAATCATTAAATCATCGGGCAATACACTTCCGGTAAGAGTAAAAACAAAACGTGTATGTGTTGTAAAAGGATTTGGATACGGATAAAAATGTGTAATTGTACTTTTGGTAATAACGTTAAATTCTGTTTCATAAGCATCTGTGCCTGCTTCATTTCCTGCGCCATCGGTTGCTTGCACTTTAATTGTGTGAAGCCCGTCTGTTAAATTTTTAGGAGTAAATATTAGTGTAGCAATATTCGATTTTTCGTTTGCCGGAATAAATTGCACCTCTTGGCTCGATAAATTAATTCTTTCAAAATCGTTGTTTCCCGGCTTTTTAAACCAAAGCATAAAAGTTGATGTATCGGTTTGTTTTAAAAACCTGTTATCATCGGTTGATGTAATTTTTATAATTGGATTAGGTGAAACTATATCGCCATTCATTATTCTCTGTCCGTCAAACGTAATGTCTATCAAAGGTTTTTTTGTATCGCCAATAACATTAAAACCTGTACTAAAAAAGTTGTTTGCCAAAATATATTCAGGTACCTTGTTATCGCTGTTAAAACTAATATTTAAGGTATTGTTTGAACCCAGGTTTGCAGTATTAAATTTATGCTTAAATAAATAAACACTTCCTTTGGGTATATAAGGGCTTTTGGTTTGAAAGGTATATCGGTTAATTCGATTTTCATCAAACACATTTAATGTTATTAATGCACTATCAAACTGGCTTGAGCCAATATTTAAAAAAGGAATTTGAATACTAACACTATCACCTTGTTGCAATTGGTTGTTATAAAAATTGTAACCGGCATCAGGATATATGGTAACTTCATCTGGCGCAATATACGAAACAGCAATACTTGACATCTGATGAGGTTCTCGACCAACACTATCAACAAAATTAATTCGAAATTTTATGAATTGAACTAACAATGGATTAATGTGATTTAAAGGGTAAATATCATTTGTTTGGTTCAACGCTAAAACGGTATCACTACCATCAAATTTTACTCCAATTATATCATACCAGTATCGGCCTGTTTGTTTGGGTATTGCATTTACAATTGCATATTGCCATTGTTTTGTTGGCCCAAACAAATCGGTAGTATAGTTGCCATAAAACCATTTTTGTTTCACGCTTCTCCGTACTTCAATAGGTTTTATATCTTGGGGTTCGTTATCCAACGGAGGCAAGTTTGGGGCATTTTCCAAATCATTGTTGGTTATGGTATCTTCAGCAGCAACATCAAATTGATTTTTTTGTCCTATTAATGCCCAAGCAGTATTTGCACTTGTTATATAAACAGCTTTGGTTGACCCGATTTTTTTTAAAGCATCTTTGTTAGTTTGACTCCAGTTTTGAATATTGCTGCTGTAGCGGCTAAACATGGCTACATAGTAGTTTTGCGGAATGCTGTCAATAAATCTTTTTAACTCATCTTCTCCGGCTACGGTATTTGTATTAAAAGTATAATATCTAATACTTGGGTCGTTTTTATTGGCTTGAACAAAAGCACAATTAAAAGGGTAGTTTGCTAATTCTTCCGGATAATCGGCCCTAAACGGACTAAACACCAAAGCTACTACACCTTGGCTAATGCATGAGCCAACTCCGGCATTTAACAAATAGGGTATGGTAACACCCATTCGCCTGTGATCCCACCTTCGGTTTTCAATACCAAGCGTAAATTCATCATCGGCAAATTCAACTTTTTTTGTAGAATCGTTGAACATAATGAAGTTGCTTGCCGAATTATTTTTAAATTGATAATAATCAAATTTTCCAAAATTGTTTAATGGCCCGGATTGTAAACTTTCTAAATAAAAACTCGATGTTTGCCAAACTCCGCCTTCGCTTTCAGGTACATTTAATTTTGCTCGCCAGTAAACAATTTTGTAGTTATTGCCCAATTTAATTTTCCATTTAGCCAAACTGTTTGATTTGATTACCCCGCTTGTTTTGTAAAATGGAGATGAAATTTTAAAGTAAGGTGTGTTATCTATTTCGAATATATATTCGCTATTGGTAGCAATAATGTTATTGTTTTGAACCACAAGCTCAATACTATCATTATTGCCCACCCCCTGATATTGATAAGGCATTAAAAGCCTTACGCCACTGCCGGGTAAAAAGAAATTTAAAGTTTCACTGTTGTTATTATAATTTGTTTCTTGTACGTTTCTGGAAGCATTTAAGTTTACATTAAAAACATTGTTGCCTATTTCGGTTTTATTTATGTTGAACCAAATGTAAAAAGTATCCATATAAAGAGGCAAAGGAACTTTTGCTGTTTTTAATATGGTTGTGTTGTTAGGCAATGTTCGCCTGCATTCTATCATTATTGAATCTGTTGTGGCTCGTGCTAAATTTTTAATTATTATTCCAACCGCAATCGAATCCATTAATGCGTTAGCATTTGGTGGAGAAATAAATAAATCATTATCGTTAATAAATGCATCGGGTAGGGTAGGGCCATAAATAACAAATGCCGGGTCGCCCTGTAAAACCAATTGCAAGGCATGCGATTTTCCATATTCATCGTTTGCAATAACAGAAGCCTGTAATGCATTTCTAATATTCAATCCAACAGGTTTGCCATAACCCACACCGCTTAACTGTTCGTAAAAACGGTTCATTTGTGTAAATAACAAACTTGTTAAAGTAATATTGCTGTGAGCCAGCCAGCCAATGGCTCCTTTATTTGCAGCGCAAACAAAATCTTTTCCATATACAAGCCCAGTACCAAGCGGATCAATATCGCTTGCATTGCCAATATTACAACCATTAAAATAGTAAAAAGTAGGCTTATTGTTTTCAATTAAATCATTTATGCCGCCAAAATCCATATCGAGTACGGTAAGCGAACCATGTCCCAAAAAAGTCATCAAATTTATACCATCATTTAAGTGGTTTATAAGCGTTTGCCTTAAATTTGTTTGGGTTGGTAAAGTAGTATTTTTATGATAACTGAAAACATTTGCACCCGTAGGTTTTTGAATTATCATGTTTTTAAGTGTATTTACCACACCGGTAAATTGTTGTTGTTGGCTCAAGTATGTACCACCGCTTAAATGTAAAAAGTGCTTTCGCCATAAGTTAATGCTATCAGCCCCGGTTTCTATGCGAATAAGTTTATTAAGATAGTTTTGTGCTTCTATATTATTTGTTGCCGGAATTCTTCCTGTTGCTATTAATGGAACTCCATTATTGGCCGATGTAAACATATTGTCGCTTGCAGGTTCGCCAATGGCAGGTACTAAGTTTAAGTTGTAGTTTAATAAATTATTTCTAACAAGGTTGTTTTGATATCCGCGTCCAAGCAATAATAAAAACTGAGGTTTTACGGTCTGAACCGTATGAAAATGCATGGCAAATCTTTTAATAGCAAGCGGATGATGATACCCATAAAAATAGTAATCATTTAATTCGTCAACATAGGCTAAGAGTGTTTTGTATTTGTTGCTTCTATATTGCCTGTACTGCTCGGCTGCTAAGTTTAACTGGCGATTACTAACTAATAAAAACTCAAAATCGTTTGGTTCAAAAACTTTAAAATTTACTTGAGTAATATTTGTTATAGCTTGCGTTTGGTTCAAGCTAAACAATACATATTTTCGGGGTTGTGGTGTAAATGAAAAAATACCATAACAATTGTTTCCGTTTTGTGCAGCAAGTACAAACCTGTTAAGTGTTAAATCTAAAAATGCGGCATTGCTAAAATTAAAATTTGTAAAATTTATACGATTGCGTGGTTGATTGCTGAAGTTGGTTAAATCAAATTCTTCAAAGGCTTTATCAAACTGATTTCCTTGTTTGTTGTACACCAAAGAAATAAAAGAAAGGGCATTAAAATCGCTGGTTACGCCAAGGTCGTTTACAACTTCAAGCCTTATATAAGTTTTTGTACCCAATAAATTAGCAGGAATAAGTTTATTAATCAATCTTTCTCCATAACCACGATAAGTTGTGTCGGCAATTAAAAATGTAGGGTTTAAATTTGGCCCTGCATAAATACGTATATGATGGTTTGGTAAATTAGGATTACTTATAAAAAAATCAGATGCTCCAATAACCTTTATGCTAATGCTTGCATTTCCACTTGTTACTGCATCTGGAGTATTTAATTCAAAGTTTTGAGACTGCCCTAAGCCAACCAAATTGCTTGTCCAACCTTCAGCATCGGCATATTCGCTTATATAATATCTTTCGCTCGATGGCAAAGCTCCGCCTCTGTAGTATTCTTGCTGTGGGGTTAAAATTACCTGTTGCTGATAAAAAGGCTCTGCAAAAATGCCGGTAGATAATGTATCAGTACTAAATGTAAATCTTTTTGGTTGAACCAAACTTGTATCGGGTAATAAGGTTAGAAAATAAATTGCAGTATCAGTATATAAACTTTTAAAGGTATGAGGTTGCTCTTGAGCTGTTCGGTAAAGCTCTGTATCTAACTTACCATCGTTTGACTCAGCCCAAAAAATTATAAATTCATTGGCATTTAAAATATTATCGGTGCCTGTATTTGTAAATATAGGCTGCTCAATACCGTTTTTAAACAACTGTATTTTTGATGTATTTAAAATTGCCTGACTAAATCCGGCATTTGCAAGTAAAACCGAGTCAATTCGATAAACTCCTTTTTGTGCAATTTTAAATTTAAAGTATGGTTGGTAAGGTCTTATCCATTCAAAACCAAATTGGGCTTGAGTTGATAAACCAAATAGTACGAACAAAAAGGCAAGCGTTCCTTTTTTAAACATTGCTGCTAAATTAACATAACAAAAAGAAAATTATTGTTAAAGTTTACTTAAAGTTTTCAATATCATAATAAAACTTTAAGACCGCTTCATGCAAAACATCATAATCTTTTATTGCAACAAGTCCGCAAATCTTAATAATTTCAAGGTTGTTAAGGGTCATGTAAATATCATCGGTAAGGTTGCTGCAACTTGCCCAACAGGCATCTTCAATGTTGTTATTCCATATTTCATTATTCGTTAGTACATACCAATCAGGCATTCGCGAAAGGTTTAGAATCAGTTTTTTACAATTTTGTAATTTACTGTTTATAAAATATTGAATGGCAAAATAATGTCCCCACCAAAATAATATTCTAAGTTGTAAATGAGGTTTTTCGCTTGTTAGCTTTGGTATATCAAGCACCACATAAGGCATTTGTAGGTAGTTTTCTCCAAATGAAATTTTAGAGTTTAACTGTTTGTTTTCGGTTTTATTAAAGAAAAATTGTGCTGTTTCCTCAAATAAGTGTTTTATTTTTTTTATTGCCGATTGCTTAATTAACGGATACTGACTTTGTTGAATAAATTGTAACTCGGTTGATGTTAGCATTTGCTTTGCATTTGTAAATGGCAATATGACAAAAATGTTTTAAATCAATAGTGTCCTAAATAATTTTTATTGAGATATAAGCTGCTTGATTTTATTGGTACTTAGAAAGTAAAATTAATCATTTCAAAAAAGAACCCCCTGTATTGGTTTTCGATTAATC
>JBKBLB010000006.1:0-30556 GCA_046296495.1 Bacteroidia bacterium
CGCTGGTTTGTGTAGCGGCTATGTTTTGTAAAGTGGTAATCTCCTCGCTGTTGAGTTGGTAAATATTTCTTTCATCACCTGCCACAGCAATCAACAAATTGTAATAGTTTTTAAACTGGTCAATTTCGGCTGTGCCTTCGGGCAAGGCGCTAAGGTAGTGCCCGGCATTGGCGTAATCGCCTTTGGCATAGTAGGTGGCTATTAATTGCTTGCGCGATGGCACATCGGTTTCATTAGCCAAAAATGCAATGATGCTATCGGTATAGTTTACAGTACTATCTATTGCAGCCAATACATTATACGCCCAAATTACCTTATTGCGCGCCTGCGTGGCTTCTATATTGTAGTATTTATAATCCGATTGGGCAAGGGCAATATCCTGCGGGTTGTATAGCTCGTTGTGCAACGAATCGGCAATGCCGTCTCGCCTTGTTTTAAAATTGATATATCCCCCTTTATCAGGGTAGGGCTGTTCATATTCTGCATGGCACCAATCATTTAATGATTTATGCGGTGTGCATGGTTCTTTAGGCTCAACAGCGCCAATACCTTGGCAATTATTCACATCCACACGAATTACCTTACCCGGGTCTGGTCTGTCATTAGCGCCCGGTTCTACCACATACGTTTTTGTGCTGTTGGGGTAGTGTGTGGCATCAAAGGGGCTATTGCTCATAAAGGTATTGTAGTAGTCGGTGCGCTTTGCCTGATCTTCTGGTCGATTACCAAATACACACTCACCAAACCCCGGTGTGAGCATGGTTGTAGAAAGTGGGTTTAGCTTGAGGGCATTCAGGCTACCGGCAAATTGGTTGCAGGTAAATTGCAGGGCGCTGTTGTTTTGTTGGGTTTGTGCACCAATAAGGGTGCCGTTTATTTCGTTTAGCCTTATTATACCACCCCCGCCATTGCTAAGGGTATTATCGCTTACGGTAGATACAATTATTTCGTTGGGGTTAAATGAACTAAAATGACTAAAAATAAAGCTGTTTTGTTCAATTAATGCACCGGCAGTGCCATAGGTTAAAACGCCACCAATTCCACTACGCATTTCATTTAAATCATACGGGCTAAAGGCTCTACTAAAATAATTTGAAGGCACATTTAAATCAAAATTATTTTTAAATATAGTAGGTGCAACACCATTTATAATTTGAACACTTCTATCGTTAATATTAAAATCTTGCCTTGAAACCATTAATCTGCCTGCAAGAGCATTGCTTGGGGCATAATGAGCTTCAATACCATATTTTAAATCATAAAACACCCCTTTTTTGGTTATATTACAATTTGTAACATCAATAATGCCATTTACAATTACAGTTGCATCAAGTAAATAAATTCCGGTACCGCGGTGTGTAGTATGTTCTTCTGCTTCGTAATTTCCATTTAAGTTTAAAAAATCGCAACCAGTAAAAGTAACACCATGTACATCCCATGCTGTAACCATAGTACCAATATTATTAAAATAAGGTGGTTGACTTAGGTTTTTATTAGCTTCACTTTCAAACACACAATTTGTAAAGTAGCTGGTATATTTATTTGTTTTTTTATAACTCATAAACTCAACATGCCTTTTATTGAATTTAAAATTAGTATTTAATGCAACAACAATACCACCGCCTGTTTTATTCCAATCTATTGTGCCATTAGCATTAAGCGCTGCTGTACTAACAGCCACATCTGCATTTTTAATTTCAGCATTAATTAAAGTTAAATAACCTTGGTTAGACGGTGGTGTTTGACTACTATTAGGACTACCGGCTATATGAATTCCTTCCCATGTAGTGCCACATTCGTTATATAATTTACCGCCATTTACAATTACGCGAGCGCCAGGTTCAATTTGTAGCCACTTATCGTATCCAAAAGCAACATTACCCTTAATTGTTAATACAGCGTTATTTTTAACTATTACATTACTTGCAAACCTATGAGTAGTATTTGTTTCCCAAGTTTGGGAAGAAGTTATTTCATATATTTCTTGTGGTAATGGCGATTTATAAACTCCACGGCCCCATGTAGCGCATATAAGTTCGTTTTTACAATAATCTATTTTGAGATCATTAACAATTACCGGAGGTAATCCTGTATTATAACATTCCCAATTTTGTAAAGCAGAATTAAATCTATAAACCCCCCAATCATTACCTGCATATAAAACTTCATGCGTACCTAATTGAAACAAAATAACATTAACTGGTAAAGGTGGTAATCCTTCAGAAATATCTGTCCATGTTTCGCCACCATCTATAGACCTTACAACCCTATTAATTCCTTTATGAGTTTGACCATGGCCCTCGCCAGCTAGGTAATTATTAAAAGCCAAATAAACAATGTCTTCGTTTTCAGGGTGTACTATTAATGAAGTAACATGACACCACTCATACAAATATTTTTGTGCTATAAATAATTTATCTGAAATATCTGTGAAATTATTGCCGCCATCGGTAGATTTAAATAGCTTGCCAGATAAAGAAGTTGAGCCAAATTCGGCTTCTTCGGCAGCAACAAACATTACCTGAGGGTTTGATTTGCTTATATCAAATGCAGAAATATAACTATTTGGGATATTACACTTTAAATATATCTCTGCATCTGTACTACAGTTTGGGAATTTTAAAAATTTTTCGCTTTCAGTGGCTCCGGCATGGTTGAATTTAAATAATTTATTTCTGCCTACCCATAAATTTCTATCATCTAAAGGGTCTGCAATTATTGGTATAGTTTGACTTTTGTTATTACCAGTATCATTTTGTAATTTATTTAAACCTTGATAGCTTCCTACAGAATTTACTGCGGTAAAAATATTTGTGTGTTTTATAATTTCACTATTAACCTCTGCAAAAACAAAATTATTTGGGTCGTTTTGACTAATAACAACTTTTGCGCCATCGCCCCAGTCTTTTTGATATGCCGTTTGGCCAATGATAAGTTTATTTCCATTATCTTGGGTGCCAACAATAATATTATTGTTTTTAAGGTTTACATCTAGCCCAAAACAAGTGCTTATACTTAAATTATTGTTTAAATTTAACCAAGATGCTGAAATAGATCCTGAAGGGGGCCAATTTGTATGTGCAGATGTTCTTGAAATTCCACCATCATGGCCTATAAATATATAATGATTACCTTGGTTATGATGTTCTGCAAAACACCTTATATCTGCATGTGTATTACTATATACACTATTGTAATTAAACGAAGGAAGGTATTCAGAAACCGTTTGAAAATTTGCATTTGAAGTAAAATCATGAGAAAACATTAACACTCCTTCACCATAAAAAGCAATATTCTTGTTGTTATCAGAAATTTCAAAAACCTGACTTCCAAACAGGAAGTGGTTTAAAGATTCTTTTACAGCTACTTTTGTTGCTGTAGAATCATTGGTATTATCTGTTTTATAAAAGTTACCCTTTTGTTCACGCACTATACCATTCATTTTTCCTGTAACCCAATACAAAACATTAGGATCATCATTGGTTGTTGCTAGTTCAATTGTAATTTCATGGCTATTTACATCTCCTTTATAAAATATTGGGTTGGTATTAATGGTTTGTAAATTTGTCGGATTAACTTTCAAAATTATTGCTCTATGATCAGGTATATTTTTATAATATGTAGGATGTGTAAAAGTAGAAACAAAAATATTAAAGTTGGATTCATTATAAAAAACAATTTCCATATCTTTTAAATGCCTACTATAGCTGCCATATTTTTGCTCCCCGGGCATTTCTACTTGTACAGATTCATTTACTTGCCAAATATTATTAGTCCTTACAACCCTGTAAATTATATTTGTTCCTATGGCAAATAAAACATTATTATCTTGTGGGTGAAACAAAAATTTTGCAATAAAAAAATCTTTGAATTTATTGTTTTCTAAGTTAATATCAAATAACAATTCGGGTTTTGTATGTACACTATTTTGCAAGGTAGTTTTATAAATACCATATCCATAAGATTCTATTTTAGCATGTCCACGACTGCCGCTTGCAAATAAAATGGTATTATTATCGGCTGGGTCAAACATAATTTGTGATATGCCGATGGAGGGTAACTCAAGTTGGTCTGTTAAATTAATCCAATTTAAACCGTCATCATTAGTGTACCATACACCAGAAGATTGAGTGCCAATATATATAGTAGGAATATTGGGATATTGGGGGTGTACAAGTACAGCGGTAACTATCCCTATATTAGCAATATTAGTGTTTTTTGGTCCTATATTTGTCCAGTTGGAAGCGCCAACACTTTGACATCGAACTAATTGACCATCATTAATTTTTTTTCCATAATAGGATGATGCATATATATCACCACCAATTTGTATTCCTTCTGCATAATTCCTATTGCTATGATAGTTTTTCCATCTGTTAAAGTTTTTTTCTCCCTGTAAAAAACCGTGTATAGATGTGTCTGCATCTTTAATTGAGTCTATGTAGTGCTGAATAGGCCCGGCAGTAATTGTATAGTTTGATTCTGCATTTGACACCCCATTGTGGTTGATTAACCATTGATAGTTTTGCGACTTTGCTGTTTTTGAAACATAAAAAAGAGTAAAAAAGATAAAGAGTTTTGTTTTCATAATTGTTTTTAACAAAGTTTAAAAAATAATATGGTTAAACGCAAATTAAATTTTTGTTACTGTGTTGTAATCCAAGATTTTTATTTTGGAATTGGGCAATTTGGGCTCTATTTAGGGTGGCTTGTTGTTAAAATAATACTTTCATTAGTTTGATTAAAGTAACTACCCGCTAAACTACATTTTGTAAGATTAGTTAACGCTTTTGTGGCAATAGGTCAACTATGTTATTAGTTTTGCGAGTGGGCAGTTTTTGTAAAATATCTAACAAACACCCATGCTAATTAATATTGTGTAGTGAACTTGTAGTTAAATGCAAGAAAATAGTAACTTATATGTTTAATGCGCTCGTGCAATTCACAGAACAAGTAGTTTTTTTAAATCACCACCAAAGGTATAATTTGGTTTTCGACAAGGTAATCAACTATCAGCTGTATCCCTTCATGTTCATCTTTCAATAAAAAGCTACAATTAACAAAAAGGCTTAAATATTTATTAAACTTTTATCAATTTGCAAAAAGTGGTTTTGTACCTTTGCTTCTAAAAAATTTTAATTGCATTGATAGATTACAATAAATTTATTTTAGATAATGGTTTAACGGTTATTCATCATCATGATGAAAGCACACGTTTGTGTGTTCTAAATCTTTTATATAAAGTAGGTTCAAAAAACGAAAACCCTAACAAAACCGGCTTTGCACACTTGTTTGAGCATTTAATGTTTGGCGGCTCGGTTAATGTGCCCGATTACGATACCCAAGTACAACTGGCAGGAGGCGATAACAATGCTTTTACCAGCAACGATATTACCAACTATTACATTACCCTGCCCGAAGTAAATATTGAAACCGGATTTTGGCTGGAAAGCGACCGCATGTTGGGATTAGATTTTAACCCCAAAGTATTAGAGGTTCAAAGAAGCGTGGTTATTGAAGAGTTTAAAGAGCGCTACCTAAACCAACCCTATGGCGATGTTTGGCTAAACTTATTACCTCTTGCTTACAGCAAACACCCCTACAGTTGGGCTACCATTGGTAAAGAAATTAGCCATATTGAACAAGCTTCCATGGACGATGTAAAATCGTTTTTTTATAATTTTTATGCCCCGGATAATTGCATTTTGGTGGTAGCCGGAAACATTAGTTTAGAACACACCAAAACGCTTTGTAAAAAATGGTTTGAACCCATACCTATGCGCCATACCAAAAAAGAAATATATGAGGCAGAACCGGTTCAAACAGCAGCGCGACACAAGGATATTTACACCGATGTGCCGGCTGATATGATTGTAAAGGCTTACCACATGCCAGGAAGATCACACCAAGATTATTTTGTCTGCGATTTATTATCAGACATTTTGGGCGCTGGAAAGTCTTCACGGTTTTATACTAGTTTAGTAAAAGAAAACCCACTATTTAGCGAATTAGATACCTATATTTCCGGAGATGCAGAACCCGGGCTTTTTATTATTGAAGGTAAACTGCATAACCATGTAACTTTTAACGAGGCAGAAGCAGCTATTGAAAAAGAATTACAAAACCTTTTTTCAAATGGTTTAAAAGCAGGTGAATTGGAAAAAGTTAAAAACAAAACAGAAACAAATATTCTATTTGGCGATGCAAATTTGCTAAACCGTGCTATGAAACTTGCATTTGCTGAATATCTAGGTGATATAAATTTAGTTAATACTGAAGTTGACAGCTACCTTTCTGTTGCTGAAAATGATATTTTAAGGGTGGGGACAGATATGATAAAACCCGAAAAATGCAGTTCTCTTTATTACCATAGAAAAACCAAATAAAATGACAGTTAACAGAAAAATTGCACCGGAATTTAATAAACTTACAAACCTCGAACTTCCTTTAGCAGAGAAGCATAAACTTAATTGCGACATAGATTTGTTTATTGTAAACAGTGGTGTTGAACCTATTGTAAAAATTGATGTAGTTTTTAATGGAGGCCTTAATCAACAACTGTATAAAGCTGAGGCTATTTTTACAGCATCTATGTTAAGCGAAGGAACCGAAAAAAGAAGTGGCAAAGAGTTAACTGAAGCTTTAGATTTTTTTGGATCTTATTTTCAGGTAAAATGCAATGCCGATGATAGTGTTGCTTCTTTGTATTGTTTAACCAAACATGTAAAAAACTGCTTACCTTTGTTTTTTGAGGCTTTATTTTTATCTGTTATGCCACAAAAAGAGCTTCAAGTAATAAAAGACAATGCTATTCAAAAACTCCGCGTAAACCTTAAAAAAAACAGTTTTGTTGCTCGAACTCGTTTTTACGAAAAAGTTTATGGAATTAAACATCCATATTCGGTAAATCATACAGAAGAAGATATTAAAAATATAGACAGAGATAATCTCATTTCATTTTTTAACAACAACTATAAAAATGGAATAAAATACCTATTTGCATCGGGTTTAATTAATAACGAAGTGGTTTCTCAAATTGAACAAGAATTCAAAAATTGGGGGTTTGTAAAATACTCGTCAGCTAAAAACACAAATTTGGATACAAACTATGGAAAATTTTTCTTCGAAAAGAAAGATTCTTTACAATGTGCTATAAAAATTGGTTCACCCAGCATTAACAGAAAAAACTCCGATTTTACGAAGTTACAAATATTTAACTTAATGTTTGGAGGCTATTTTGGTTCAAGATTAATGAAAGTGGTAAGGGAGGAAAAGGGTCTTACTTATGGAATTTATTCTTTACTTGAGAGTTTTTTACAGAGTGGTTGTTGGTCGGTATCAACTGATTTAAATAATGAATTAAAACAACAAGGAATAGAAGCAATTTACAAAGAGATTGAAAATGTAAAAATTAATGGATTTAGAGATGACGAAATTGAATCGGGTAAACAATATTTCTTAGGAAGTATTTTGAGAGGTATTGATGGTGCTTTTAGCATTGCCGAAAGAAATAAGATATTAATTGATTACGAGCTTGACAATAACTACTACAACAATTTAGTTAATACAATAAATAATATTACCAATAACGAGTTAATTGATGTTGCCAACAAACACATACCAGAAGAGCTTATTGAAGTTGTTGTTGGTTCTTAGTTTTGGGTTGTTTTTAAAAACATCTGCAAAAGGTAATGTAATCGAAATAAACAGAATTTGCAGAAATGGAAACAACAACACTGTTTTTTTTAAGGTTAATTCTTTATCAAATTGCAATATTATATTTCCGGTAGCTTTATATGGAAGAGAAAATGATTTCTCTACCTATTTTTTTATTGACAGTATTTACAATTTTAATAGTTATAATCATTTAAACGCGAATGTGCCATTTAATAAAAATTGGTCGTATTTTGTAAAAGGTATAATCAATTGCAATGACAACAATATTTCTTATTTTAGTGATACATTATTGGTTGATATTGTTGCACCCAAATTAACCAAAATTGATTCTGTTAGCGTTATTCCGGGTACAAACACAGTGATTATAGGATGGCAAAAAAATGATGATAAAGATTTTAGTCATTTTTCAATTTTTAATTATAACAGGGCTGATCCAAGATTAGAGGAAGTTTACAGGGATTTGTTTTACAGAGATTCATTATCAGGTAATGTAAATACCACACAATTAACTTACGAAATAACAACCATTGATAGTTGTGGTAATAGAGCAGCATTTGGAAATGGTTCACATAGTACGATTGTTCTATTTGCAAATGCTGATACTTGTAAAAACCAAATAGAATTAAATTGGATAGGGTACAAAGGTTGGACTAAAATAAAAAATTATGATTTGTATAAAAGTATAAATAGTAATGATTTTATAAAAATTGCTTCATTAAATGATATTGAAAATTCTTTTACAGATTTTGATGTAAGCCAACCAAATATATATACATATTTTTTAAGGGCTGTAAAAGATACAACAATATTAGTTACATCTTCTTCAAATAGCATTACAACCAATGTTGGATTAAGACAAAAAAACAAACCGGCATCAATTAAACAAGTAACTGTAGTTGATAATAGAAATATTGAAATATCAATAATTAAAGATTTAACATCGAAATATGGCAATATATATTTATTAAAAGAATTAGGAAATAAATATGTAAATGTGGGATCTTTTGGCAATACTGATAAATTTGTTACAAATGATGATATTAAAATAATTAATAGATACAAAGTTGTATCAGAAAATGTATGTAATTATCCAGAAGACACAAGTGAACTTTCTAATAATATTGTATTAACTTTAAAAGAAAGCAATGAAACAAATTTAACATGGAACAATTATTTCACGTGGAACAATGGAGTAAAAAAATATGTAATTTACAAAGCATCAGGTTTTAATGATAATGATGCTACAAATTTTGTGGAATACGTGTCGAGTTTAGATAATAACGTTTCTGATGTAACGAGTAAGGAAATAACTAGTTGTTACTATGTAAAAGCCATAGAAAATTTAGGTGATGGTGAAAGTAAAAGTAATATTGTTTGTAATGATTTTAATCAGGAAGTTTATTTTCCAAACGCAATAAATATATCATCAAATAATAAATTTAATTTTATAGGTATTGGAATTGATTTAAATAAAACAAGTATTGAAATATACAACAGATATGGACAACTTATATTTAATTCAGTTGGATTAAATAATGGGTGGGATGGAAAAAACAATACAGGTATTGAATTACCTCAAGATGTATATTTTTTTAAAGCAAATATTGTATTAATTAATGGTAAATCAATCGAAAAAAAAGGAAACATTACAATTATTAGATAATTACATTTTAGATATTAATTATTTGGATAGAAAAACAAATCAAATTAATAAACAAACAATAAAAAATTTGATTCATAATATTGTTTCACGTGAAACAAAAGATTTTAAAATAATATCAATAAATTTTTGTTCAGATGATAAATTGTTGAAAATTAATAATAAATATTTAAATCATGATTATTTAACTGATATCATTACATTTCAATTAAACGATGCAAACGAAGAAATAATTACAGATATATATATTAGTTTAGATCGTGCAAGAGAGAATTCAAAACTTTTGAATATTAAATATAAAAATGAGATTTATCGATTAATTATTCATGGTTTATTGCATTGTTGTGGATATAAAGACAGAACTAATAAAGAAAAAAGAAAAATGAGGGAAAAAGAGAACGAGTATTTAAATTTGTTGTTATAATATTATGTTTGATAAATACAATGTAATAGTAGTAGGAGCTGGTCATGCAGGTTGTGAGGCAGCTGCAGCTGCTGCAAATATGGGCTCAAAGGTTTTATTAATAACAATGGACATGACCAAAATTGCTCAAATGAGCTGTAATCCAGCAATGGGTGGAATAGCAAAAGGACAAATTGTAAGAGAAATTGATGCATTAGGAGGATATTCGGGTATAGTTTCTGATAAATCAACCATACAGTTTAGAATATTAAACAGGTCAAAAGGGCCGGCAATGTGGAGTCCAAGAACACAAAACGACAGAATGTTATTTAGTTTATATTGGAGAGAAATACTTGAGAATATCCCTAACATTGATTTTTGGCAAGATGTTGTAAAAGAAATAATAGTAAAAGACAATAGAGTTATTGGTGTTAAAACAGGAATGGGTCAATATATTTATGCAGATTCTGTAGTATTGACAAGCGGAACATTTTTGAATGGTATAATTCATATTGGATTAAAACAATTCGGTGGTGGAAGAATAGGTGAAAAATCGGCAACAGGTTTGACTGAACAACTAATCTCTCTTGGTTTTGAAAGTGGTAGAATGAAAACAGGAACACCTCCAAGAGTGGATGGAAGAAGTTTGAATTATGATAAAATGGAGATTCAAGATGGAGATGAAAATCCTGGTAAATTTTCATTTTTGCCTCACATTGATCCAATAAAAAAACAAAGATGCTGTTGGATTACATACACTAATGAAAAAGTTCATGAAATTTTGAGAACAGGTTTTGATGAATCTCCAATGTATCAGGGAAACATTAAAGGTTTAGGACCGAGATATTGTCCTTCAATTGAAGATAAAATTAACCGATTTGCTGAACGAGAAAGACATCAAATATTTGTTGAACCGGAAGGTTGGAATACTGTTGAAATATATGTAAACGGATTCAGTACATCTTTGCCTGATCACATACAAATTAAAGCTTTGAGGTTAATTCCCGGATTTGAAAATGCTAAAATTTTTCGTCCTGGATATGCAATAGAATATGATTATTTTCCTCCTACACAATTAAAACAAACATTAGAAACACATTTAATAAAAAATTTATTTTTTGCAGGTCAAATAAACGGAACAACGGGTTATGAAGAAGCAGCATGTCAGGGATTAATTGCTGGTATAAATGCTCATTTGAATGTTAAAGATAAGGAACCATTTATACTAAAAAGATCCGAAGCATACATTGGAGTATTGATTGATGATTTGATTAATAAAGGAACAGAAGAACCTT
Source organism: Bacteroidia bacterium (assembly GCA_046296495.1). Taxonomy (GTDB): domain Bacteria; phylum Bacteroidota; class Bacteroidia; order UKL13-3; family UKL13-3; genus JBKBLB01. The sequence continues at coordinate 11,036 of JBKBLB010000006.1, forward strand.
ATAGAATGTTTACATCGAGAGCAGAGTATAGAATAATGTTAAGACAAGACAATGCAGATATAAGGCTAACTGAAAAATCATACAAATTGGGTTTAGCATCTGAAGAAAGATTACAATTAGTAAAAGATAAAATAGAAAATTCTGAAGGATTGATAAAGGAATTATATTCTATAAGTTTGAAACCAGAAGAAGTTAATGATTTTTTACAAAGAGTAAATTCGAGTATTATACCTCAAAATTATAAGATTAGTCAAATATTAAGTAGGCCGCAAGTAACTTTATATGATTTGATAAACAATGTAAATTCTGTTAAAGAAATATGTAATAAATACGATGATGAATGTTTATTGCAGGCTGAAATTAAAGTGAAATATGAAGGATATATAGAAAAAGAAAAACAAATGGTTGAAAAGATGGAAAGACTTGAAAATTTAAAAATATCAGATAATTTTGATTATCAAACAATAAAGTCTTTATCTGCGGAAGCTAAAGAAAAATTAACAAAGCAAAAACCGGCAACTTTGGGTCAAGCAAGTAGAATTAGCGGCATATCTCCTGCTGACATAAGCGTTTTATTAGTACATTTGGGGCGTTAATGGAAAAAATAACAAATTGTCCTGTATGTAACAGCAAAAACATATCATACAAACTTACATGTATTGACTATGTTGCAAGCAATGAAAGTTTTGATATTAACGAATGTAAAAATTGTTCTCACCAATTTACTAATCCTAGACCATTAGAAAAAAATATTGGTAAGTACTATGATAGTGAAATTTATGTATCACATTCAGGAAATGAAAAGTCGAAACTTGGATTTACATATAAAGTATATGATATAGTAAGAAATTTCAGTATTGACATAAAATTAAAAAGAATAAAAAAATATCATCAATCAGGTAAATTGCTTGATTTAGGTTGTGGTTTAGGATATTTTTTAAATGGTGTAAAAAAAGATAATCATTTCGAACCAGTTGGAGTCGATATTTCTGAAGATGCATTAAATTTTATAAAGAATAACTTTGAATTAAATGTTTTTAATGAAAATTTTTTATATGAAACTGAAGATAAATTTGATATAATTACACAATGGCATGTTATTGAACATGTTTATGATTTACAAAAAAGATTAGAAGTATTAAAGAAACTACTAAAAATTGAAGGAACCATGTTTATAGCAGTACCAAATAGTAAAAGTTGGGATTCAAAATACTATAAAAAATTCTGGGACGGATATGATGTACCAAGGCATATTCATCATTTTTCGAAAGAAAGTTTTATAAATCTTTTTGAAAATAACGGCTTTAGAATTATTGACATAAATGCAATGCTATTCGATGCACCATATGTAAGTATGAGAAGTGAACAGCACCAGAAAAATTCTTTTTCATTTATAAAAGGTGCTTTTTTTGGTTTAATTTCAACAATATCTGCAATGTTTACAGGTCAACACTCAAGTTTAATGTTTGTAGTAAAACATAAATAGTTTTGAAAAATTTTTTATCTATAATTTCATTATTATTAATTTTCTCATGTGCACAAATATCAACCCCTGGTGGTGGACCTAAGGATGATAAACCTCCTGTTGTTGTATCAGAAACTCCAAAAAACAAAACAATTAATTTTAAAGGTGATGAAATAAAAATAAGATTTGATGAAATTATAAACGTAACTAACATCAATCAAATTATTATTTCTCCTAATATTGAAACTAAACCAGAAATAGACTTTAAAGGTAAAATATTAACTGTAAAATTTAAAGACAAAATAGATGAAAATAAAACATACACTATCAATTTTGGAAATTCTATAGTTGATGTAAATGAAGGAAATATCCTTCAAAATTATTCATATGTATTTTCTACAGGCAATTATTTAGATATTAGCTCGATAAAAGGTTTTGTTAAATTAGCTTTTAACCTAAATGAGCAATCAAAATGGATAGTTGCCGCTTATAAAGTAGACAATTTTAATGATACTACTATATTAAATAAATTTCCAGATTATTTTACCTTAACAGATGAAAACGGTAACTTTAAAATTGAAAATATAGCTGATGATGTTTATAAAATTTTTTCATTTAACGATTTAAACAGAAATTTAAAATATGATAAAAATGAACCAATAGCGTTTAATACAGAAATTATAGATTTAAAAAAAGATAGTTTAAATACAATAAAACTTTTTGGATATGAACCTGATATACATGAAGAAAATTATATTAAGGATAGCTTTGTTTTATATAAAGGTCTTTACATTTTTAGTATTTATAAACCTAAAAAATTAAAAATTATTCCTGAACAATTTAATGAATATTATATAAAAAAAATTAAGTATAATAATGAAATTGACAGCATATATATTTTTATTCCTGATGCTTCTGAAACTGAAGATGTAATTTTTAAAAAATTTATTGATAACAACCTAGAATCGACATTTAAACTAAAATATAAAAGATCTCTTAAATTAAATTCTTTCAATATAAAAATCGAAGAACCACTAAATAAAAATGATAAATTATTAATAAAAAGTTCTAATCCTATTAAAAATATTAATAAAAATCTTGTTTCATTTAAAGAAGATACAATTGAGATATTTGATTATAAAATTTTAAGAAATGATAGTTTTTCGTTTGAAATACAACATTACTTTAAAAATGAAATTAATTATTCCTTAGAAATAAAAGATAGTGCATTAACTGATGTATTTGGACAATATAACAATAAAAAATCAACTTCATTTAGATTAAAAAATCAGAATGACTTTGGATTCTTAAAACTAAACATTATAAAAAATGATACTTTTCAATATATAATACAATTAATAGAAAACAACAAAGAAGAAAAAGTAATTAAAGAATCCAAGTTAAAAATAAGCAATGAAATATCTTTAGATTTTATTAACCCAGGTAATTATAAAATAAAGATAATTAAAGATGAAAATTACAATGGTAAATGGGATAATGGAAATATTAAATACAAAATTCAACCTGAGAAGGTAGCTTATTTAACTGAACCATTAAACATAAAAGCATTTTGGGATATAGAACAATCTTTAAATATAAATGAAATATTTGATAAAATCTACAATTGATTAATAATCAAAATATTAATAAAATGTATTAACTGTTAATTTAAATGTGAATAAACAATAAAGAATATTGTATAACCCTGAATTCAATCACCACACCTCTAACAAATTATTATAACTATTCATTTATTAACTAAAGTTTAACAAATAAAAGAAAAGAAAATTTTAACAAATTTCGGTATAAAACATTTTCAATATCCTGTTTAAAAAATAACAATAAATTAATAATCAAGTACATAAAACGTTAATAAATTGTTATCTAAATTTAATAAACTCAAAAATCAAATTTTAACTATAGATTTTATAAACCTAATCACAAGATAAATAATATAGATATATTAAAAGATAAATAATTTGTAATACATTGCCTTTGCTGATAACTCAAAAATACATTCCATTTATTTAATATTTTTGAACCAAAAGAATGAAAAAACAATTAGATCAAATTTTAAACGATATAGAATCTTTCGAAATAAAATCAAAAGAAGATACAGAATTATTCAGGCTAAGTTTTTTATCAAAAAAAGGTAAACTGAATGATTTATTCGAAATGTTTAAACAAGTTCCTGCAAACGAAAAAAAAGAACTTGGTCAATTATTAAACCAATTAAAACAAAAGGCTCAGCAAAAATGGGAAACTGCACAACAAAGTTTCGATGAAAAAAACGAATCTGTTTTTACAAATATTGATTTAACACTACCTTCAGATGCGTATTTTACCGGATCGCGACATCCATTAACAATTGTTGAAAATGAAATAATTGAAATATTCACTAAATTAGGTTTTGTTTATGCCGAAGGACCTGAAATTGAAGACGACTGGCACAATTTTTCAGCATTAAATTTTCCTCCAAATCATCCTGCAAGAGATATGCAGGATACTTTTTTTATTACCAAAAATATTTCGCTTCGCACACATACTTCATCTGTTCAAGTTAGGTTAATGGAAAGCCAAAAACCACCAATTAGGGCAATTATGCCAGGAAGAGTTTACAGAAATGAAGCTGTATCGGCAAGGGCTAATTGTTTCTTTCACCAAATAGAAGGAATATATATTGATAAAAACGTAAGCTTTGCCGATTTAAAGCAAACCCTTTATTACTTTGTTCAACAATTATTTGAGAAAGATATTCAGGTTAGGTTCAGGCCAAGTTATTTTCCTTTTACCGAACCAAGTGCCGAAATGGATATTAGTTGCCAATTGTGTAAAGGAAGCGGTTGTAATGTTTGTAAACACACAGGATGGCTTGAAATTTTAGGCTGCGGTATGATTGACCCTAATGTATTGCTGGCAAGTGGAATAAATCCCGATGAATATACCGGTTTTGCTTTTGGGCTTGGTATAGAAAGAATTGCTATGTTAAAATTTGATGTAAAAGATTTAAGAACCTATTTTACCAACGATGTTAGGTTTTTAAGTCAGTTTGGGTATAAAAACTAAGTATTTCTAATATTCTACTTCATCAACAAAATATTTTGTTTCGCCCCTCCAGGGTAGTTTTATATATTTTTCGGTATAGTGTAAATTAACTCTTTTTCCGCTTAAAGCTGCTTTTTCAAGTTCCTTTGCTGTTTCATCATTTAAAACACTAAAATCAAAGGTTTGTGTAAATTGGTTATTGCTGTTTTTTATGGCGCCAAAACTTTCAATATCAAGCTGCCCTTCCCAGGTTTTAAAAATAAAACCTCTTTTACTTACTTTTATAACTTTTCCGGCTCTAACTCCGGTACTGTAACTGCCATAATATGCAAAAAGCATAAATATTACAAAAACCAATATTAGTATTATTAAACCAATACGTGTTATTTTCTTCAGTTTTTTGGCAGTTTTGTTTAAAAAATTATCATTATTTAATTCCATAAGTTTAAATACAAAAAAACAAAAATTAAATAAAATTAAAGTTAATCATATATAACTTTATTTATAGATTAGTAAAATATTAGAACAAATTACTTTAGCAATTATGATAAATAGGTTTATATAACAGTATTTTAAAGAGGAAGATAATGCCAATTGAAAAATTTAAGAAAAACTGAATAGTACTATTTCCTGTACATTTCTATTGCCAATAAAATTTCCGGCACACGTTGAAGTTTTGGAGAAATTTCAAACATTAAAAAATAATCTTCAAAATTTAGGCTTAATGCTATTTCTAAATGAGCCAACGCTTCTTTAACCAAACTTAAATCGTATAAATAGCAAACCATACGATAATGGTACTGATGGCAATCATTATTTGTTTTAATGGCTTCTCTAAGCATGTCTGCCGCTTCTTTAATATTACCTTCACTATATTTTATAAAACTCCAGTCAAGCCATGCTTCCATCATTCCTGGGTCAATTTCCAACAATTGTTCGTAAAGCTTATCTGCTTCTGCAATATTATTCATCCTGTATTCGGTTTCGGCCAATACAAGTATATATTCTGTATTTTCGGGTTCAAGCAAAACTGCCCTTCTAAAATATTGCAAAGCTTCTTTTAGTTTGTTTTCTTTATCATAGGTAAGGCCTATACCAAACCAAGCTTCTGCAACATTTGGGTTTAGCTGGGTTGCTTTTTTGTAGCTTTCGCGGGCTAATGCAAGCTCTTCCATACGCTCATAACAACCACCCAAATTACAATATGCAATACTGTCTCCACCTTCAAGTTTTATTACTTCTTTATACGATTCAATAGCATTTGGGTAATCGTTTAAATCTGCATAACTATTAGCTTTATTAAAGTGAGCAAGCGAAAAACTTTCATCAATAGCAAGGCAATAGTCAAAAGCATCTATGGCTTCTTTGTGTTTTCCTGCTTTGGCATATGCTACACCAAGGTTGTACCAGGCACTTTCGTTGTAAGGGTCAATATCAATTAGAGCATTGTATTTTGCTATTGCTTCATCATAGCGTTCAAGCTGCTCGCAGCAAATAGCCGAAGAAAAATAAGCTTGCTCATTATCGGGCTCTGTTCTTAAAATTTCATCAAGGTAATTTATGGCAATGGCCGGTCTATCGCAATTTTCGTATATGTATGCAATTTCAAAAAGCATATCAATACGGTTGTCGCAAAACATCAGGCATTTGTTAAAACATTCGTCAGCTTCTGCCAGTTGGTTCAGTAATAAATAAACTTCGCCTTTTTGTAAAAGCAAATCAGTATTGTAAGGTTCGTAAATCTCGGCTTTTTCAATACAATCTATTGCCTCATCGTACTTGCTGTTTATGGTATGCAATTCGGCAAGTTTTATATAAAATGCAGTTTCGTTTGGATATAAATCCTGCGCGTATTGTATTACCTGGTAAGCTTTCTTTAATTTATCGGTTTGAATGTAATAATCTGCTATTTGAACCAACGTTTCAGCATCAAAATAATCGGCTGTTTTGTTTCGTAACATTTTTTCATAACGCTGCACAATACTTTTAACCTCTTCACCTAAAAAATCTTCGTCCATATTAATAAATTGTTAAAGCCTAAGTCCAAATATACTTTCAACGGATTTTGGTTGTACATTATTTTTTTAAACCAAAAACACACAGTTGTTAATAAATTGTACTATTTTAAAAACGCAGCAAAGTTAAAGCCAAACTTTTAATACAAATATTTTTTTATTTGGCCAAAATTGTTTAAGGATATAATTGGTTTTGATTGATGTAAGCAAAACCCAATTTATTGTAGGCTGCATTTTGCTGTAAACTAAGCGTAAGAGAGCTGTCAATACCGGGTAAATACAATTTTTCGGGATTTCCTTTTCTTATTAAAACTTTTTTTATTTTTTGGTTGGAACCAAAATAATAAATAGGCAAATCGGCCCACTCGGCATTTTTTGCTGCAACTCGCATGGCAAAAATGTCAGGATCGGGGTTATACATTGAAGGTAAATACTCTAAAACCCATTTTGAGGGCCATTTCATTTTATCGCTGTTCCATTCGTGTATTAAAATATTTTTTGGTACAGGAGTTAGTAATAAGAAAGCCAATACCTGAACAGCGGAAGCAAAATATACAATTTTGGGTTTAATATTACCTTTAGAAACCTGCCATATAAAAAAGGCAATAAAAATATAAGCAACCCAAGCCGCATATCGGCTTACAATGGCCTGACCCATGTTCCAAAGTTTTAAAATACTAAAACTAAAAACCATGGCAAAAACAACCAAAATAAGTAAATAATTCATGTTTATTTTTAGCTGTATTATTTGCTTTATAACAATATAAATAAAGTATGGCAGCAAAAAAGGCAATGCATATATTAACCCTTGGTTTAAATCGAAAAAGAAACCATAAATTCTTGCAAAACTAACATACTGCAAACCGGTATAGCCACTGCTGCTTATAAGGCTTGTTTTGCCAAAATGAATGTAATTGTACAAACTTGGCCATAAAATTATAACACAAGCAACAATTGCTTTAAAAGCAGCAAATACCTTAAAATTATGTTCTTTCCAGTAAACAAAACCCATATACGCCAGTAAAAAAACCAAAGGCTGGTTTTGGGTTCCGGCCAGTGCAACCAAAAACATTCCGGTTAGCGGCTTTTGCTTGTAAAAAAGCAATAACCCCAAACCAGTAAAAATACATATCATCAAATCGGCATGTACCCAACCTAAATACCAGTATGCCGGACTAAAAAGCAGCATAAAAAACAAAGCTGTACGCACTTTTGGTTCAAACGAAAAACAAAAAACCACATAGCATATAAATAGCACAAATAATAAAACATTGGTAATTTGGTAAACCTTTAATGGTTCTACTTTAAAAGGTTTTAGCAAAAGCCTGACAGGTACATTTAACAATGGATAAATAAAAAAATGTATGCTTATTACTTTGCGTTTTTCTGAACCAACAAAACCGATATATTCATGGTTAAGCAGAAAATTGGAATTTAAAGTTGTAAAGTTTTTAATGGTATCGGCAATTGCCAAAAAAAAATCTTGTTTGCCCATTTCGGCCCAATTCGATTTTGTGCTTTGATCGCGGTAAAAACTTTCAAAATCTTCATATCTTATATCTGGCGATTGATGATTAATGAAAGCTTCTGTCATAAAAATGTACTCGGCTGCATCTCCGGTAGGGTAGGGCTTTTGGGTAAAAGCATAAACAAGTAATAGCGAACCAAAAAACAGCCAAACCAAAAAAAGCCAATGCTTTGCAAAAAAATTAATAATTGATTTTTTATTAATCATGCCCTGAAATTAAATCAACCATATCAGCAAGTTCGTCAAAATCTTTAATGCCGGTTTTTTCTTCGTTTCCGGCAAACAAATTCACACCATAAAGGTTAAATGAGTTTAATATATTTTTTATGCTGCTTTTATCGGTTGGTAATCCCCAAATTACTGGATGTTTTTGGCAAATATTGACCAATACATTGCAATCGTAATTGTTGTTTGATGCTGAAAATAAATAAGCTTTTGCATTGCCAAATTCTGCCATTTTCTTTTCAATATCTAATTCATTTAAGTCGCTTATATTTATATTTACCAAAACTGGAATTTGCAGTTTACTTATAATTTGAGGATTTGTTGTTGATGATATTTCAACCATATCAGCATTTAGTAGTTCTGTTATGTCTAAAATTTCTTGTTCGGTATTGTTTGGGCCAAATTCGGCAACCACACCAATCCCCGAAGTCCATTCTATAATTTCTTGAGCTTTAACCGGAGGTATAAAATTGGGGCTGCTACCATCAAAACAAAAACCAATAAAATCAATATTTCCGGCAGCGGCCCATCGGGCATCGCTAAGGTTGTTTATACTGCCAAGTTTTATTCTTGTTTTGCTCATATCTTCAAGGTTCAAACATACATAAAATTAATTTTGCATTAATTGCAATAACATGAGCAACTTAAATACCATTATAAGCATACTGGCAGCTGTTGTACTTTTTGTTTTTAGCTTAACAGGTTTTTCAAACGAATTAAAAAACGTTGGGGCCGATAAATTGAGCAAATGGCTATCAAACCTTACCCGAAACCGTGTTTATGGTTTTTTGGCCGGAGTGTTTATTACGGCCATTATACAATCAAGCAGTGCAGTAAGTTCAATTACAGTGGCTTTAATTGATGCCGGGGTTATAAGCTTTGCAAACAGCCTCTCAATACTTATTGGTGCCAATGTGGGTACTACTTTTACGGCATGGCTTGTTGCTTTTAAAATAAGCAATTTGGGTAGTATTTTAATTGTACTTGGTACGCTTATAAGTATTTTGCCTTTTAGGATAAATTTGGCTGGAAAATCGGTTTTTTATTTAGGCTTAATTTTATTTAGCCTCGAGCAAATAAGTTATGCCATAAAAGGCATTAGTAACAACGAGTTGTTTTTGCAAATTCTTGCATATAGCAATTACGCCATTATTGGCATTCTTGCCGGAGCATTGTTAACGGCCATCATACAATCAAGTTCGGTTATTACCGGCTTGGTAATTATTCTATCTCAACAAGATTTAATTGGTTTGTATGGAGCCATTGCTGTTATCATAGGTTCAAACCTGGGTACTACAAGTACAGCGCTTATTGCAGCAATAAAATTTAAAGAGCATGCAAAAAAAGCCGCAAAAGCCAATGTGTTTTTTAACCTTACCGGAATTTTAATGTTTGTGCCTTTTTTAAGTGTTTTTACTAATATTGTTAATAGCTTTAATGTGGCTTTACCCTATAAAATTGCTATAGCTCATTTATTATTCAATACCATTACGGCTTTGGTATTTTTGTTGTTTTTAAACCATTTGGCCAAATGGCTTCAGCGACTATAAAAAACAAGATTTATAAATTATTACATTGTACATTCGCAAACCAAATTTTATAACAAATTGTACAAGCTAATACGTAGTGTTTTATTCTTATTTGATGCCGAAACGGCTCATCATTTGGCTTTAAACAGTCTGAAATGGATATTTAAAATTCCGGGTACAAAATATATTTCCAAACGTATTTTTTTAATTAATGACCCATTTGAATTTTTGGGTTTAAAATTTACAAACCGCGTTGGCCTGGCAGCCGGATTAGATAAAAACGCTGCATACTTAAACGAGCTAAGTGCTTTGGGTTTTGGCTTTGTAGAAATTGGTACGGTTACCCCTTTGCCACAAAGCGGAAACCCCAAGCCTCGACTTTTTAGACTTAAAAAAGACGAATGCCTGATAAACCGAATGGGTTTTAATAATGATGGTGCAGATGCTATTGCCAAACGATTGGCAAAAAGGCCTAAAAACCTAATTGTTGGCGGAAACATTGGAAAAAACAAAATAACACCCAATCATCAGGCATCAAACGATTACGAAATTTGCTTTAACAAATTGTACCATTTGGTTGATTATTTTGTGGTAAATGTTAGTTCGCCAAACACCCCAAACCTGAGAGAATTACAAGATAAAAAACCGCTTGAAGAAATTTTAACTCGTTTGGTAAACAGCCGAAAACTTTATTTGGAAAAAGGTTTTGGCTCAAAACCCATTTTACTGAAAATTGCCCCCGACATGACCGAAAGCCAACTTGATGATATTGTAGATTTGGTAAAAACTTGCGGTATAGATGGGGTTGTGGCAACCAATACAACCATTATGCGCACAAACCTTATTACGCCCAAAGAATCCATTGAAAAAATTGGTGCAGGCGGCCTTAGCGGTAAAGTATTAAGCCAAAGAAGCACCGAAGTAATTCATTACATAAGCCAAAAAAGCAACAATACCATACCAATTATTGGTGTTGGAGGAATTTACAATACAAAAACGGCACTAGAAAAAATAAATGCAGGAGCAAGTTTGGTTCAGCTATACACAGGCTTTGTTTACTATGGCCCCGGGCTTGTAAAAAAAGTAGCAAAAAGTATAAAAAAACAATTTTATGCAGGTAATTGAGTTTACGCAAGAAGCGATTATTCAAATAGAAAACTATAAAAAAACCTTAATGGTGCCAAATGATTATGCTTTGCGTATTGGTATAAAACAAAAAAACGCAAGCGATAAAGGCCTAATTATTGGTTTTGATGCCAAAACTGATAAAGATCGCGAAACAGAGGTAAATGGCATTAAAATAATTTATAATGCCGGGCAAATTTTCTTTTTTGCAGGAATGGTTATTGATTTTGTTGAGCGCAATGGAAAAAAAGGATTTGTATTAATTGAAAAATCAAAAAACACCAACCCTTAAACAAAAAAATTGACATTACAGGAAAACATAAAAATAGCTTTTACCAGTATAAAAGGCAATGCACTAAGGGCAACCATTACTGCTTTAATTATTAGCATTGGCATAATGGCCCTTGTGGGCATACTTACTGCCATTGATGGTATGAAAGCCGGCATAAACAACAGCTTTGGCGGTTTTGGCGCCAATAGTTTTAACATAAAAAACAAAGGCAGCAGCGTACGTTTTGGCGGGCACGGTAACGTAAAACGATACAAACCTATTACAAAAGCAGAAGCCGAAGCATTTATAAAAGAATTTGCTTTTCCGGCAACCGCATCAATTAGTGTAAATGCAAGTTTTAACAGTACGGTAAAATATGGCAGCAATAAAACCGATCCCAATGTAATGGTAATGGGTGGTGATGTAAATTACCTGAAAGTAAGCGGCTACGAAGTGGAAACTGGCAGAAATTTTTCGGAAAAAGAAGTAAAAAGTGCCGATAATGTAGCCATTATAGGTACCGAGCTTAAAAACAAATTGTTTAAAAACAAATACCCTATAGGCCAATCAATATATGTGGGAGCAGCTCGCTACCGAATTATTGGCGTATTACAAAGCAAGGGCAGCAGCATGGGTTTTGGCGGAGACAGAATAGTTATAGTGCCGCTTCAAAATGCTTACCAAACTTTTAGTTTGCCCAATATGAGCAGCGTTATAACCGTTTTGGTTGAAGATGTAAAAAACATGGATTTTGCTGTAAGCGAAGCCACCAGCATTTTTAGAAAAGTGAGAAAACTTACGGCAAAAGCCGAAAATAATTTTGAAATTTATAAATCGGATAACCTTGCCAAAGAATTAATAGATAACCTGAAATTTGTAACCATTGCAGCAAGTGTTATTGGTTTTATTACCCTGCTTGGCGCTGCGGTTGGTTTAATGAACATAATGCTGGTAAGCGTAACCGAACGAACCCGAGAAATTGGCATTAGAAAAGCAATTGGCGCAACCAAAAAAGCCATACGCAGACAATTTTTAATTGAAGCCATTGTAATTTGTCAAATTGGCGGACTGGGCGGCATTATTCTTGGTATTATTATAGGCAATATCGTTTCAGGGTTGGTAAGTGGAGGTTTTATTATTCCGTGGCTTTGGATTATAAGCGGCATTACGCTATGTGTGGTTGTGGGTTTGGTAAGCGGCTTGTATCCGGCTATAAAAGCAAGCAAATTAGACCCTATTGAAGCTTTAAGGTTCGAATAAAAAAACATGAACTGGACCAAATATATTATACCTGTTTTAAAACAAACCGATTTTGTACTGGCAGGTATTTCATTGCTCATCATTATTTTTTACAGGTTTTTTATTAAAGCACAATTTGTAAAACATGCCAATTTAAAATGGTATGCCATGCTTTCGTATTCGTTTGTTGGCTTAATAATTAGTAGCATTAGCTATGTTTTGCTAAATGCACAAACCTTATTCTTCAACCTTAACTCTATTTATAAAACATATTGGTTTTTTGCTGTTTATCTGTTGCTCTCGGTAGGCATAAGTTACCTCATTGCATGGCTTATTTTTAATGCAGCACGGCTGGTAAACCTGCAAAAATCATATCAACTTACCAATTACAGCTTAATTATAATTGCCCCAACCCTGTTGTATGTTTTGCTGTTTAAACCATTTATTGACAACTTTGAATATACAGGACTTAAAAAACCCGAAGTTTTTATTGACCCTAACCAAATACAAACAGAAGAAAAACTTTATTTATATAATCCTCAAAACTTTACAATAACATCGAAAAGCCCCGATATTTCATTAATTCCGGCCATTCCTTTTCAATTGTACGATAGTTTAAACCTGCAAATTAACAATGGTTCGCATGTTTCGTTTACGCTGGGTAGTGCTTATAATTTTAAACTCGACTTTAAAGCCACCGGTATTGAACAAGTATATGTAGCAGCGTTAGGAAATTATTTGGCTTTACTTGGTGTTTCAAGCCCTGTTTACGCTGTTTCATCGTTGCTTATAATTGATAATACCGCAACACCTGTTTTTCAAAAAATTTATCACAATGGCGTAAACCGAATGGCAGCCAATAAGAGCTTACAAACTTTGGTTTTAACCAAATCAATTGCCGATAAAACCGAATTTGTGGAAGCCTTAAAGGTTGAGTGAAATAGCTTACATAAAAAAGTATAAAAGTTGTTAAGCTATTATTTCTTTTAAAGAATTACTAAAAAAATTAATACAATTTCTTTAAATTAAAAACAATTATTTAATTTTGATGAAATTGTTTTTATATTAAAAACAAAAACCCCACGCAAGGCGCAGGGTTTAGAATCCTTCGGCTTATAGCCTTATTGTGATTTGTCTTTCAAATACAAAGTTATAAAAAATAAAATATGGCACAAAAAATTTTAGCACTCGACTTAGGACAATCTTCCATTGGTTGGTTAATAAGAAATACCGAAAATGAAGGCATCGAACAGTTTAACAAGTTTGGTGTAATTAACTTTGAAAAAGGTGTAGGTGAAGAAAAAAACATTGAATATTCACTTGCTGCTGAGAGAACCAAATTTAGATCAGCCAGACGATTATACCAGTCGAGAAAATACAAGTTGTGGGATACGCTAAAAAAATTAAAAGCAAATGATTATTGTCCAATTCAAGAACAAGCTTTAATAGAATGGAGCACTTACGATAAATCAAAAGGTTTAAAAAGAAAATATCCCACATGGGACATAGGACTTGAACAATGGATTAAGTTGGATTTTAACAACGATAATGTACCCGACTTTGAAAGCCCCTATCATTTAAGGAAATTTTTAGCAGAAAATAAACTTGACTTTTCAATTCCTGCCAATCGTTACATGCTTGGAAGGGCGCTCTATCATATAGCACAGCACAGAGCCTTTAAAAGCAGTAAAAAGGTAAAAATTGAAGAAGAGGAAAAAGATAAAAGTGATATTGGGGCTGAAAGAAAGAAAAAAGAAAACCTGAAAAAAGAATTTGAAAAAACAGGCATACCATTTGACGAAGAAAAAACAATAGGGCAACTTTTAGCTGAAGCCGAAATCTTTTTTAAAAATAGAGGATATGGCAGGATACGTAATGAGTTGCAACCCCATGTAACCAGAAAAATGTTGCAACATGAAGTAGAACAAATATTTCAGTTTCAATTTGGTGCTCAATGGATTGAAAAATTCCAAGAAATTTTTGAAATAGATAAAGTTTCAAAATCTTGTATATTCTGGCAACGACCATTGCGGTCTCAAAAATCTGCCGTTGGCAAATGCACGCTCGAAAAAAATAAATATCGCTGTCCGGTAAGCCATCCACAGTTTGAAATTTTTAGAGCATGGTCGTTCATCAACAACATAAAATATAAAACAAGCAACAATAGTGAATTTACACCTTCAAGTTTAGAGCAAAAAAATAAGCTATATCATGATGTTTTTATTAAAGCCGGGGACTTTTATTTTAGTGCCATTCGCAAATGGCTTATAAAAGAAGTTCAAAACGAAAAAATTATCACAAATTATTCAGATAAAACTAACATCTCCGGCTCTCCAACAATTTATTATCTATCAAAAATTTTGGGTGATAATTGGGAAACCGCAACAATTGCACACAATCCCATTAAAAGAATTAACCGTAATAAAAAAGAAAAATATGTTTCAAAAAAAGATTACTACACCTATGAAGACATTTGGCACGTAGCATTTCAACTAGATGATGAAGAAGAAATAGAAAAAATAGCACGTGAAAAATTTAAATTTAATGATGAGCAAACAGATTTGTATTTAAAGTTATTTAAAAACATGGCGGTTGATTACAGCCGTTTAAGTTTAAAGGCAATTAAGAACATTAACTATTTTCTAAAAAAAGGGCTCATCTACACCGATGCTGTGCTACTGGCTAAAATACCTGATATTTTAGGCGATGGAGTATACAATCAAGAAAATGAAGAACTAATTGTTAATTCGTTACATGAAATAATCGAAAATAACCGTAAAAAGAAAACAATTATAAACATAACCAATAACCTAATCTCTGAATATAAAATCAATCATTTTCATGAGCGTGAATTCGATTATGTTTTGAAAAATGAAGATTTAGAAAAAATTGAAAAAGAGTGTATAATTACTTTAGGAAAGAGCGTTTGGGAAAAACTTACTGATGAAGAAAGAAACTCCTATTTAAACTCAGTTAAACAAGAATTTCAAAGTTTCTTTTCAGACAAAAAAAGGGAGTTTAAGAAACTTCCCAAACTCATGGATGATTTAAAATCATTCTTAACAGATAACTTCGATTTTCTTACCGAAAAAAAATTAAACTTACTCTATCATCCTTCTGCTATTGACATCTATCCAAAATTAACCGATAAAGATAAATCAGCTGATGGAAAGTTGTATTTACAAAGCCCCAAAACGGGTTCGTGGAAAAACCCAATGGCTTTGCGTGTATTGCAAGAACTCAGGCAACTGATAAACTATTTAATTCAAACCAATCAAATAGATGAAGAAACCAAAATAGTAGTAGAAATACCACGCGAACTCAACGATGCCAATAAACGCAAAGCATACGAGATATGGCAAAAAAGAAAAGAAGAAGAAAATAAACAATTTGCCATTGCTATTGCTGAATTAGTTAAAAATAATAAGAATGCTAAAGCAAGCCCGGATAACGATTCGGATATTGAAAAATTTAGAATGTGGTATGAGCAATGTTTTGATGAAATAACTCAAGAGTTTACAGATAAAGGGCCTAACGAATTAAAAATTTCAAAAAAGAAAACTAAAAAAGGAGAAGAAACAGATGAAGAAGTAGGCACATGGACTGAAAACAAATTCGATTCCATAAATTCTTCACTTTGGTTTAGAATTCAAAAAGCGAAAGATAACGTGGTTGAAAAATATAAACTGTGGCAAGAACAAAAAGCAACGTGTATTTACACGGGAAAAATTATTAGTATAACAGATTTGTTTAATGAAGACACCATTGATATAGAACATACCTTACCCTACTCACGTTCATTAGACAATAGTTTAGAAAATAAAACCGTATGTTTTAAAGAGTATAATCGAAAAACTAAACAAAATCGTTTACCGGCCGAATGCCCTAACTATACTGATATTTTAGAACGGATTAAACCCTGGCAGGAAAAAATACAAAACATTGAAAAGCACTTGGAGTTTTGGAAAAACGAAACCAAAAGAGCAACCACCAAAGAAAGAAAAGATAAATGTATAGTTGAAAAACATTTGTGGACCTGGGAACTACAATACTGGAAAAACAAGGTAGAACGTTTTTTTATGAAAGAAATCACATCCGGTTTTGTAAATGCACAACTTGTAGATACCCAAATAATCAGCAAGTATGCTTTTCATTATCTGAAAACATTATTTCAAAACGTTCAGGTACAAAAAGGAAGTGTTACTGCTGAATTTGCCAAAATATTAGGTGTTAGAGAACGCTATAAAGCCAAAGTTAGAGATAAGCATTCTCATCATGCAATAGATGCATTCATTTTATCTATTATACCCGATAGTAGACGTTTAAAAAACATACTTGAAAAAAATGCCGAAATACAAGAACTAAAAAGAATAAATGAATTTGCCGATAATGATACACGTTATGGCAATAATCGAAGAATCGAACTATTAAACGATGAAATAAAACAACTATTAGTTGAAAGTAGAATACCCATAAATACACTGCAAAAAGCCATTCAGCAAATAGAACAAAATGTATTAACACTAAACCCTACACGGACCAAAATATTTGCAACAGCCCAAAAGAAAATAAAAAAAGGAATACTCAAAGGGAAATATGCTACCGGAGATTTAGTTCGGGGGCAATTGCATAAAGATACTTACTATGGAAAAATTAAATTAGTGGAAAGAGAGGAAAACGGAAAACCAATACGAGATGAAAATGGCGAATGGGTATGGCAAAAAGATAAAAATGGCAACGAGGAATACGCTTTTGTAAAGAGGATAAATTTAAACGAAGTAACAATAGGCAAAAAAGACAAAAAAGAAGCTATATCAAAATTTATTGAAAACATTATCGATCCTGCAATTAGACATATTTTTGAAGCTGAATTTATTACGATAGAATCAGATAAGAAGAAAATTAATGTTGATAGATTTAATCAGGTTGTTAAAGAGGGTGGTTTAATTTACAGCAGCCCTAAAAAAGGCAAAACTATACGCATACGACATGTCCGCTGCTTCCAAAAACCAACCGAACTACTTGAAATTAAAGAACAGAGCCACGCCTCTAAACACGAATACAAAAACAAATATTATGCAGACAATGCAGAAAATATATACTATGCCTTGTATGAGGATGAAACAGGCAACCGCACATTCGAAATGCTCAACTTGTTTAATGCTATAAGAATTAAAGAAACAAACAATATTTCAAAAATTGAAGATTTCTTTTCACCTACCAAAGAAGTTGGTAGAGGAAAAAATAAAACAATGGCAAAGTTGAAAGCTGTACTTATAAAGAATCATTACGTAATTTTATTTAACAAATCTAAAGCCGAACTATACGAATTAAATTTAGATGACTTACTCAAAAGATTATATAAAATTTATAAGTTTAAAAAAGATGGTAGGCTTTACCTACAGCACCATTTAGAAGCAAGACCGGATAAAGAGCTTGGAGATGGTCCTTCAAAAATAGATTTTTTAAATTTAGAATCTAGGTATTTCTTATCAAGCAGTTTATTCAATTTTGCTATTGAAGGAAAAGACTTTATTATCGATATAGATGCATCGATAAAATGGTTGAATTTATGAGTACAGATTGTCGTGATATGTATAAAGGATAAGGTTGATTGTTCTTTAAGGTATCCATGAAATTCGCTTCGCTTCGTTTCTGTTTCATCATAACTATTATACGAACCGAAAACTTGTATTTGATAACACTACCGCTGGTTGAGCTTGTCGAAGTCAGCAGTTGTGATTTGCTTTATGGATAAGGTTGATTGTTTTTAAGGCATCCATGAACTTCGCTTCGCTTCGTTTCAATTTGCTATTAACGATCTTTGAAAACACTATTTTCCGAATTGTAAGGTGGTATTCCAATGTTGTGATTTGCTTTCGATTTTTTTTAGACGATCTTTGAAAACACTCGGTTTCTTTGTTTCGCAAACTTTACCATGGTTGTGATTTGCTTTCGATTTTTTTTAGACGATCTTTGAAAACACTAGAGGTGGTGGAATTGTTGCTTTTCAATCGGTTGTGATTTGCTTTCGATTTTTTTTAGACGATCTTTGAAAACACTAGAGGTGGTGGAATTGTTGCTTTTCAATCGGTTGTGATTTGCTTTCGATTTTTTTTAGACGATCTTTGAAAACACTGTAACCGCCTTCTTTTTGTAATACTTTTTTGTTGTGATTTGCTTTCGATTTTTTTTAGACGATCTTTGAAAACACTATCAACTCTGTGCATAATAGGAGCTAGCATGTTGTGATTTGCTTTCGATTTTTTTTAGACGATCTTTGAAAACACTGAAACAAAATACTACCCCCCGCAGCGACGAGTTGTGATTTGCTTTCGATTTTTTTTAGACGATCTTTGAAAACACTTTATAATTGGCTTAAATGCTTTGTGGAATGTTGTGATTTGCTTTCGATTTTTTTTAGACGATCTTTGAAAACACTAAATGCAGCAGCAGTACCAATGGAGTTAAAGTTGTGATTTGCTTTCGATTTTTTTTAGACGATCTTTGAAAACACTCTGTATTCTGTCCAATAGTTGAAGGGATTAGTTGTGATTTGCTTTCGATTTTTTTTAGACGATCTTTGAAAACACTGCAAGTATGAGGTGCTTGTCGAGTATTTCCGTTGTGATTTGCTTTCGATTTTTTTTAGACGATCTTTGAAAACACTTTGCTTGACGATTACGATTTGGCTTTTAATGTTGTGATTTGCTTTCGATTTTTTTTAGACGATCTTTGAAAACACTTTATATATTCAGGTCGTTGCAGTCGTGCGTGTTGTGATTTGCTTTCGATTTTTTTTAGACGATCTTTGAAAACACTAAAAGAAATGAAGACACTGAAACATTTGATGTTGTGATTTGCTTTCGATTTTTTTTAGACGATCTTTGAAAACACTTTATAATTGGCTTAAATGCTTTGTGGAATGTTGTGATTTGCTTTCGATTTTTTTTAGACGATCTTTGAAAACACTCGGAGCATATCCGCAAACAATTGAGCTAAGTTGTGATTTGCTTTCGATTTTTTTTAGACGATCTTTGAAAACACTCTAAGTCTGTAATGATTGAGTTGCGCGGTAG
>JBKBLB010000006.1:30656-110696 GCA_046296495.1 Bacteroidia bacterium
TTGTGATTTGCTTTCGATTTTTTTTAGACGATCTTTGAAAACACTTTTATGCTATAATTCATCGAG
The DNA here is from genome assembly GCA_046296495.1 of Bacteroidia bacterium. GTDB lineage: Bacteria > Bacteroidota > Bacteroidia > UKL13-3 > UKL13-3 > JBKBLB01. Next base: position 30,723 of record JBKBLB010000006.1, read on the forward strand.
ATGAAAATAGTTGTGATTTGCTTTCGATTTTTTTTAGACGATCTTTGAAAACACTCTAAGTCTGTAATGATTGAGTTGCGCGGTAGTTGTGATTTGCTTTCGATTTTTTTTAGACGATCTTTGAAAACACTTTTATGCTATAATTCATCGAGATGAAAATAGTTGTGATTTGCTTTCGATTTTTTTTAGACGATCTTTGAAAACACTTATTGCAAGTGTAGCTATTGGCGCAAACGGGTTGTGATTTGCTTTCGATTTTTTTTAGACGATCTTTGAAAACACTTGCGGCTGCCGACCTTTCTAATATTAATAGGTTGTGATTTGCTTTCGATTTTTTTTAGACGATCTTTGAAAACACTATTTCAGAAACATTGTTGTAGATGGCTATGGTTGTGATTTGCTTTCGATTTTTTTTAGACGATCTTTGAAAACACTGCGGAGCATATCCGCAAACAATTGAGCTAAGTTGTGATTTGCTTTCGATTTTTTTTAGACGATCTTTGAAAACACTCTCCGCCATTTAACCTTCTCATAGTCGAGAGTTGTGATTTGCTTTCGATTTTTTTTAGACGATCTTTGAAAACACTTTTTAAATTGTTAATTAATGATTCTGAAAGGTTGTGATTTGCTTTCGATTTTTTTTAGACGATCTTTGAAAACACTAAAAGCAGGTAGAAAACCAGTTGAAGATAGTTGTGATTTGCTTTCGATTTTTTTTAGACGATCTTTGAAAACACTTCCTCAAAAGTTTTCATTACCTCCACACAGTTGTGATTTGCTTTCGATTTTTTTTAGACGATCTTTGAAAACACTAATTTCTGAAACTGATGTTCGCTGTACATTGTTGTGATTTGCTTTCGATTTTTTTTAGACGATCTTTGAAAACACTTTGCTGCCTTAAATGGTATTAACCACACCCGTTGTGATTTGCTTTCGATTTTTTTTAGACGATCTTTGAAAACACTTCAGCGAGGTGTACCCAAACCTTTCTACTGGTTGTGATTTGCTTTCGATTTTTTTTAGACGATCTTTGAAAACACTTGTGCTTATGGCGGTATACTCGCTGTCTGAGTTGTGATTTGCTTTCGATTTTTTTTAGACGATCTTTGAAAACACTTAAACGCACCACCAGTTGCCACTCCGGTTAGTTGTGATTTGCTTTCGATTTTTTTTAGACGATCTTTGAAAACACTTCCAATATCGTACGCCACAGAGTCGTGTAGTTGTGATTTGCTTTCGATTTTTTTTAGACGATCTTTGAAAACACTTAAAAAAGCCGATGTATTGTATTTTGATGCAGTTGTGATTTGCTTTCGATTTTTTTTAGACGATCTTTGAAAACACTATACTTTGCTGTATGTTTTTAAAAATCAAACGTTTAAAAAAGAATTTAGAACAAAAAAATTAAAGTGTTTTAAACCGCTTTGATATTAAACAAAGCGGTTTTTTTTATCCTAGACAATAAATAAAGTATCAAAATAATAACAATTGCTGTACGGGCATTTGGGGTTGTGCCACTTCTTTACCATAATAAATTTCCATCATACCAAACTGTTTGTCGGTAATACACATAATACCAATATGGCCTTTTTCGGGCAAATTGCTTTTAACCCTTTTTATATGTACATCTGCATTCTCACGGCTTGGGCAATGCCTCATATAAATGCTAAACTGAAACATCATAAAACCATCTTGTAGCAGATCTTTTCTAAACCTTGCATAAATTTTGCGGTTTTCAGCCGTATCTGTCGGCAAATCAAAAAATACTAATACCCACATAACTCTGTACTGGTTTAGTCTGTTCATATTATGTAATATCTGGGTATAAAATTTTGCGAGCTTCGCCAGCAAAACATTTTGCCAAACTTGCACTTGTTCGTTGTGTAGCAACCATTAAAGGGCTTTGCTGGCCTTCTATCAATACATCTAAAACCGGTATTGTAAGCAGTTGTTGTTTTATTGGTTTGGTTAAATTTGTTTCACCTTTGTTTTCGGCAATAATTCTATAAACCAATTCATCAACAAAAGGCCTGTATGGCTCCATTATATCGTCAGCAAGACAAAAGGCGTTATATCTGTTTTTATGAAATATACCCAATGTTGGCAATAACCCGCTTCCGCTTAGGCTTCGGGCTACTGTTGCTCTTAAAACGGCATATCCGTAATTTAAAAAATTGTTGGGGTATGGGGCAAATCGGTCTCGTACAAACCCATCAAAAAATTTACTAAAAAAAAGTTTCCAGTAAATTACACTTGCTTTAGCCTCTTCATTTCCTGTATCTCCGCTTTTAACTTTTTTTGCTAAATGTTCAAAAGCATCAGTTTCAATTCCCATTTTGCGAATTAATTTTCCCTGATTGGTAATTTTTTGTTTAATGGTTTGTTGCCATAATTGTTTTTTTAGTGGCTCGCTGGCGTTTATTTGATTTTCAAAACGTTCTTGCTGAATGGTATGTGCCTCAAGCGGTAGCTGTAACAAAGCAGGCATGTGGTTTTGGTTACATACAACACAAGCAATGTTATAATTTGCTATTTGTTGTAAAACATGCTGCGTAATGCTTATTTGCTGATTATCTAATATAATTACACCAATATCTTCAAGTGCTATACTTTGGTTAAAAACCTTATCAATTCCTTTTGCATTTGGTGTAGCCAAAACCAGTTGAGAGTTGCATACATTAATATGGTAGGGGTTTCCAACATAAATTGTTTTTTTAATCATAAATTAAAATTAAATGTTTGGAAATAAAAATCTTACATAAATAATGCCAACTGCATTACAGCGTAAAATAAAGTATAGGTTTTAAATGAAGTTAACTAAATATTTAAATCTCAACAACATTTGCATTTTATTTATCAATATCTTTTATTCACGCTTTTATAAACAATAAAATCATTATGAAAAGAATAGAAATTGTATTAGCCGTAGTTGTTTTTTTTATGGTATCATGCGGCAATAGCGAAAAACCATTAAGCAAAACCGAAGAACAAGCGGTTCAAAACCAAATTGAGTTGGATGAAGCAGCCATGGATAGTCTCGAAAAAGCCATTCAAGCACAATTAGACAGTGCAAATTTTGATGCTTCTCAAAAAGAAGATTAAAAATCGTTAAACTTTTCTTGCCTCGCTTAGTGTTTTTATAAAGTTGGGCTCAGATTCTATGGCGTTGCCCACAACCACCACATCGGCTCCGGCTTGCCAGGCCTGTAAGGCTTCACTTACTGTTTTTATTCCACCGCCAATAAATATTGGCGCTTTTACATTAGCCCTTACTTCTTTTATCATTTCTGCGGATATGGGGTTTTTGGCACCACTGCCGGCATCCATATAAATTACACGCAGCCCAAGCATTTCTCCGGCCATGGCGGTACAAGCGGCAATGCTGCTTTTATCGTGCGGTATGGGTGTGGTATTGCTCATGTACATTACGCTGGTTATATTTCCGCCATCTATAATCATATAGCCTGTTGGTATTATTTCTATACCGCTTTCTTTCAATCCCGGTGCCGCAAGCACATGTTTGCCAATTAGCAAATCGGCATTGCGCCCGCTAATCATACTTAAAAACAAAATGGCATCTGCATCGGGGTGAACTTGTAAAATATTTCCCGGAAATAAAACCAAGGGAATTTTGGTTAGGCTTTTTATGGTTTTTATGCACTTGTCCCAAAACCCATTTGTAATAAGGCTGCCACCAACCAAAATCAAATCAACTTGGTTTGTGTTGCACAGGTTGCAAATGTTTTCAAGTTTTTGCAAATCGGTACTATCGGGGTCAATTAATACAGCCAATAGTTTTTCTCCCGATTTTATCTTGTCATTTATAGATATTTCAATGCTTTTTTTCAAAAATAGCTTTGTTTTGGCTCAACAAATAAAATGCATTTAAATACAATTACACCAATTTTTTACTAATTTCAGATTTCGCATTAAAACAAATTTAAACTACAAAGTCAAGCAAAAAGTAATGGTTTTTTTTGGTTTGAACCAAAAGTTTAAAAAATGTACACATAAACATACAAAAGTTTGATTATGAATAAATTGTTAAGGCGCTAAAACCCTTGTCTGGCTTGATACTTCTTGTGAATAACTTATATTATACACAACCTCAAAGGTAGCTTTTGTAAGCCATTTTGGGTATTAACATCATGCTTTGTTGAAATTCATTTTTGATTGGTAAAAGCATAAAATTCATTTTTGACTAAAAAACCCCTCACCCAAAAGTGAACGTTTTTTTTACCAAAAGAAAACAATTAGTTAACATAGTTCTTTGCCATAATTTATCAGTGTTTACCGCCATTTTACATTAATAACCCAAACACAATACATAATTTTTACATTGATAATATGTTGCATTGAACCTATATAACTGCCAATAAAATATATACTAACCCAAAAAAAAATTAAAACTGAATGAGCCGCAGTAAAAAAACAACAGAACCAAAAGGCCTTGAAATAGAAAGGCACTTTACCACCGATGGCGTTTCGCCATTCGACATGTACGAATACGACTATCGTACCTCTGTAATTAAAAACCCAAACGGAACCGTGGTTTTTGAAATGAAAAACGTAGAGGTTCCAAAATTTTGGAGCCAGGTAGCAACCGATGTGCTTGCACAAAAATATTTCAGAAAAGCAGGGGTTCCGCAACCGGATGGTTCTCTTGGAAGAGAAACAAGTATAAAACAAGTTGCGCACCGCATGGCACATTGCTGGAGAACCTGGGGAGAAAACTATGGCTATTTTAACAGTACCGAAGATGCTCAGGTGTTTTACGATGAGTTGGTGTATATGATTATAGGTCAGTATGCAGCTCCCAACTCGCCACAATGGTTCAATACGGGTTTATATACTTCTTACGGTATTTCGGGTAAGCCGCAAGGGCACTATTTTGTTGACCCTAAAACAGGAAAACTCGAAAAATCAACTTCGGCATACGAAAGACCACAACCACACGCCTGCTTCATTCTTTCGGTTGAGGATGATTTGGTAAACGAAGGCGGCATAATGGATTTATGGGTTCGCGAAGCAAGAATTTTTAAATACGGTTCGGGTGTTGGTACAAACTTTTCAAAAATTCGTGGGGCAAACGAAAAACTTTCGGGCGGTGGCACATCAAGCGGCTTAATGAGTTTCTTAAAAATTGGCGATCGTGCAGCAGGAGCAATAAAAAGCGGTGGTACAACTCGCAGGGCAGCCAAAATGGTTTGTCTTGATTTAGATCACCCTGAAATAGCAGAATTTATTAACTGGAAAAAAGACGAAGAGAAAAAAGTTGCCGCTCTTATTGCTGCAGGCTATCCAAGCGATTATGAAGGAGAAGCCTATGCAACCGTTTCCGGACAAAACTCAAATAATTCGGTACGCATACCAAACTCATTTTTTGATGCTTTGAACCAGGGAAAAGACTGGGAGCTTAAAGCTCGAACCAACGGGCAAACCATAAAAACCATTCCGGCAAAAGAATTGTGGGATATGATTGCCGATGCAGCATGGGCTTGTGCCGACCCCGGTGTACAATACGACACAACCATAAATGAATGGCACACTTGCCCCGAAGGTGGAAGAATTAATGCCTCTAACCCTTGCAGTGAGTACATGTTTTTAGATAATACCGCATGTAACTTGGCAAGCTTAAACCTGATGAAGTTTTTTAATGCCGAAACCCAACAGTTTGACGTGGCGGCATTTGAACACGCAAGCCGACTTTGGACAATGGTTTTGGAAATTTCTGTATTAATGGCTCAGTTCCCTTCAAAAGAAGTTGCGCAACTTTCGTACGAATACAGAACCTTAGGATTAGGCTATGCAAATTTAGGAACCATGCTTATGGTATCGGGTATTCCTTACGATTCTCCTGAAGGATATGCCATTTGCGGGGCTATTACAGCCATACTAAATGGTGTTGCTTACCAAACAAGTGCCGAAATGGCCAAATACCTTGGTCCGTTTGTAAAGTACAACGAAAACAAAGAGCACATGCTTCGTGTAATGCGCAACCACCGCTACGCAGCATACAATGCTACCGATGCCTACGAAGGATTAAGCATAAAACCGGTTGGTATTGATCCAAAATATTGCCCAAGTTATCTTTTATCTGCCGCTTGCAATGCATGGGATAAAGCAGTTAAAATGGGTGAAGAATACGGTTACCGAAATGCACAAGCCACCGTTATTGCACCTACCGGCACCATTGGGCTTGTAATGGATTGCGACACTACCGGAATTGAACCGGATTTTGCCCTTGTAAAATTTAAAAAACTATCTGGAGGAGGATACTTTAAAATTATCAATTCATCTGTTCCGGTTGCTTTAAAAAACCTTGGCTACTCCGAGCAACAAATTGATGATATAGTAAAATATGCCATTGGACATGCAACATTGGTTGGCGCTCCCGGCATAAATCCCGAAACATTAGAATACCGTGGTTTAACAAAAACTGAAATAGAAAAAGTAAATAAGGCTGCAGCCGGAGCTTTTGAAATAAGTTTTGCTTTCAATGTTCATACTTTAGGCGAAGATTGCTTAAAACGCCTTGGCTTTAAACCGGAAGAATACAACAACTACAATTTTAACCTGCTTAGAAAACTTGGCTATACCAAAGCCGAAATTGAAGCGGCAAATGATTATGTATGCGGAACAATGACAGTAGAAGGAGCACCGCACTTAAAAGAAGAACATTTGCCTGTTTTTGATTGTGCAAACCGTTGCGGAAACAAAGGCGTTAGATACATTGCCCCTGAGGGACATATAAGAATGATGGCTGCAGCTCAGCCCTTTTTAAGTGGTGCCATATCAAAAACCATAAACCTGCCAAACGAAGCAACTGTTGAAAATATTAAAAATTGCTACTACTTAAGCTGGACTTTAGGCCTTAAAGCCAATGCATTATACAGAGACGGCTGTAAGTTAAGCCAGCCACTAAGCAACAAGAGCGATGTAAAAGATGAAGAAGAAATACAAGAATCGCTTGAAGAAGTGTTGGGAGAAGATGCTCACAAGCCTGTAGGCGAGCTTAGCCCAGAGCAAGTGCTTGAAGCGGCTACCGCCATATTAAACAAAACACACGATACGGCATTTAAACATAAACTTGCAGGTGTTGTTGCACGTAAAACACTGCCCGGAAAGCGTGGCGGATTTACGCAAAAAGCAACCGTTGGCGGACAAACCATATTTGTACGTACAGGCGAATATGAAGACGGAACCCTTGGCGAAATTTTTGTTGACCTGCACAAAGAAGGAGCAACACTAAGAAGTTTAATGAACTGCTTCTCAATTGCTGTATCGCTTGGTTTACAATACGGTGTACCGCTTGAAGAATATGTTGACAAGTTTACTTTTACCCGTTTTGAACCGGCCGGAATGGTTACCGGACATGATAATATTAAGAGTGCGACATCAATTATTGATTACATTTTCAGGATGCTTGGGTTTGAATATTTAGGCAGAGAAGATTTCGTACAGGTTCAACCAACCGAAGCACAAAAAGCACAACTTGCCATAAACCAACACAAGCAAAGGCCAAAACAAAACCAACAACCTACAATTCAACAACCAGTAACATCGGTAGAGGCAAAAACCATTCAACCCAGCCCGATAGGTTTTTACAAGCCAAAAGCTGTTGATGAAAGTAATAACGGAACAAAAACAGAAGAATTTTCGAAAGAAAACACCATAACAGGAAATACAGATGGCAATCAGGTAACCAATTATTTAAAAAGCTTTGGCGATAGTCCATCGTGCCCCAATTGCGGCCACTTAACCATACGTAGTGGTGCATGCTACAAGTGCATGAATTGCGGAACACAAACCGGTTGCAGTTAATAAAACAAGCCACGTAATTACCTCCAAACGTGGGGAGGATATTAAATTAATATATAAAGCCGAACCTTGTTAAAAGGTTCGGCTTTTTGGCATTATTTGTGTGATTGCTTTAAACAAACTCCAATTATTAAAACTATAAAACCGATATTTGCAGGCTTATGAAATATTTATTTTTAATTGTTTACAGTTCAGTTTTTATTACTGTTTCAGCTTTGGGTCAAACAACCGAAGCCGATAAACTTATTGATAAAATAAGCAAACGATACAAGCAGTTTAAAACCATAAAAGCCGATTTTAATTACAGCATAAAATTGCAGGGAAGCACAGCTCCCGTTGAAAAACAAAAAGGAAACATTTTAATTAAAGGCAATAAATTCAGGCTTGAAGTGGCTAACCAGATTATAATTTGCGATAACAAAACTTTGTGGACTTTTAACCCAGATTTGAATGAAGTGCAAATTACCAATTACGATCCATCGCAAAACGGCATTAGACTTGATGATATTTTTACCATGTACAACAAAGGGTTTTTAAGCAAAATTACCGGTACAAAAAAAGAAGCAAACCGCGAACTTGTTTTTATGGAATTAACCCCAAAAGACAAAAAGAAAAATATATTTAAAGTAAAACTTACCATAGATAAAACCAACAGCCAAATTATAAACTCAGAAGTTTATGATAAAAGTGGCAACATACACACTTATACCGTTTTGAACCAAGTGCCCAATTTGGTTTTTGAGGACAACAAGTTTGAATTTGACCCCAAAAAATACAAAGGCTTAGAGATTATAGATTTAAGATAGTTGGCTTATTTGTAAGCCTTTACAATTAAACCGGTGCCGGTTTTATGTGTTGAGTGTGTATCGAACCAATTTAGTATAAAACTAACCGGATAGGTAATAAGGTAGTAAAAAGGTAAAATTACAAAAAACAGCTTACTTGCATTAAGCATTAACATGGGCCATTTCATACTCAATTTCCAAGCAATTTTTCCTGGATTGCCATAGCTGTATAATATTTCAATATTACTAAAACCGGCTTCACGCAATTTTGCATCCATTTCGGCAACGGGATACCCGTCTCTAACGTGTTCGCCAATAAAGCTTTCTCCTGTTTCTTCATGTACATCGCTGCCGCCTTGGTCGCTTGGTGTACTTATAAGCAATAGGGCATTTGTTTTCATGGCAGCATAAAAGTTTTTAAATACCTGTACATCTTCTAAAATATGCTCCATTACATCAACACATAAAACTAGGTCGTATTTATTATTTGCTATGTGTTTTGTTAAATCGCCAACCCTAAAAACAGCATTTTTTAACCCGCATTTTGCAAAAAAGTTATTGCAGTCTTCAATTTGTTCTGTTTTTACATCAACAGCATCAATTAAAAAAGATTTGTTTTTTTTAGCAAGCCAAAAACTATATTGGCCAAAGCCTGAACCGGCATCAAGAATGGTAGCATTTTGTTTACCTTTAATCCAAATTTTAAGCTCACGGTGAACATGCCAGGTTCTAAGCAAAAGCAAATCAAGCAAGTTGTAAAAAAGTTTTCTTAGAACGGTGTATTTATTAAATACTATGCCTAAATCTTTTTTTATGGGGTCGTAGTTCATTCGTTTAGTCGTGTTGTTGGTTGCGTTTTTCGTCTTGTTCTCTTACGTTTTTTAAAACCTCTTCCATTTTAAAAACATAATCGAGCGTTTCATCAATAAAAAAATTAAGTTCAGGAACTACACGCGCCTGATTTTTAATTTTTGCGGCAAGATGTTTTCTTATTTCTTTACCGTTAAAGTTTATAAGGTTTAATAATTCTTCGCGGTTCCTAACCTTAAACATGCTTAAGTAAATTTTGGCATATCCCAGGTCGGGGCTTACATCAACCCTGCTAATGGTTACAAACTGATTGTTTATCCAGTCTTTGTGTTTTAAAAACAAATCCGATAAATGTTGTTGCAACAACCCTGCAAACTTCTCCTGTCTTACACTCATTTTGCAAATATGCTCAAAAATTACTTTAGGCTCAAAAACCAATAAAAATAACATCAAATAAAGTTGACATTCTTAATAAGTGATAAAAGTTTTATTTTGCCCTTTTAAAATAAGCCAAATACATGAGTAGTTTTAAAGTAAAAACCATGGCCGAAGTTGCGGCAGCCGGAGAAGAAGCCGAAATTTTATTTTGGGTAGGATGTGCCGGCAGTTTTGATGAAAGGGCTCAAAAAATTACCAAAGCTATTGCCAAAATATTACATGCTGCAAATATAAAATTTGCCATTCTTGGTACCGAAGAAGCTTGTACAGGCGACCCTGCAAAAAGAGCAGGAAATGAGTTTTTGTTTCAAATGCTTGCCATGCAAAATATTAATACCTTAAACATGTATGGCGTAAAAAAAATTGTTACAGGATGCCCGCATTGTTTTAACACACTTAAAAACGAATACCCTGAACTAGGTGGAAATTATGAGGTTTTGCATCATACAACATTAATTAATCAATTATTGCAAAATGGAAAAATAGGTGTAAAAGGCGGAGCATTTAAGGGACAAAGAATTACTTACCACGATAGTTGCTATTTGGGACGCGCAAACAATATTTACGAAGCGCCAAGAGAGGTAATTGAAAAACTGGATGCTGAATTGGTGGAGATGAAAAGAAGCCGTGCAAATGGTTTGTGTTGCGGAGCCGGTGGCGCACAAATGTTTAAAGATGCAGAAAAAGGCCAAAAAGAAGTAAACTTGGAACGTGCTGATGATATGCTTGAAGCTGAGCCAAAGTTTGTTGCTGCAGCTTGCCCTTTTTGCATGACCATGTTGCGCGATGGTATAAAACACCACAACAAAGAGCAAGAAATTGAAGTGAAAGATATAGCCGAACTTGTAGCATCTGCTATGGATTTGTAATTCTGCTAAATTTCTTCTATTAACTTGTACAATATAGGTTTGCTTGGGCTGGCATCACTTTCAAAAGGCGCAATCATTAGCTGCAACACATACAATCCATCTTCAATATTATTATCAATGTAAGCCATTTCTGTAATGGTAGCGTGTTTTCTAATATTGTTTGGGTACTGCCAAAAAGCTTTATGTGCAAGTAGTTTTCCATCATCTTCCTCGCGGTCAACACTGGGTAAATCTATAACTAAATGTAAAATATTTTTTTGAGCCAAAAACCTGCATAAATCCTCAGTATAATAACAAGGATTTTTACCACTGTAGTTACGTAAAAGTTTATCTTCTGTGTTTGGTAATGTTCTTATTACAAGAGCTTCAATATCATTTATTATAATAGGTTCAACTAAATCTTGTGTAACTAACAAATCTCCGTTTTGCAAAACAACAGGTTCAACACTTATAATTTGTGCTATGCTTGTAAATTGTTGTAAACATTGGTTTATGGTATATCCGTTTGTAATATGGCCTACACATTCGGTGTGTGTGCCGTTTCCATGTGGGTTTATATGCAAATTATAACAATTTACAGAACCGCCCAATTCAGTGCTTCCAACAAAATTACCAATCTTAAACGGTTCAAAAACAGGGTTTTGTATATGAAATGCATTGGGATTTTTGCTGCCGTTTTGTAAGGATATTGAAATATCTATGGGATTTAGTAGGCTAAACCGGTATGTTTTTGCCTTGAACCGAATATTTGTAATCATAAATATGTTTGTGTTATTTGTTGCGAAAATTTATAATATAATCGGTTAAAAAAAATTTTTACATGCAAAGCAGCTACGAGCGTAAACGAATTTGGAAAATGCTGTTGCTATTGGCAGCAATGGCCATAGGTGTTTTTAGCCTTTGGTACACCAACAGGCTTGTAAAAGCGCTTGCCATACAAGAAGAAAAAAAAATAACGCTTTGGGCTAATGCCACAAAACAGCTTATAAACAGCGAAGGAGATATAAATTTTTTGCTTGATATTATTAAAGACAATGAAACCATACCAACCATATTGGTTGATGATAACGGAAATATTATAACAACAAGAAACCTTGATAGCACCCGAATAAACGATACAGCCTACCTTGCCCGACAACTGGAAGAAATGAAAGCCGAACATGAACCCATAGTAATTTCTTACGATAATGAGCGGTACAATTACCTGTATTACAAAAACTCAACCATTTTGCTTTCACTAAAACGATATCCATATATTCAATTGGCATTAATTGCATTTTTTGCCATTATGAGTTATTTAGCACTTAGCAGCAGCCGCAGAGCCGAGCAAAACCAAGTTTGGGTAGGTATGAGTAAAGAAACGGCTCACCAGCTGGGTACGCCCATTTCAAGCTTAAAAGAATGGATTAATTTGTTAAAGGAAACAGATGAACAAGCCAAAGAAAATATAATATCAGAGCTAAACCGAGATATACAAAGACTTGAACTAATTACAGAAAGATTCAGTAAAATTGGTTCAGAGCCGGTTTTAAAAGCCGAAAACCTAGATTTGGTTGTTGAAAAATCAATTGCATACCTACAAAAAAGGGTAAGTAGCAAAGTAAAGTTTTCGGTAAACATTGCTACGCCCGGCAATTGGGCATATATCAACATTCCGTTATTTGATTGGGTAATGGAAAATCTTTGTAAAAACGCAGTTGATGCTATGAATGGCAGTGGAAGTATAAATATAAACTTAAACCACAACAACGAGTTCGTATATATTGATATTAGCGATACCGGAAAAGGCATTCCGCGTAGCAAATTTAAAACGGTTTTTAAACCAGGTTATACTACTAAAAAACGAGGTTGGGGACTTGGTTTAAGTCTTGTAAAAAGAATAATTAAAGACTACCATAAAGGAAAAATATTTGTAAAGCAAAGCGAGCCTGGAAAAGGTACAACCTTTAGAATAATTTTAAAAAGTGCATAAAATGGGAAGAATTTTGGGAATTGATTATGGAACCAAACGTGTGGGACTTGCTGTAACCGATGAATTAAGAATTATTGCCACAGCTTTGGCAACCATTAAAGAAATAGAAGTAATATCGTATATTGAAAATTATTTAAAAACCAACAATGTAGAGGCATTTGTAGTAGGCTTGCCTTTAAAACTTGATGGAACAGATACTCATGCAACACAAGCAACCGAAAAATTCGTATCTTTGTTGGCTAAAAAATTTCCGCATTTGCCGGTTTACAGGGTTGATGAAAGGTTTACATCTAAAATTGCCCAACAAACATTGTTGCAAATGGGGTTAAATAAAAAGCAACGCGCATCAAAAGAAAATGTAGATATGATTAGCGCAGTTTTAATTTTACAAACTTATTTGGATAGTATTTAAATGATTTTACCAATTGTAGCCTACGGAGATCCGGTACTTAGAAAAATAGGCTCAAACATAGATATTACATACAGCGGCCTGAACCAACTTATAGATTCGATGTGGGAAACCATGTATCAGGCTAACGGGGTTGGTCTTGCTGCACCACAAGTTGGTAAAAGTATCAATCTTTTTATTATTGATACCGGTATGTTTGAAGAAACCGACACTGAAAAAATAAAACAGGTTTTTATAAATACCGAAATGCTTGATGAAAATGGTGATAAGTGGGAGTTTGAAGAAGGTTGCCTTAGTATTCCCCATATCAGAGAAAAAGTAAAGCGCCATTCAAATATATTTATCCGATACCAGGATGAACACTTTAATACTTTCGAAAAAGAGTTTACAGGATTAACGGCACGTGTAATACAGCACGAATACGACCATTGCAAAGGCATTTTATTTGTTGACTACCTAAGTGATTTAAAAAAGCGATTGCTAAAAAACAAATTAAAAAACATAAGCCTTGGTGGAGCTCAGGTTAATTATAAAATGCGTTTGCCTGTTATGAGGTAGAATATTTTGATATGAATAGCTTATTTGTGTTAATTAAAAAATCAAAATAGTTGTGGAAACCATACTTATACAAGTAAATAATAATAAGGCTTATAAATTGATTGAAGATTTAGAGGAATTACAGTTAATAAAAGTTTAAAAAAAAGCAGATTAACAGAGAATAAACTTTCAGAAAAATATGCCGGCTGTTTACCTGTAGATTTAGCCGAAGATCTTCAAAATCAATTAAAAAATAGCAGAGAAGAATGGATCAACAGAAATTCTTGATTGATACGAATGCTATAATTGATTATTTAGGAAAAAAACTGCCTGATTCATATCAATGAAATTAATGAATGAGATTATTGATGAAAACCCAATTATTTCAGTAATTTCTAAAATTGAGTTGTTAAGTATCAATACTTCTGTAGAACATTACAAATTATTGACAGATTTTGTAAATGATATTTCAACAATAGATTTCACAAACAGCATTGTAAATGAGTGCATTAAAATTAGAAGGTTTCATAAAACAAAATTACCTGACGCAATTATTGCTGCAACGGCATGAACAAACAACTTAAAATTGATTACTAGATACATAAACGATTTTAAAAATATATCTAACTTAAAAGTTCTAAATCACCACTTAATTTAATTATTAAAGTTAAAATTTTTTAAAAACTTTAATTCAAATCAAGCCTATGAACCGATATTAAAGGGCTTGCAGCCGTAATAGCATGTATTAGGCTATCGAGATGTTTGGTGTCTTTTACTTCAAGAAAAATATTACCCTCAAATTTTCCTTCGTTGCTGCTAATGCTAATGGAGCGCATGTTTATTTGAAGTTGTTTTGAAATAATATCGGTAATGGTACTTACAATACCAACACTATCAATACCCTCAACACGAATAGAAGTAAGAAATGAGCCTGTATTGTTTAACTCGTTTTTTGCCCAACGTGCTTTAATAATTCGGTAACCGTAATTGCTCATAAGCCCTATTGCGTTGGTACAATTAGTACGGTGAATTTTTACACCTTCGCCAACCGTTACAAAGCCAAAAATATCATCTCCGGGTATTGGGTTGCAACAATTGGCAAAACTGTATGCCATATCTTTTTCATTTTCTCCAAGTATTACACTATCTATGGCTGTTTGCTTTGGTTTATTTTTCTGAACCGATTCCGGTTGTTGGTTTTCTGTAGTTGTGTTTGGTTCAACTTTTAATATTTCCTGAATATTTAATCGAGTGCGGTCAATTTTTTCGCTGGCAAGTTGATAATATAGTTCAGATACCGAAGGTAATTTGTAGTGTTTTATTATGGTGTTTAATGCATCGCTGGTAAAAGGAATTTTGGCATTTTTAAATTTGCGTTCAAGAATTTCTTTACCCATTGCGCTAGCACGTAATTTTGCCTGTTTAAAAAAATCCCTGATTTTTGCTTTTGCTTTGGCTGTTACAACAAAATCGTTCCAGTCTTCGTGAGGGTTTTGCTTGTTTGATGTTAATATTTCAACTTGGTCGCCATTGTTTAGCACATGATTTATGGGCACTAACTTGTTGTTTAATTTTGCGCCTATACACTTTAATCCAATATCGCTATGAATATCAAAAGCAAAATCTAATACGGTTGCTTTGCTAGGCAGTTTTCGCAGTTCGCCTTTGGGCGTAAAAACAAAAATTTCATCGGTGTATAATTCAAGTTTAAAATCATCTAAAAACTCAAGAGCATTAGAGTCAGGGTTTTCTAAAATTTCACGCACTTTGGCAAGCCATGCTTCAATAGAGCTTGTTTGTTTGGCAGCTTGTGGATTGTCTTTATATTTCCAGTGGGCAGCATAACCTTTTTCGGCAATTTCATCCATACGTTTACTGCGAATCTGCACTTCTACCCATCGGCCTTTAGGTCCCATAACGGTTGTGTGTAAACTTTCGTAACCGTTGGCTTTTGGGTTGCTTATCCAGTCTCTTAACCTATCAGGATTGGGTTTGTAATGTGTTGTAACAATCGAATATATTTTCCAGCAATCAGATTTTTCTTGTTCTCCAAAGCTGTCAACAATAATTCTTATGGCAAACAAATCATACACCTCATCAAAAGGTATGTTTTGTTTTTTCATTTTGTTAAGAATGGAGTGTATGCTTTTAGGCCTTCCTTTTATTTCGTAAACAAAACCTGCTTCATCAAGGTCTTTGGTAATAGGTTCAATAAATGTTTTTATATACCGGTTTCTTTGAATTTTGGTTTCGTTTAACCTGTTTTTTACATAGTTATAGCTTTCGGGTTCAAGGTATTTTGTTGATAGGTCTTCCAACTCGGTTTTAATGGCATACAAACCCAGTCTGTGAGCCAAAGGTGCATATACATATGCCGTTTCAGATGCTATTTTAAGCCGCGAACGCTCACTCATGCTATCTAGGGTTCGCATGTTATGCAAGCGGTCGGCAAGTTTTATTAAAATTACCCTTACATCGCTGCTTAGGGTTAGCAACATTTTTCTAA
This sequence comes from Bacteroidia bacterium, assembly GCA_046296495.1. Lineage (GTDB taxonomy): Bacteria > Bacteroidota > Bacteroidia > UKL13-3 > UKL13-3 > JBKBLB01. The sequence goes on from JBKBLB010000006.1 coordinate 46,870, forward strand.
AGTTTTCGGCTTGAATACTTCTGTCTTCATGCTGATCGAAAACCCCTGATATTTTGGTAAGCCCGTCAATGATATTTGCTACTTTATCACCAAATTTTAGTCTTATTAAATCAAGAGAAATATCTGTATCTTCAACTGTATCGTGTAAAAACGAGCAAATTACACTGGTAACTCCTAAGCCAATTTCTTCTGCACAAATTCGGGCTACGGCCAATGGATGCAGTATATATGGCTCACCACTTTTTCTGCGCATGTTCTTGTGTGCATCTAAAGCCATGGTAAAGGCTTCGCGAATAAGCTTTTTATCTTCTTTGGTAATATTTCGCTTTATGCTTTTAAGTACATTGCGGTATTCTTTTAAAATGATGGCATTTTCGTTTTCGGGTGTAAATTCAACGGGTTTGTTCATAAAAAGCGTTACCTACAATTATAAAACGCATTTTTAACATTTGCCGGCTATTACCCAACTTTTTTATAAAGATTTGTAAATTAAAAATTAGTAAGTTAACTTTGCAATCCTTTTTTGAATTGGTTATTACACAATGTCAGTTCAAACAAAGCGGATGTGGCGTAATTGGTAGCCGTGCCAGACTTAGGATCTGGTGCCGAAAGGCGTGGGGGTTCGAGTCCCTCCATCCGCACAAAAACAAATAAACTGTCTGAAAAGTATTTACCCTAAAAGACAATTAAAAAATACTTTTCAGGCATTTTTTTTAAAAACCTATTTCGAAATATTCTTTTTTAAAAATGAACGTAACATATAATAAAACTTCAGACCTAACCGGAACTATTACTGTAAATCTGCAACCGGAAGATTATAATCCTGCCTACCAAAAGAAAATAAAAGAACTTATTAAAACCATAAATATACCGGGTTTTAGGGTTGGTCATGCCCCCAAAAGCATGGTAGAAAAAATGTATGGACAAAGCGTGTTGCTTGATGAAATTAACAAAGCTGCAGGCTCTGCTCTTTACAATTATATTGAAAACGAGAAAATAAAAATTTTGGGCGAACCAATATTAAACAAAGAAACACAGGTAAGCGAACTAAGTACTACAAACAATTACTCTTTTTCTTTTGATATTGGCATGTCTCCAAGTTTTGAATTAAATGTAACAGCCAATGATACTTTTACTAAATACTCGGTAATTATTACCGATGAAATGATAAATGAAGAAGTAGAACGCATTTGCAGCAAATACGGAAGCCTTAATGAAGCCGAACAAGTGGGAGAAAATGATGTGGTTTACTTTAACATGGTTGAGTTAAATGAGGGTACAGTTTTAGAAGGCGGTGTAAATGCAAGTGCTGTTCCTGTGTTAATGAGCAAAGTAAAAAACGAAGACATTAGAAAAACCCTTTTGGGTTCAGCCAAAAACAGCGAACACATATTAAATATTTTTGCTTTGTTTGATAATGATGAAGGCGAAATTTCTCATGCGCTGGGCGTACAAAAAGCCGGAGTTGCCGATTTAGGCCCCGATTTTAAAAGTACCATTACAGATATAAAATCAAACAAACCGGCCGAACTGAATACCGAGTTGTTTGATAAAGTTTACGGTCAGGGTAATGTTGCAAACGAAGAAGAGTTTAGAAATAAAATAAAAGAAGAATTAGCAGCATATTTTAATGAGCAAGCAAAACATTTGGTTGAACACGAATTGTTTGATAAACTTGTTGACAAGCATAACATTCAATTGCCCGATGAATTTTTAAAAGCTTGGTTAATTCAAACACATCCCGATAAGTTTAATGATACCAACATTGACGAAAAATATCAATCGGAGGCTAATTATTTAAAAAACCATTTGTTTGAAGAAAAAATTCTTGAAGCCAATAACATTAAAATTTCTTATGATGATATAAGAGAAACAGCATACAGTTACACACGCGGAATGTTTGGCTCATATGGCAGTTATGGATTAACCGATGAAATGATGCAAAGCATTGTAGAGCCGCAGCTTAAAAAAGAAGATTTTAGAAGCCGCATGATAAACATTGCAATAAGAAAGCGTGTAAACGACTATATACTGAACACGGTAACCTTACAAGAAAAACAAGTAAGCGAAAAAGAGTTTATTGCCGTAATGCAAGAGCATAATCACAAACACCACGCTCAACATACCCATAGTGAATTGCATCAAGAATCAACAGTTGAAGCCTAATATTTAGCTTTTGCTTAATATAAAACATTTAGTTTTGTTTAATTAAAAAATTTAAAAAATGAATAAAGGTCCGGTATCAGAATTTATTTTAAAAAACTATAAGCATTTTAATGCTGCAGCATTGGTTGATGCAGCCAAAGGTTATGAAACACATTTGCTGGAAGGTGGTAAAATGATGGTAACACTTGCCGGAGCAATGAGCACTGCTGAGCTTGGCATTAGCCTTGCCGAAATGATTAGGCAAGACAAAGTTTCAATAATTAGTTGCACCGGAGCAAACCTTGAAGAAGATATTATGAATTTGGTAGCACACAGTCATTACAAACGTGTGCCAAATTATCGCGATTTATCGCCACAAGACGAATGGGATTTACTTGAAAACCATTTTAACAGGGTTACCGATACGTGTATTCCGGAAGAAGAAGCATTTCGCAGATTACAAAAACATTTATACCGCGTGTGGAGTGAAGCCGACCAAAAAGGAGAGAGGTATTTTCCGCACGAGTATATGTACAAAATGATTTTATCTGGAGAGCTTGAACAATATTACGAAATTGACCCCAAAAACAGTTGGATGGTAGCAGCCGCTCAAAAAAACCTGCCAATAATTGTTCCGGGATGGGAAGACAGCACTATGGGAAATATTTTTGCTTCATATTGCATTAAAGGCCAAATAAAAGCAAGCACCATGAAAAGCGGTATAGAGTACATGATGTGGCTTGCCAATTGGTATGTTAAAAACAGCCAAGGAAAAGGAGTTGGATTTTTTCAAATAGGTGGCGGCATTGCAGGAGATTTTCCTATATGTGTTGTTCCGATGTTGTATCAGGATATGGAGATGGAAAACATTCCGTTTTGGAGTTATTTCTGCCAAATAAGCGACTCAACAACTTCTTATGGTTCTTACTCGGGAGCAGTTCCTAACGAAAAAATTACATGGGGCAAGTTAGGTATAGAAACGCCTAAGTTTGTGATAGAAAGCGATGCAACAATTGTTGCTCCTTTAATTTTTGCCTATCTTTTAGGCTGGTAAAACCAACAAATCATACATTTTAAAATTTATTTTTAATATCCTCGCAATTCAAAAAATTCGGGATAATTGAAAAAAGCCTTATATACTTACATTTTATTAGTTACCCTTAAATGCGTTAATGCCCAAGAGTTAAAAGACAAGGTAAAGCAATTATCGCAAAAGGTTGAAGAAAAGTTTACCGGAGATACAACGGCCGAGCCCAACTTCTTGATGTATCCAACGATAGCTTATACCCCCGAAACCCGCTGGGAAATTGGCTTGGTAAATTTACTGCTGTTTTATGCAAACAAAGACAAAACCAATAGACTTAGCGAATTAAATGCATTTACTTTTTTAACCCAAAAAGGGCAATACGGAATTTGGATTGATCATGCAGTTTATGGAGAGAAAGACCGCTATTTTTTATTGGGCAATGCCAGATTTCAATATTTTCCGTTAAAATATTACGGAATAGGAAATAATGCACCTTCAGAAAATTACTCAATTGTAGAAGCACGCAGCATACAAATAAGGGAACGTGTTCTTACCAAAATTAATGGAAACCTTTTTGGTGGAGTACAATTTGATTATCAGCATTTGGGTAATGTAAATTTTATTAACAATACGGATAATTTACCAAAGCAAGGAAGCATTTTGGGTATGAATGGTTCAAACAGCAACGGGCTTGGCTTGGCATTGGTTTTCGATGAACGAAAAAATGTATTAAACGAAAGAAAATCAAGGTTTGCTGAAGCCGGTTTTGTGCATTACGACAAAGTAATAGGAAGCAGCTTTAGCTTTACAAAAGTTTTTATAGATGGGAGATGGTTTACAAATGGCTTTGGAAAAAACCAGGTATTTGCGGCTCAAGCAATATCGCAATTAACTTTTGGAAATGCGCCATTTAATATGCTTAGTCTTGCCGGTGGCGAAAGTATGATGCGTGGATATTACCTTGGCAGGTATCGCGATAACCATCTTATTGCAACACAGGCTGAGTACCGGTTTTTGCCTTTTTCGTTTAGTAAAAGAATAGGTGCGGCTGCTTTTTTGGCTTTAGGCTCGGTTCAACCAGAAATAAAACAATTTAATTTTAAAGAAATAAAACCTACAGGTGGTGCAGGACTTAGGTATTTAATATTTTCAAGTAAAGATATTTTTATTCGATTTGATGTAGCAGTTAATAAAGAATCGAGCGGTTATTACTTGTACATTGGCGAAGCTTTTTAAAAAGCAATTTGCTAAATAGAAATAAAACTTCAACATTTACAACCAAATGGCACTAAGCAGATTTTGGTCGTATATACTTGTACTAAGCCTTACATTTATTTTTTACGATTTATTGTTTGGCAATCTTTACACACTTACACAAATAGTAAATGGCAAACAAAACGAACCTTTGCTTATCAATCAAATTGACGCAAATCAGTTATTTTATACAGATTCTGCATTACACAATAAAGTTATTGCAAGTGGCGAAAATGGCCTTGAGCAAGAAGAATTGTTATATAAAGCAAAAAACAATGTTGTATATATTTATAAAGGCAAACAGCAAGCCGATGGCATATTTGCAACCTGCAAAAATACCATAATGGAAATTTGGTTGCCTTTAATTGGTTACCTTACCTTTTTTTGTGGTTTGCTTAATTTATTAAGCGATTCGAATGCAACCGAAAAAATAGCAAGATTGCTAACACCTATATTTGTAAGAATTTTTCCCGAATTGCCCAAAGGCCACGAAGCGTATGGGTTTATGACGATGAATTTTGCTGCCAATTTTCTTGGGCTTGATAATGCAGCAACTCCATTTGGACTAAAAGCCATGGAAAGTATGCAGCAGGTAAATACCGATAAAACCAAAGCCAGCAACAGCCAAATAATGTTTTTGTGCCTTCATGCTGCGGGATTAACATTAATTCCAACTTCAATTATTGGTTACAGAGCGGCACAATATGCGGCAAATCCGGCCGATATAATGTTGCCTACAATTATTACATCTTTTGTTGGAACCGTTGCTGCTTTACTTTTTGTAAGCATTAAACAACGTATAAACTTATTAAACCCTGTAATTATTGGTGGTATAAGCATTGTAAGCGCATTAATTGCTTTGCTTTTGTTTTACATAAGCAAATTAAACAGTATTGAAAAGTTACATATTACAGGAAATTTAAGCAACTCGGTTTTATTAATAATAATACTTCTTATAGTGCTTTACAGCATAGTAAACGAAAAGGTATTTAAAACAAAATCAACCAATATTTTCGATTCGTTTGTTCATGGAGCTAAAGATGGGTTTACTGTTGGCTTGCGGGTTTTGCCTTATATGATTGCAATGCTAGTTGAATTAAGCATTTTCAGAAACTCGGGGCTTATGAATATAATTTTGGGTGGTTTTACAAAATTATTGAGCGCTTTTAATGTTGACAGGCAGGTAATAGATGCTATACCTGTAGCCATTATGCGACCCTTTAGTGCCGGAGGTTCAAGGGGTTTTATGCTCGATGCCATGCGTATTTATGGTGCCGATAGTATTGCCGGGCGTTTGTCTTGCTTGTTTCAGGGCGCTGCCGAAACAACTTTTTATGTAATTGCGCTTTATTTTGGTTCGGTAAACATTAAAGAAACGCGCTATACACTTGGAATAATGTTGCTTGTAGATTTGGTTTGCGTGCTTACATCAATAGCAGTAGTGTATATTTACTTTTAATATAACTTTAAAACTTACCAGATAACCTTAACAATTCGGTTTCGGTAATTTTGGCTTCAAACAAAGCAGTTAAAAGCCTGTTTTCTGCCTGCAACATTTCGTTTTGAGCCAAACGCAGTTCAATGGCTGTTATTTTTCCTTCGTTATACAAATCATTACTTAAGCTGTAGTTTTCTTTGGCTATTGCAACATTGTTTTTTTCTCGCTCAACCAAAATTAATGCAGTATTGTAAGTGTTTATTAAAGTTTTAATAAGGGCTTTTATTTGCTGAACCGAATCTTTGTATGTAAGTTCGGCATTATTTTGCTGCAATCTCGATATGTTTATTCTTCTGCTTACATCAAAACCGTTGAATAAATTATAACTAATACCTACACCAATGTGAAACCCGTTAGTTGATGCTGTTTGTAAAAAACCCGCTTCTGAGTTTAAGGTATTAAACAAATAACCTGTTCTAAATTGCAGCATAGGAAACCTGTCAGCTTTATTTTCTTTTAAAGCGTAGTTTGTAAGGTCTTTGTTGCGTTTTTGAATTTGTAAACCCGTATAGTTTTTTTCAACCAAAGCTTCAAATTCATATAACTCAATATTATTAAGGCTTATGTTTTTTTCAACTTCAAAATCCGTTTCAATATTTTGGGCAAGCAATTCGTTCAATTTATATTTTAAAGTAAGCAGGTAATTTTTTTCTTTTAAAAGCATTGCATCATCTGTGTTTTTATCAACCTGTGCTTTAAGCAATTCGGTTTTTACAACTTTGCCGTTTTTATATTTTTCGTTTATTACATCAAGCCGTTCTATGTTGTATTTATTTATTTGCTCAAGAACCTCAATTTTGTTTTGTTGTAATAAAATTTCAAAATAAGCTTTGGTTATTTTACTTATGGTTAGTTCTACTTGCTGTTTAAGTTGCAGCTTGCCAATCATTTCAACTTCGGCTAATTTTTTACGGGTTATAAACATACGTGTACCGTTAAAAACCGTCCAGTTAAGTTCTACATTGCTGTTTAACGAGTTGTTAATGGCATTGTTTCTAATATTTTCGGCACCATTTAAAAATCGTTGTCGTGTGTTAAGAGTTTGGTTATCTTGGTTTATACCTGCAACAATGTTTGGCAACATACCTGCGCTGCCAACCGAATTATTTAAGCGTGAAATTTCGTAATCGTTTTTATATGTTAAAATGCTGTAATTATTTTCAAGCCCTATGTTTATGGCATCTTTTAATGTAAGTAGTTTTTGAGCTTTGGTTTGAAAAATAAAAACACAAGATAAAAAAAATATATTATATAACTGCTTAGTCATTGCTGCCTTTAATGTTTGAAGTTGTTTTAGAAACATAGCTGTAAATTGCCGGAACAACATATAGGGTTAAAAACCCCGAAAAAATTAAACCGCCAACAATAACAATACCCATAGGAATACGGCTTGTAGAGCCGGAGCCAAGAGCCAAAGCAATTGGTAATGCACCCAAAATGGTAGCAAGGCTGGTCATTAAAATTGGCCTTAAACGAGCAACTGCTGCCTGTTTAACAGCTTCATTATTGTTAAGCCCTTTTTCTTTAAGTTGATTGGCAAACTCAACAATTAAAATACCATTTTTGGTAACAAGGCCAAGTAAAACAATTATACCTATCTGGCTAAAGATGTTTATGGTTTGGTTAAAATACCATAGGCTAAACAATGCACCTGCCAAAGCAAGTGGTACGGTTATCATAATTATTATCGGGTCGCGAAAACTTTCGAATTGTGCTGCAAGAATTAAAAAAACCAAAAGCAATGCCAATAAAAAGGCAAACATGGTGTTTGACGAGCTTTCGGCAAAATCTCTTGATGGGCCCGATAATTCGGTTGCAAATGTTTCATCTAAAACATTAGATGCTATACGCCTCATTTCATCAATCCCATCTCCAAGCGTTTTGCCTGGAGCCAGGCCTGCACTTACTGTTGCCGATTTAAAACGATTGTAATGATACAATTGCGGTGGATTGCTTTGCTCTTCAATATCTACAACATTATCAAGCTGTATTAATTTTCCCTTATTATTTTTAACATACAGCGATTGCAAGTCGGCCGGTTCATCGCGGCTTGCACGATTTGCCTGTCCAATTATCTGATATTGTTTGCCGTTTCGTGTAAAATAGCCATATCTTATTCCACCGTAAACAAATTGCAATGTTTGGGCTATTGCCTGAACCGAAACACCCAAATTTTGAGCTTTTTGTCGGTTTATGCTAACAACAAGTTCGGGGCGATTAAATTTTAAATTCACATCAACACCCTGAAAAACGGGGCTTTTAGCAGCTTCGGCCATAAATTTCGGAACAGCTTGTTGAAGTTTTTCAAAACTTTGGTTTTGTAAAATAAACTGCACCGGCAATCCAACTCTTGGACCACCGCTGCCACTTATGGTTTGTTCTTGCAAAACAAACGATCGGGCTTCGATTAGCAACATTACATCTTTTTGCAATTTTTGTGCTATTTCGTTTTGTGTTCGTGTTCGTTGTGTCGGTTCAACCAAACCAATACGGGCAAAACCGGTATTAACGGCACCGCTACCTGTAAACTGTGGCGAAGTAACCAACAGATTTATGCGCATTTCTGGGACGCTGTCTTCGGTTATTTGGCCAAGTTTATCCATGTATGCATCCATGTATTCGTAGCTTGAACCTTCGGGTGCCGTAGCCGAAATTCTTAACATGCTACGGTCGTCAAGGGGCGAAAGTTCTGAAGGCAATGTAGAACCATAGTAAAAAATTGCTCCGCCAGACATCAGTACCAACAACCACGCCAGCCAACGTCTTCTCATAAAAGCATTTAATGACTGGCTGTAATTTTTATTCAACCATACAAAAAAAGGCTCGGTAATGGTGTAAAACTTTGTTGGCTCTTTGCTTCTTCGTTGAAGGTAAACACTTAAAACAGGTGTTAAAGTTAGGCTTACAAAAGAAGATATAAGCACGGCACCTGCCAACACCACGCCAAATTCGCGAAATAAGCGGCCCACAAAACCTTGTAAGAAAATAATAGGTAAAAATACAATGGCAAGCGATAATGATGTAGCTATAACAGCAAAAAATATTTCGTTTGTTCCTTCTATCGCAGCCTGCTTTCGGCCAAGTCCCTTTTCTATTTTTTTAAAAATATTTTCGGTAACAACAATGCCATCATCAACCACAAGGCCTGTTGCGAGTACTATGCCAAGCAACGTGAGAATATTAATCGAAAAGCCTGCCAAATACATAATAAAAAATGCACCAAGCAACGAAACCGGAATATCAATTAACGGGCGAACGGCAATTATCCAGTCTCGGAAAAACAAGAAAATAATTAATACAACCAAAAAGAAAGCAATAAGAAGTGTTTCTTTAACTTCGGTAATTGATTTACTGACAAATTTTGTATTGTCGAGAACAATATCAATTTTAAAATCTTCGGGAACTTCTTTTTTTATTTGTTCATAACGTTTGTAAAACTCTTTTGCAATATCAATATGGTTGGCTCCGGGAAGCGGCACAAGAGCTAGGGCTACCATGGGAAGTTTACCGCTTTTTAGAACACTTTGTTCGTTTTCGGTACCAAGCACTGCTTTACCAACATCGTTTAATCTAACGGCTTTGCCATTTATGTTTGTAATTATTAAATCGTTAAACTCATCTTCGTTAGTTAGTCTGCCACTCGTTTTTATGGTTAATTCGGTGTTGTTGCCTTCAATTTTACCTCCGGGCAATTCTATGTTTTCACGGTCTAAAGCAACTTTTACGTCAAGTGCCGTAAGGCCAAATGCAGCAAGTTTTTCGGGTTCAAGCCAAATACGCATGGCATAGCGTTTTTGTCCCCACATTTGCAAAGAGCTTACACCCGGTATGGTTTGAAGCCTTTCTAACAAAACATTTTCAGCATAATCGCTCACTTCAAGGTGTGTTCGGGTACTGCTTTGCACGGTCATGCTTATTATGGCTTCGCTGTTTGCATCGGCTTTGCTTACCACGGGCGCCTGATCTATATCTTGTGGCAATTGCCTTATCGCTTGCGAAACTTTGTCGCGCACATCATTTGCTGCTTCTTCTAGGTCAACACCAAGATTAAACTCTACTGTTATTACGCTCGAGCCAAGGTTGCTTGCCGAAGAAATACTTCTAACACCTGAAATGCCATTAATTACTTTTTCGAGCGGCTCGGTTATTTGCGATTCGATGATATCGGGGTTTGCACCGGCATAACCGGTTCTTACAGTAATTACTGGCGGATCGATAGAAGGAAACTCTCGAACACCAAGGTAACTAAAAGAAATAATGCCAAATAGCATTATAACAATTGACATTACCATGGATAAAACAGGCCTTTTTATACTAACCGAGGCAATACTCATTTACAATAAGTCTCCTTTGTTTTCTACTTTGCCAACCCTAACTTTTGAGTTGTTTCGCATATACATTATACCGGCAACTACAATCGAATCTCCGGCTTTTAAGCCCGAAAGTACTTCTATTTTATTATCAGAACGAAAGCCCGTTTCAATTACTTGTTCAACTACACTATCAGCTTTAACAACATAAACTTTTTGTACTTTTAAACCGGGCACAACACTTTGTGTAGGTATGCTTATTATATTTTCTTTTTGTTTAAGTTTTACAGTAACATCGGCAAAAGCACCTGCATTTAAATTTGCCATATTGTTAAACCAAGCTCTTACGGTAAGGTTTCGTGTTGTTTCATCAACTTTAGGTTCAAAAGCATAAATTGTGGCTTCGTGAACTTTTTTTCCTTTTGATGGTGTAGTAAATGTTATGGTTTGACCTTTGCTAACATAGCCGGCATATTTTTCGGGAATTGAAAACTCCAATTTTAATTTATCAGTTTGTTGAATGGCAGTAATTGCGGTGCCCGGCCCAACCATGCTACCTTCGTAAATATTACTAATGCCAATAAAACCATTAAAGGGTGCTCTTATTTTCGATTTTTCAATCTGTTGTTCGATTGTTGCAACTTCGGCATTAGCAATTTGCAGTTCGGCTTCCGAAACATTATATTCTTCATCGCTTATGGCTCCTTTTTTTACAAGATTTTTATTGCGTTCAAAAATTTGTTGTTTAAGTTTTTGTTGCGCTTTTAATTTTTGCAGCTGAGCCAACAAATCGTTTACATTTATTTCGGCAAGCAGTTGGTTATGTTTTACATATTCGCCTTCGTTGAAATATATTTTTAATATTCGGCCTTGAATTTCGCTGTATAAAACAACCTCTTTGGCAGCAAGCAGGCTTCCCGAAACATTAATATTTGCAGATGTTGCCGTTGGCCTTGCTACAAATACCGAAACACTAACCGGCATATTAGGTTTTGCCTGATGTGTTGATGTGCTTTGCTTGTTATTGCCGCACCATAACTTTGGTATTGCAAGTGCCACAATAATAAGCAAGGGTATTATGTACGATAGTTGTTTTTTTGTCATAGGCCTGCAAGTTTAAATAAACCATTAGTATTTTTTTTAGTTTGATTAAAAGGAAAGTTATAGCAAAAGACTAGTTAAATGGCTGAAAAACAAACAAGCAAACCAAGACATTAATAAAGATTAAGTAAAAAAGAATAATGTTTGCGTAATGAATAATTTACATAAAAAAGAAAATCGAAAACTATGAAATTTCAATGAACAAGTAATATATCATGGGTTTTTAAACGCTTTTTGTTGCTCGTAATTCCTAATAAACTCATTAGGCTTTACTCCATATTTAAAAACTCTTCGTCTTTTTTGAAGCCAAAGTGTTTGAGGAATGCTGCTTATGCCAAGCTTTCGGGCAATTTCTTTGGTACCCAAAACTACATAATAATTTGCCTCAGCCTCGTGAGCAAATTCTTTAAAATAATAGCTTTTGCTTACGTAGAGTACACAAATTACTTTAAGGTTATTGGTATCAAGGGCAGCAATTTGCCTAAGCATAAAAGTATCTGCACTAAAGTTGCGGCTGCTGGTATTGGCAAGGTAAATATAAACCTGTTTTTTTCTGAGCTTCTTTAACTTCAGTTTTTGATTTGGTTCAGCCAAAGTAAATACAATTTTTGGAACTTTTTTTCCTTTTTTAATGTTTCCAAGGTCCGGGTTTTCGGAGGTAACACGCATGGTTAAAAAGTATCCAAACGGATCGGCATTAATTAACTCGAAATAGCGGCCGTTTTTTTCAAAAAACATACGTTTGGGCGGTTTTGCAAGGGTAAAAGTACCAAGCGGATTAGTTGAATCAAAAATGGTATCTTTCATGTTTATTACCACAATTCTGTCGGTATCGCTGTCGTTGTAAATACCGTTGCTGTTGGCATCAAACAAAGCTATTTTAAAGCTATCGTCAGGTAATTTTACAATGCCAAAACGCCCCTGCAAACGTTGTTCGCGGTATGTAAATTCAATACCAACAAATCGTCTTCCTTTATAAATTTCTGCATAATACTCGTCCATGTATTTTTTAAAATCGTATTTATTACCAAACAACTTATTACGGCTTAGCAGAATTTTAATTTTTCCTTCGGGAAACCGATTGTTTTTTAATTCTATGGAAAGCGGTTTTTCATCGTAGTATGGCAGTTTATATGCGCTGTCGTTTGTAAAATCAAAATCATTGTTAGTATCTATAAATAAAATAGGGTTTTTTGTAAATGTATTGCCAACAAGAACAGCAACATAACCCGGGTTAATAGAATTTGCGGAACCTGTAAAAAACAAATACCCATAACTGTAATTTTGGTAGCCTTGCGGTTTTTTTATTATAATTGTTTTTGCTTTTTTAAGACCTTCGTAATCAAACGAAAGTATGGTATCGCCTTGTGTATTAAAAAGAGCAAGTGTTAGCTGAAATTTATCAAACCGCTCATCTTTAGCATATTGGTTTAGCGAAACTTTAATGGTATCGCCTGATTGTGAAAAAAGCATAAACGGTATGATGTATAAAATTAAAATTATAGATTTTCGAAACATTTAAATAAAATTTTTTTGTAAGCAAATAAACCCAAAATAAGCAAATTTGTATTAACACCCAAAATGCATCAACTTGCAGGCATGTATGTAAGGGCAAAAAAGCATTTAGGCCAGCATTTTTTAAACGATCAAAACATTGCACAAAACATTGTTTTGGCATTAATTAATCAAAACTGCCCACAAACAATTCTAGAAGTAGGCCCGGGAACAGGTGTACTTACAAAGTTTTTGCTGCAATACCCCGAAAAACAAATTTTTGTTTCCGAAATAGATACCGAATCCATAGAGTATCTTAAGTTGCATTATGTAGCACTCGGTTCAAATATTATTAACCAAAGTTTTCTTGAAATTGATTTTTCTGTTTTTGGCTCGAACCAAATTGCTGTAATTGGAAATTTTCCTTATAATATTTCATCTCAAATTGTTTTTAAAATTCTTGATAATTGGCAGCAAGTTCCGATAATGGTTGGCATGTTTCAAAAAGAGGTTGCCATGCGTTTGTGTGCAAAACCCAAAACAAAAGATTATGGTATTTTAACGGTTTTGGCGCAAGCATTTTACGATATTGAATATTTGTTTACCGTTCCTGCACATTTATTTACACCTCCGCCAAAAGTACTAAGTGCAGTTGTTAGATTTACATTAAAAAACAGTTTACCCGATTGCGATTACGAAATATTACGAAAAGTTGTTAAAACAGCATTTAACCAAAGAAGAAAAAAATTACGTAATGCTTTATCGGTTTTTGGCATAAGCGATGAATATTTGCAACCATTTTTAAACCAAAGGGCAGAAGAATTAAGCTTACAAGATTTTATAACACTAACCAACCTGATAAAACAAAACAGCAATGGAAATAAAGCAGGCTGATAAAAACTTGGTTAAACACATAAAACAACTTATTGATGCCGGAGAAAGCAACCGCATTAAAGAAGAACTTGATGCCTTGTATGCCCAAGATATTGCCGAAATTATAAACGGTTTGCCCGAAGAATATGCGAAAAAACTGGTAACGTTTATTTCTAAAGAAAACTTGGTAAAAGTGTTGGTTGAAATGGATGACGAAGCCAGAGAAAAATTTTTACAAGCCTTTAGCCCCAAAACAATTGCCGATGAATTTATTTTAATGATGGACTCTGATGATGCAGCTTATATTTTGAGCCATTTTAATGTAAAAGAACAGGAAGAAATAATTTCAAACATTTCAGATATTGAGTATGCCGGCAGTTTGCTAAATCTTTTAAATTACGAAGAAGGAACAGCCGGAAGCATAATGGCAGTAGAGCTGGTAAAAGTAAACCAACAGGCCACCGTGCAACAATGTATTGATGAGGTAAGGGCACAGGCCGAAAATGTTGACAATATTTATGTAGTATATGTGGTTGATGATTACGACAGGCTTGTTGGTTATATAAACCTAAAAACACTGCTAATTAGCAAGCCAACACAAAGTATTAACAGTATTATTGAACGCAAAATTATTTGGGCAAGCACATCTGATAGTTTAGAGGATGTTGCCAACCTTACAAAAAAGTACGATTTAATTGTAGTTCCGGTGGTAGATGCACTCGGCAGGCTTGTAGGCCGAATTACCATTGATGATGTGGTAGATGTAATTAAAGAAGAAGCCAACGAAGACTACCAGTTAATGAGCGGTATTACCGAGGATGTAGATGCAACCGATAAAGTTTGGATTCTTACACGCGCCCGCTTACCCTGGCTGCTAATTGGTATGCTGGGCGGCATTGCAAGCAGTAGGTTTATAGAAATTTACGAAGACCAATTGCGCATACACCCCGAAATGGCATTTTTTATGCCACTAATTGCAGCCATGGGAGGTAATGTTGGCGTACAATCATCGGCAATTGTGGTACAGGGTTTAGCAAACGATACTTTTGGTTCAAAAAACATTGTAGGTAAAATTTTTAAAGAACTGCGAGTAGCTTTGTTAAATGGTATAATTTGCTCATCGCTCATTTTATCTTACAATGTTATTTTCAACGACTCTATGGAGCTAAGCCTTACTGTTAGTATTGCCTTAATTACTGTTATAATTTTTGCATCATTGTTTGGCACCTTTATTCCCATGTTTTTAAACAAGGTAAAAATTGATCCGGCTTTGGCCACCGGACCTTTTATTACCACCACTAACGACCTGATTGGAATTGCTATTTATTTTAGCATTGGAAGACTTTTATATGGCGCTTTGTAAAATTTTTGTTGAACCCAAGCAACCATTTAAAACGTTTAATTTACTTTTAAAATGAAACTTGCCCGATTAAAAAAATATGTAAACAATATTTTAATTGCCGACCCACTGCATGAGCATTTGGTTGATGGTTTAAAAAAGGCCGGTTTCAGCGTTCTTTACATGCCGGATATAACTCCGGAAAAGTTGGTTGAAGAAATAAAGCATATAGAAGGCTTGGTAATTCGCAGTAAAATGTTTTTATCGGCTGATGTATTGCAACAAGCAAAAAATTTAGTTTTTATAGCAAGAGCAGGAGCGGGTATGGATAATATAGATGAAGTATTTGCTACAACTAAAGGGATTTTTTGTTTTAATGCAGGTGAGGCAAATGCCGATGCTGTTGGCGAGCATACAGTAGGCATGATGCTCATGTTACTAAATAAGCTTGCAATAGCCAATATACAGGTAAAAAATAAAATTTGGCTGCGCGAAGAAAACCGCGGGTACGAACTTGCAGGAAAAACTGTTGGAATTATAGGTTTTGGAAACACAGGTAAAGCAGTAGCAAAAAAACTTAGCGGTTTTAACGTTAATGTGCTAGCCTATGATAAATACCTAAAAAACTACGGCAATAGTTATGCAAAGCAAGCTTCAATGAGCGAAATTTTTACAAAAGCCCACATTTTAACTTTGCATGTGCCGCTTACAAGTATTACCCAAAACATGGTTAATAGTGCTTTTATAAATAGGTTTAAACAGCCTTTTTACCTGTTAAATTTATCGCGGGGTAAGGTGGTTGATACCAAAAGCCTTGTAAAGGCCATGCAGCAGGGTAAGATATTGGGTGCTGCCCTTGATGTGCTTGAAAACGAAAACTTAAACCAACTTACATGGCAACAGCAAAAACATTTTAACTTTTTGGCAAGCAGCCCAAAAACGGTTTTAAGCCCGCATATTGGTGGCTGGACTTACGAAAGTTATTACAAAATTTCTAACGTGTTGTTAAACAAAATATTACACATGTTTGAACCCGATTGCTGAAAAATGATTGTAAGTTTATGTATTGATTTATTGAACCAAATCATTTTAATTGCCACCTTTAAATTTTTGTTAATAAGAAGTAAACCCTACATAAATGAAGAAAATATACTCTTTATTGGCAGCATTGCTGCTTGTTAATTGTGGTCTTTTTGCCCAATCTGGTTTGGGCGAAATAAGAGGTAAAGTGCTTGATGGAAAAACCAAAAAACCTTTGGACTATGTGAGTGTAACACTAAAATTAAATGGCGTTACAAAGGCCTCAACATTAACTGATGATGATGGTAACTTTACCATTAAAACACTTCAGCCCGGAGCTTATGATTTGTTTGCAACCTATATCGGGTATTTGAACCAAACAATAACCAATATTAATGTTACTGGTGATGAAATTCGTTTTGTTAACTTTAGCATGACAAAAAGTGAAGAAGGTCAAACATTAAAAGAAGTAGTTGTAGAATACAAAAAACCTTTGGTTGACCCTGGAGGTGTAAAGGGTGAAACCAAAACTTCAAAAGAAATTATGTCGTTGGGTAACCGCAGTTTCAACTCAATTGCTGGTACAACCCTTGGTGTTGATTCAAGAAATGGCGGTACACCAAATTTTAGAGGAGCACGTGCAGAAGGTACTGCTTATTATATTGATGGTGTTCGTGTTCAGGCCGGCTCTATTGCTGTTCCACAAAATGCCATCGATCAAATACAGGTTATTACAGGTGGTACACCTGCTCAATATGGAGACTTTATTGGTGGTGCCATTAGCATTACAACCAAAGCCCCCACTAAAAACTTTAACAGAGCTTTCGAATATACAACAGCTACTCCATTTGCCGGTTGGTTAGATTATACACACATCAATCAGTTTCAAACAGTTGTTTCTGGGCCTTTAAAAATTGCAAACAAGGGTAGAGGAGACCAAGAAAGAGTTGTTGTTGGGTTTTTGTTTTCTGGTGCAATAACTTATGCAAGAGACGGAGCTCCACCGGCTGTTGATTTGTATAAAGTAAAAGATGAAAAATTAAAAGAATTACAAGAAAATCCTTTAGTTCCTGGTCCGGGAGGAACGCTATTTTACTCGGGTGAGTTTTTGAGAAAAAGCGATTTAGAGCGAGTTAGGTTCAGGCAAAATGCCGAAAGTTGGTCTGGGCAGGTTAATGGAAACTTTGTTTATCAGCCAACCGATAATATTAATATTCGTTTTGGTTATTTCGGCAACTACAGCCGTGGGCGAGCTTTTAATCATTTTCATAGTTTAATGAATTATGAAAACAACCCTATTTCCGATAACTATACAGGGCGTTTGTATGTGCAGTTTACTCAAACATTTAAAAACAAGGATGAAAAAGAATCAGAGAAAAAATCAACCATTACAAATGCTTTTTATACCGCTCGTTTATCATACGAAATGAGTTATGGCGAAAGCATGGATGCCAATTTTGGCAGAGATATTTTTAGGTATGGACATATAGGAAGATTTACCACCTACCAAGCTCCAAATTTTCAGCGTGTTGTTAAAGGATTTGGAGAAAAACCCGATTCCTTTATGATGGATAACGGTCAATATATTTATTTAACAAATTACTGGAGACATGCCGGATTTAGAGATACTGCTTTGGTTTTTCAACAAGGGCCCGACAATAAAATTAGAGGCAATTACTCAAAAAATGTTATTGATTATTTTGGCTCAAGCAATATTAGAAACATAAATACTTTACGCGGCTTAAACGGATTAATTAATGGAGATAACCCAAATGGTTTATACTCAAACATGTGGGGTAATGTTGGACAGTTAATACAAGGTTCATACGGCAAAAACATGGCCGAAACATGGACAGCCTACATTATGTCTGAGTTTAGCATTGCACCAAAAAGTAATCCAAAAGCCAAGCACGATTTGCAGTTTGGAATGACTTTCGAACAGCAATTCAGGCGAGGTTATTCGATTGGGGCCAATGGATTATGGTCGTTAATGAGGTTATTGCAAAACAGGCAGTTTGCCGGATTGGATACAGTTCCAATTTTAAAGTTCAACGAGTTTGGTGTGTTTAATGATACGGTAATGTTTCAAAGAAGAATTATAGACTCGGGCTATGTTGGAACCTTTGACTACAACCTAAGAAATAAGCTAATGAGAGAGGGCGCAACCGATGCATTTGGAAGACCAATTGATAAATATACATTCCTTGATATAAACTCTTATGACCCTAGTGTTTTTAGCCTTGATATGTTTACGCCCGATGAATTATTAAATAATGGTAACTCGTTTGTTAGCTATTTTGGTTACGATCACTTGGGAAATATTGTTAGGGGCAAACCCAGCCTTGACGCTTTCTTGAACCAAAGAGATGCCAATGGAAATTTTGTTAGGCTATTACCGTCATATCAGCCAAACTATTTTGCTGCTTGGGCTCAAGATAAATTTGTATTTAAAGATTTAGTAGTTAGGCTGGGTGTGCGTGTTGAAAGATTTGATGCTAATCAACCGGTTTTAAGAGATCCTTACTCGATGGTGCCTGTTTATACAGCAGGCGAAGTTAAAGCTGCAAATGCTACTACTAATGCAAACATAGCAGGTTTAAAAGACCAAATTCCTTCGGTAATTGGCGATGACTATGTAGTATATGTGAACCGCGATCCCGCAAACCAAAAATCATCGGGGATGAGCATTACCGGGTTTAGAAGCGGAAACAGTTGGTTTGATAAAAACGGTAATCCCATTAGCGACCCACAAGCAATTGCACGTGCCGGTAATACCAACAGAAATATTCCATTACTGGTTGACCCTGATAATCCGCAAAGGCCAACTACGGCATCTTTTGTTGATTATACTCCTGATGTTAGGGTTTTGCCTCGTGTTTGGTTCTCTTTTCCAATATCAACAACTTCTCAGTTTTTTGGAACTTATGATATATTAACGCAAAGACCATCCAACAATGTAGCACAAATTGATGATTACTACTTTTTACAAAACAGGCTTAATAACCCTATTGCCAACCCCAATTTAAGATTGACCCAAGTAACAGACTATGAAATTGGTTTTAGACAACAAATTGGTACTGACGCGGCTTTAGGTATAATAGCCTCATATAGAGAGTTTAGAAATTTGGTTCAATTATTCCCCTACATACAAGCATGGCCAAACACTTATAATACTTTAAGTAATATTGACTTTGCAACTGTAAAAAGCTTAGGTTTGGAATACAATATTCGCGAACTTGGAAACATAAGTTTAAATGCCAACTATCAGTTACAGTTTGCCGATGGTACAGGTAGTAACGCAACATCAAGCGGTGCTTTAATACAAGTTGGTTTACCAAGTTTAAGAACTGTATTTCCTCTTGATTTTGATACCCGCCATACATTTAAAGCCATTTTTGATTACCATTATAAAGAAGGAAAAGATTATAACGGTCCTCGTGTAAATGGTAAAAATATTTTCGAAAATGCGGGATTCAACATAATTTTTACAGGCTACTCGGGTCGCCCATATACACGTAATCTAATACCAACTCCAGATGGAGTTCAAAGCGGTGTGGTTGTTCGTAGTCCAATTGTTGGTACCATTAATGGCGCTAACCTTCCACCTCAATACAACGTTGATTTAAACGTTGACAAAAACTTTACATTTAAACAAAAACGCATTGATGGTGGTGTAACCATGTATCGTTTACGTACTTTCTTATGGATTCAAAACCTGTTTAATGTTGCAAATGTTACAAGTGTGTTCAGATATACAGGAAGTGCTTACAACGATGGTTTCTTAACCTCGCCATTTGCACAAGAGCAAATAAGAAGTGCAACCGATGAGCAGTCGTATATTGACTTATATAATGCAAGAATGCTTAATCCGGCTCGTTTTATGTTGCCACGTATAACTCGTTTGGGTGTAGCATTGTATTTTTAAATAATAGGAGAAATTAATATGAACAAATACAACATTATTAAACTTTTGATTTTTGCGGTAATTACCCTATCCGCAACAAACTCTTTTGCAAAAGAGAATATAAAAGATCCAACAGGAGGCAATTTGCCAAAGGGAGGATTGCGTAAAAAAGCATCAGGTTGTTTGCCCGCTACACAACAGCGCGACCTAGACATAAATAACGTAAGAACCACCATATTAAATGGTGGCGATATGTGGTGGAACCTGCAACAGGCAAGATACGAGATACCAAAAGTTCAACCGGGCCAAGTATCAAAACACTCATTATTTGCAGGAGCCCTTTGGATTGGCGGCATAGCAGAAGGAAATCTAAAAATTGCTGCTCAAACATACAGGCAAAGTGGTAACGATTTCTTTCCAGGACCATTGCAAATTGATGGTTCAGCCAATATTACGCAAGAAAGATGTAAACAATTTGATAGAATTTATAAAGTTACCTTAGACGAAATTGATGTAATTAGAGATAGTCTAAAATTCGATCCGGCAAATATTCCAACAGATATAATGGAATGGCCGGGTAATGGTGGCCCGGGCGAAGCTCCTTTTCTAGCCCCTTTTATAGATGTAAATAATGATATGAAATACAATGCAGAAGCCGGAGATTATCCTGCATTAGAGCAAAACAACCCAAGAAATATCCCTGATATGATGTTACTAACTATTTATAACGATAAAGGTAACATACATACAGAATCTGATGGTTTTCCAATAGGCATTGAACTTCACACCATCAGTTTTGGTTATCAAACAAACGATGAAATTAATAACATGACTTTTTACCGAACCACTATTTATAATCGTGGTTCTGAAACAATTGACAGTTGTGTATTTGGACAATGGGTTGACCCTGACCTGGGTAACTACACAGACGATTTTGTAGAGTGCGATGTAAACCGAAATCTTGGTATTTGCTACAATGGCGATGATAATGATGAAGGTATTTTGGGTTATGGTTTAAATCCGCCAAGTGTTGGTGTAAACTTTTTTGAAGGTCCGAGAAGGCCTGATAGCTCTGAAATTGGTTTAACCAAGTTTGTTTACTACAACAATGACTTATCTGTAATAGGAAATCCAAGAAGACCAGAACATTTTTGGAACTATTTAAATGGCCGTTGGACAGATGGTTTACAAATTACTTATGGTGGAAACGGAAGAGGAGGAACAGACACAGCAAGTTTTATGTTTCCAGGAACAACCGACCCGGCAAGAAGAGCTGAGTGGACAGAAAGAACAGCTGGTAACCAACCTGCCGACAGAAGGTTTTTACAAACCGCAGGCTCGTTTACACTATTGCCGGGTGCTGTAAATAGGGTAACGGTTGCGGTTGTTTGGGCACGAGCTACCTCGGGTGGTGCAACCGGATCTTTTAACTTGTTAAAACAAGCATCAGACAGAGCTTTTGTATTGTTTAAAAACAATTTTACCTTAATTGATGGTCCAAGCGCACCTGATGTTTTAATTACTGAGTTGGATAGAAGTATTGTTATATCGCTAACAAACTATGCAAATACTGAAAAATATATTGACTCAACCACCGGTGTTTGTTTAGGAACAAAATCGGTATTCCAATTTCAGGGTTACCAAATATATCAGTTAAAGCGCAACTCGTTTACAAACCTTTCAAATCCTGAAGAGGCCAGACTTATTGCACAATGCGATATTATTGACGGAGCAAGTTTAATTATCAATGAAGTGTCTGACCCTGAATTGGGAACAACTAAACGAGTAATGGTAAATGGTGAAAATAAAGGTATTCGCCATACTTTTAAGATTACGAAAGATGAGTTTTCGCAAGCGGCTGACCCTACTTTGGTAAATTTTCAAAACTATTACTATACAGTTATAGCCTACGCTAGCAATACCAATTGTGCAATTGATCCAACACAATATTTAGCGGGAAGAAGAAACATCAAAATTTATGAAGCGGTTCCTCATAAGCCATTCGCCCGTAATCAAGGAACACAACTTAATTCAACCTATGGCGATGGACCTGAAATTACAAAAATTGAGGGACGTGGCAATGGAGGAAATTCGCTACTTTTAACTAAAGCAACTATTGAAAAAGCTTTGGTTGAACCTTATTATGTAAATGCTCCGGTTTACCAAAAAGGCAGAGGCCCTATACAAGTAAAAGTGTTTGATCCATTTAAAGTTCCTTTTGCCGAATTTGAATTAAAAATGGTTGATACATCTAATGCAACTAACAGATCTACACAATTAAGAGGCAGTGCTGTATATTGGGTGCTTAAAAATACTACCACAGGAGAAGAGTTAAAATCGGAAAATGTAATAGGTGAACCAAATGAGCAAGTTTTTGGCAAATGGGGCATTTCAATTAAAGTAAACCAATCAATATTGCCCGGTGATGCAACAAATGAAAAAGATGAATCGAACGGTTTTATAGAAGCCGAAATGGTTTTTAATAATCCAAATCAGGTTTGGTTAACCGGTGTACCCGATGAAGCAGCTCCTATCGTTCCTTTTAACTGGATTAGGTCGGGTAATACAGGGTCACCAACTTTTAATAACGGATTTTTACACGATTTTGCATTAAACGGCAGATCTATTGACCCAAGAAGGCAATACAGCACTATTCTAAATGGAACATGGGCTCCATATGCTTTATGTGCTACAGCAACACCTATACCAACCAACAATCAGTTTACACACGGACCCGGGTTTAACAGCCAGTCGGGTCTATACGATCCTCACTTTAGGTTATCAAATCTAATGAGTGTTGATGTTGTATTTACTCCAGATAAATCTAAATGGACAAGATGTGTGGTAATTGAAACCGGTGAAGATCCTGCTTTAACTATTGGCAATGTAAGAAAAATGCACAGAAGAGAATCACCTTCGGTTGATAAAGATGGAAAACCTGATGGAACAGGAAATGGAAGAGGATGGTTCCCGGGTTACGCAATTAATGTAGAAACAGGCGAACGTTTAAATATTATGTTTGGTGAAGATTCTTCATTGCCTCAGGAAAATGGAAACGACATGATATGGAACCCAACAAGAAGGTTTTTTGACCCAACAACAGGACAAGTAGTATTTGGAGGTAAACACTACATTTACATTATGGGTACAAACGACTTTAGAAACTTGAATGCCCAAAATGAGCCAACCGGAACATTAAGATACCGTGGACCAAGATATGATGAAGGAAAGAGCTATGACAGTATTTTTAATGTTGTGCAGTTTATGCAAAGCACATCTCCAACATATACGCTTAATATGCGCTACATATACTCGCAAGCTATGTGGGTTACAATACCTATGATAACACCTCAGGGCTTTTTGGCAACACCAAAAGACGGTTTAATACCAAACGAATGTACCGTACGTTTAAGAGTAAAAAGACCATATGCAACTTATTTATATCCAAACCAAACTCCGGTAAACGATAGTTTACCATTTTTTAGGTTTTCAACTACGGCTTTAGCACCAAATATAAACGATGTTAAAGCAGGTCAAACCGCATTAGACAAAGTATCATTAACACCTAATCCATATTATGCTTATGCTGGTTATGAAGATCCGGGCAATCAGTTGGATAACAGGGTAAGAATAACCAATTTACCTGAAAGATGTATTGTAAGTATCTACACCCAAGGCGGATATTTGGTGAGAAGAATAAGAAAAGATGACAATACAAGAACCTTTATTGATTGGGATTTAAAAAATGATGCGAATGTTCCAATATCAAGCGGTGTATATTTGGTACATATTTACGCGCCAGGCTTAGGAGAAAGGGTTATAAAATGGTTCGGTATAATGCGTAAAGCAGATTTTGATACATTTTAATTCACTTAACATTTAGAAAAATGAAAAAAAGTTTAAAGTATAAATTATTAGTTGTTGCAGCCATTATTGCAAATGTGGGTTTTGCGGGAAATCCTGACAGATCTGGAGGTGCCGGGGCAACACAGTTATTGGTAAATCCATACGCAAGAAGTTATGGTTTAGGTGGAGCCAACTCTGCTTTTATTAGAGGTATTGAATCTCAATACTCAAATATCGGTGGATTAGCTTACACAAATGGAACAGAGTTAATTTTTTCAAATCTATCGTTTTTAACAGGAGCAGGTATTAATATTAGTAATTTAGGGTTAGCACAATCAATTGGCGAAGAGGGTTCTGGAGGAGTTGTAGGTTTAAGTATAACTTCATGGAATTTTGGTCAAATACCCATTACTACTTTCGAACAACCAGACCAGACAATTGGAACGTATTCGCCTCAGGTTATAAATATTGGCGCTTCATATGCCAAACAATTTTCAAACAGTATTACAGCCGGTATTTTAATGCGTTTAATAAGTGAAGGCGTTGTTGACGTAAGAGCAAACGGAGTTGCTTTAGACGCGGGTGTTCAATACCAAACCAATATAACACCAGGTAAAAAGAAAATAAAAAACGAAGATTTTAGGTTTGGCATTGGTGTTAGAAATATTGGACCTGATATGACTTTTAGAGGTGGAGGCTTATCAATTAGAGCAATTAATTCATCTACGGGTGCCGACAGAAGGGTGCTTTTTGATGCAGAAAAATTTAATTTACCTGCTTTGGTAAATATTGGTGTGGCTTATGATATGCGTTTGGATAAAACAGAAGACACGTATTTTCATAAATTAACAGCTATGGGTAATTTTACTTACAATGCATTTCAAAGCAATATTATTTCTATTGGTGGAGAATATTCTTACAAAGAGATGTTCTTTGGACGTTTTGGTTACACCATGCAAGGAGATAACACTTTTGACTTTAGCCAAAATAATCCACAATACCGTGTACCCACTTACGATGTGTTCGGAGGTGTTACTTTTAGGGTTCCGGTTAGCAAATCAGGTAATGCTTTTGCTATTGATTATTCTTATGCCCCAACAAGAATTTTTAATGGCAATCATGTAATTTCGTTACGTTTAAATTTCGGAGGAAACAACTAAGTATAAATTTTACTAATTTTGCATTCTATTAGAAACGTTTTGTGCTCGCGCAAAACGTTTCTTTTTTATTAGTGTTCAAACCAAAAAATTAAAGAAAGATGGCAGAAATAAATTATGTTACCAAAGAAGGAATGGAAAAGTTGCAAGCCGAATTGCACGATTTAAAATATGTAAAAAGGCCTTTTATAGCCAAGCAAATAGCTGATGCAAGAGATAAAGGCGATTTAAGCGAAAATGCCGAATACCATGCTGCAAAAGAAGATCAGGCTTTGCTTGAAACAAAAATTGGACAACTTGAAACATTAATTACAAACAGCAGAATTATAGATGAAACCAAACTCGATACCAGCAAAGTAATGATGCTAAGCAAGGTTACAGTTTTAAACCACAATACCAAAAAAGAATTGGTTTATACTTTGGTAAATGAAAAAGAAGCAGATTTAAAAACAGGTAAAATTTCTTTCAAATCGCCAATAGGTATGGGTTTAATGGGTAAAAAAGTTGGTGATATTGCTGAAATTAAAGTACCTGCCGGTGTTTTAAAACTTGAAATTAAGAAAATTACACTTTAAAAAATATGGCAAGCATTTTTACAAAAATTGTAAATGGCGAAACTCCTTGTTATAAAATTGCTGAAAATGAAAAATTTTTGGCTTTTTTAGACATAAATCCACTTACCAAGGGCCATACGCTTGTAATACCAAAAGCCGAAAAAGACTATATTTTTGATATAGAAGACAGAGAATTTATGGAATTGCATTTATTTTCGAAAAAAGTAGCATTAGCTATTAAAAAAGCAGTTCCATGTGTTAGGGTAGGGGTATGCGTAATGGGTTTAGAAGTTCCACATGCACATATCCATTTAATACCCTTTAATACAATGAGCGAAATGAATTTTAGCAATCCCAAGCTAAAACTTGAAAATAAAGAAATGCAAAGCATAGCTGAAAATATTGCAAAGAATTTTACTGCTTAACTTTTTTAGGGTTCTGTTTTACAAAAGCCTCCCAGCCGGAAACTTTTTTGTTGCTGTTTTCTGATGCCAAACTGTTTTGAAGAAAGTGGCAATACGCTGCTGCTAATCCATCAGTAGCATCAAAAAATTTATTATCGGCTTTAAATTTTAACATGGTTTGCAACATGGCAGCAACCTGTTCTTTGCTCGAATTTCCGTTACCGGTAATACTTTGTTTAATTTTGCGTGGCGAGTATTCGTTTACGGCAAGTTCACGGCTCATGGCAGCAGCAATAGCAACACCTTGCGCCCTGCCAAGCTTTAACATGCTTTGAATGTTTTTACCGTAAAAAGGGGCTTCTATGGCCATCTCGTCAGGCTTAAACTCGTCAATTAAACCAACGGTACGTTCAAATATTTTTTTAAGCTTAAGGGCATAATCGTCATACTTTTCAAGCTTAAGTACGCCCAAAGTAAGCAATGATGCTATTTTGCCTGTACATTGAATGATGCCGTATCCCATCACAATGGTACCGGGGTCTATACCAATGATAATTCGTTCTTTCTCGGGTGGGTTGTTCAAAATCTTAATTGTTTAAAGCAATTGCTATCCTTTTATTTGTTAACGCAAACTTACAATTAGTTGAACGCACAAACACAGAAAAAAATCATCAAACTGTTTAAAACTGTTTTAGTTGCAGCCACTTTTGGATTTATAATTTTTAAACTATTTTATACATATAAAATAAATGAACTATGGGAGAAGTTTGCACAAAGCAACCAAAATCCAAATTATTTGCTTTTGTTTTTTGCAGTTTTATTTGTTGTATTAAATTGGGGTATTGAAATTGTAAAATGGAAAAAGCTTATTAGTGTTTACGAACATTTTAGTTTTAGTAATGCATCAAAAAGTGTATTAAGCGGTATAGCATTAAGTATTATCACTCCAAACCAATTAGGCGATTTTGCGGGTAGGGTAATCCACCTTAAAAAGTTCAACAAAATTAAAGGCTCGCTTGTTGCTATTGTTGGCCATACTGCTCAATTAATGGCTACCTTATTTGCAGGAGTTTGCGGGTTATTTTATATTTCTTCAACAAATATTTGGTTCAAACAGCAATATATAAAACAAGCAGCAATGCTTTTTTTTATTGTATTTGTTATTGCTATTTATTTGTATGTGAACCTAAATAAATACACACCCAAAATTGATAAATTAAAGTATTCGGACAAAGTAAAAGATTATTTAAAAGTGTTTAATGCTTATGATAAAAAAGCACTCACAGAAATTTTAATTTTATCCTTTGTTCGTTATGTTGTTTTTATGTTTCAATACTATTTTTTATTACAGTTTTTTGGTATAAATGTTTCTTTTATTGCCTCGCTGGCATGCATTGGAACCATATTTTTTGCCCAATCGGTAGTGCCTTCATTTATATTTCTTGACATTGGTTTGCGTGGAGCAAGTGCAATTTGGATACTTGAGCAATACAGCAACAACACCATTGGTATTTTGCTTTCGGCATATTCGCTTTGGATGATAAACATGATGTTGCCAGCCATTGCAGGCTTGATAATTATTTTCAAAACCAAATTTACCATTAACGAATGATTTGGATTGTAATTTCGCTAACTCTTACAATGGCCTATTGTATGCTTATTCTTGCATACTGGTATGGCTACAGCCGTATGCCTTATTTTAATTTACTGCTTGAACCTAAAACCAAATTTACAGTTATAATTCCTGCTCGAAATGAAGAAAAAAACTTAAAACATTGTGTTGAAAGCATTATAAACCAAAACTACCCGCAAGAATTAATTGAAATTATTATAGTTGACGATAATTCGGATGATAACACGTTTGCCATTGCTGATGATTTTAGAATAAAATATAAAAATATAACGATTCTAAAAACAAACGATTTCAAAGTATCCGGAAAAAAACATGCCATAACCATTGCCATACAAAATGCAAAAAATGATTATTGTGTTTTAACCGATGCAGACTGCCGTTGCAGCGAAAACTGGCTTTTAAGTATAAACAGTTTTTTACAAAAAAATCAAACAGTTTTTATTTACGCTCCGGTAACTTTTACAGAGTATACATTATTTCAAAAAATTCAGGCGCTTGAGTTTGCAGGTCTTGTTGGTATTGGCGGTGCAGCCATTAATTTAAAAAACCCCAATATGTGTAGTGCATCAAATATGGTTGTATTAAAAAATGTTTTTATTGAGGTTGACGGATATAAAGACAATTTGCATTTAAGTGCCGGAGACGATGAATTGCTCTTACAAAAAATATTTAAACATTATCCAAATCAGGTATATTTTTTAAAAAGTAAACAAGCCATTGTTACCACAGATGCAAACCATACCGTAAAACAACTTACAGACCAGCGAAGGCGATGGGTAAGCAACAGTACCAAATACGAAAATATTTATATTACACTTATATTGATTGGCGCATATATCTTCAATTTTTCAATTGCGTTTAATTTAATTTATGGAATTTTTAATCAATCGTTTCTAATTTGCGGATTGGTTCAACTAATACTTAAAATAATTGTAGAAGGAGGCTTTTTATACAACGTGCTTAAGTTGTTTAATAAGCAGTATTTAATTAGGTATTTATTACTTGCCCAACCATTGCATATTTTTTATGTTATTGTTATAGGAATATGGGCAAATATAAATGCCTACAATTGGAAAGGACGACAAGCAAACTAATGGAAAAAGAACTTAGCGAAATAGAGTGGGAAATACTTAATGCAATTTATTTTGTTGAACCCTTTGAGCATATAGTGCAAGAAGTAAATGCGCCCGTACCTGTTATTGCCGATTGTTTAAAGCAACTTATACATAAACGATTTGTTGTTGCGCTCGAGTGGAACGAAGAAAAACAAGACTACATAAAAACATTTATGTACGATACCGATAATATGTGCAGTTACCGCTACTTGGCAACCAAAGAGGGTTTACTGGCTCATAACAGCCGTTAGTTTTTTATGCTAACCAAAGTTAAAGGCATTGTAATTAGCAAAGTAAATTTTAACGATAATAGCGTTATAGCCAAAATTTATACCAATGTTTTTGGCCTACAATCGTACATTGTTAATGGTGTAAAAAACAACAAAGGTGTTGTTAAACAATCGCACTTACTTACTTTAAACTTGCTCGAGTTAGATGTTTACCATCAGCAAAACAAGAACCTGCAACGCATTAAAGAAATTAAGTGTTTTCCGTTGCTTATAAATTTACATGCCGATATGGTAAAAAGCAGCATAGCTGTTTTTATGTCGGAGTTGATTTATAAAAGCATAAAACACGAAAACATACCCGATGAAAATCTATTTTCATTTCTGTATCAAAGCATTTTGTATGTCGAAAATTCAAAAAATACATTAAGCCATTTTCATTTGTGGTTTATGTTGCATTACAGCAGTTTTTTAGGTTTTGAACCTAAGCCAAATTTTTCTGATAATAAGCAATATTTTTCACTTATTGACGGATATTTTGTTGAAGCAGAGGGTTTAAACACATGCCGGGCAGAAACAAGCAAACAAATTTTTAATTTAATAACTGTTGAAGCTAAAAATTTGCATGAACTGATGTTTACAGAAAACCAGCGAATAAAAATTTACGAAGCATTATTAAAATACTTCGAATTGCACGAAATTGCACTTGGTACAATAAACTCTTATAAAATTTTAAAACAAGTATTCGGAAAAATATGGAAATAATATTTTTAATTGTAGGTATTGCTGTAGGTTTTGCAATAGGCTGGTTTGCTAAAAAGCAGCCTCAAATAAATAATACAGAAGAACTTAATCAAATACAACAAAACCTCAAACAAATAGAGATAGAATTAGGTTCGGCACAAAAAGAAAATACACTGCTAAACGAATTAATTAAAACAACACGTATTGAAAACCAAACACTGCGGGATGAAAACACTAAACTGAATATTGACATAGCAAAAGCTCAAACTAACGCCCATGCATTGCTGCAAAGAGTTGAAGAACAAAAAGCAGAAATGTTGCAACTTAAAGAGCAAATGAACAAAGATTTTGAAAACCTTGCCAATAAAATTTTTGAAGAAAAATCGGAAAAGTTTGCCAACCAAAATAAAAATAGTTTAGACCAAATTTTATCACCACTAAAAGATCGAATAAAAGATTTTGAAGATAAGGTACAGAAACATTACGAAGAAGAAACCCGAGAAAAAGCATCGCTAAAAGAGCAAATTTCAATACTTTACACGTTAAATCAAAAAATGAGTGAAGAAGCACAAAACCTTACAAAAGCACTTAAAGGTGATACAAAAGCACAAGGAAACTGGGGCGAGTTTATTCTTGAAAGTATTTTAGAAAAATCGGGGTTGGTAAAAGGCCGAGAGTATATTTTGCAAGCAAGTTATACCGATGCCGAAGGCAGGCGTTTTCAGCCCGATGTGGTAATAAATTTACCTGATAATAAATCTTTAATAATTGATAGTAAGGTAAGTTTGGTTGCTTACGATAAATTTATTTCGGCCGATGATGAAAGCACCAAAAACAATGCGGTAAAAGAACATTTACAAAGCATAAGGCAACACATAAAAGGGTTGGGAGATAAAAATTATCAGCAATTGTACGATTTAAAAACACTTGATTTTGTATTGCTTTTTATTCCGGTTGAACCGGCTTTTGCTTTGGCAGTTCAAAACGATTCGAATTTGTTTAATGATGCTTTTGATAAAAATATAGTAATAGTATCTCCAAGTACACTGCTTGCAACCCTGCGTACTGTAGCAAGTATTTGGAGGCAAGAAAACCAAAACCGCAATGCTATTGAAATTGCTCGCAAGGCCGGAGATTTGTATGATAAGTTTACCGGTTTTGCCGAAGATATGATTGATTTAGGCAAAAAACTCGATTCGGGCAAAAAAGCGTATGTAGATGCCATGAACAAATTGGTAGAAGGAAAAGGAAACCTGGTAAGAAGAGCCGAAGAACTAAAAACCATGGGAGCAAAAGCATCTAAAAACCTGCCTCAAAACCTTATAGATAGGGCAACAGATGATGTTTAAAATTTTAAATTAATTTTTCTTCACCAAGTCCAAATAAAACCAAATCATACTTTACAGGGTCGGTATTCGAAAATTTTTTGAGGTTTTCTGTTAGTTCAACAGCGGCTTGCCAATCGTTTTGCTTGCGGGTAAGCAGGTTTAGTTTTCGGGCAACGGTGCCGCTGTGCACATCAAGCGGGCATACCAATTGTTGCGGTTTTATTTTAGTCCACAACCCAAAATCAACACCACTATTATCTTTTCTTACCATCCATCGCAGGTACATATTTAAGCGCTTACAAGCCGATTTTTGTTCGGGGCTTGCTATATGTTTTTTTGTTCGGTTTGGTACATGTGGCAGGCTAAAAAATAATTTTCTAAAATTATTTAGTCCTTTTTCAATTGTTTGGTCTGTTGGTTTCAAGCCTAAAACAAAAGCATCTTCAAGTGTAGTGTGTGTTTTATAAAACTCATTTAAAAAGTTTATAAAATATAGCAAATCATTATCGTTAAAAGTTCGGTGTTTAAATCCAATAAGTTTTTTTAAATCATTATCAGTTGCATTTAAAACAAAAAGGTAAGGTTCATTATCCATTCGGTTTAGCAAATCAGTGCATTTATTGATAATGGTTTTACGCAAACCCCAGGCAAGTATAGCAGCAAAAAAACCGGCAATTTCAATATCTTGTTTTTGTATGAACCTATGTGGAATGCAAATTGGGTCGTTGCTAATAAAATTAATGTGATTATATATTTTCAGGTGTTTGTCGAGAAATTTTTTTAAGTTGCATTTTGCCGTTTGATTGTATTCTTTTGCCATCCTAAAAATATTTACAAGTTTATGAAATTAAAAAGCATAGTTGCCATGAGTGTTTTATCGGCCCATATTTTTTATGCCTGCAACAGCGATAATAAACAGGCAAACAATCAAGATAATTTTGAAGTAGAATGCGACCGCTTTGCCGATTTACAGGTCTTACGCTATCAAATACCAGGTTTTGAAGAGTTAACTGCTCAACAAAAAGAACTTGCCTACTATTTGTATGAAGCCGCAAATTGTGGTCGAGATATTATTTACGACCAAAAATACAAACACAACCTTACCATTAGGCGAACCATCGAAGCTATATTGGAAAACTACAATGGCGACAAAACTTCAAACGATTGGAAAAACTTTGAAGTGTATGCTAAAAGGGTGTTTTTTTCAAACGGTATTCACCATCATTACAGCAATATAAAATTTGTTCCTGAGTGTTCGTTTCAATATTTCTCAGAACTTGTAAAATCAGTAAATGCCGATTTATTGCCTTTAAAAGGAAAAACTGTTGATGAATTTTTAAGCTTTTTGCAGTCAATAATGTTTGACCCCAAAGTGGATACTAAAATTGTTGACCTTTCTCCCGGTATTGACAATGTGGTAGCTTCGGCAAATAACTTTTATGAAGGTGTAACCCAAAAAGAAGTGGAAGATTACTATAATGCTAAAATAGATAAAAACGATGAAACACCTATAAGCTGGGGCTTAAACAGCAAAATGACAAAAGAAAACGGCAAAGTAATAGAGCGTGTATGGAAAAGCGGTGGCATGTATGGGCAAGCAATTGATAAAATTATTTATTGGCTCGAAAAAGCCATTACCGTTACTGAAAATGATAAACAAAAAAAGGCACTCGAATTGTTGGTTCAATACTATAAAACAGGCGATTTAAAAATATGGGACGACTACAATATTGCATGGGTAAACGATGTTGACAGTCGCCTTGACGTGGTAAACGGTTTTATTGAAGTGTATGGAGATGCCATTGGTAAACGCGGAACTTTTGAAAGTGTTGTATCAATGAAAGACATGGAAGCAACCAAGCGTATAGCTACCATTGCCGCAAATGCACAATGGTTTGAAGATAATTCGCCATTAATGCCTGAACACAAAAAGAAAGAAGTAAAAGGAATTACAGCCAAGGTAATTACTGTTATTCAAGAGGCCGGAGATGCTGCACCAAGCACACCAATAGGTATAAACCTGCCTAATGCTAACTGGATAAGGCAGCAACATGGAAGCAAATCGGTATCGTTGGGCAATATTGTACATTCTTACAATGTTGTTGGCGCCAAAAGTCCAATGATGAAAGAGTTTGCATTAACCGAGGATGAAATAGAAAGAAATAAAAAATATGGCTCGATTGCCGGAGATTTACATACCGACATGCACGAAGTTATTGGCCATGCAAGCGGACAAATAAACAAAGGCATTGGCGACCCCGACCAAACATTAAAAAACTATGCATCAACGCTTGAAGAAGCCCGTGCTGATTTGGTAGCTTTGTATTATATCATGGATCAAAAATTAGTTGATATTGGTGTGATGCCAAGCCTTGAAGTTGGCAAATGCGAATATGACGGTTATATAAGAAACGGCCTAATTACACAGCTTACACGCATTCCTTTAGGCGAAAATTTGGAAGAAGCCCACATGCGAAACAGGCAACTTGTTGCAGCCTGGGCCTACGAAAAAGGCAAAGCCGATAATGTAATTGAATGGGTAAAGAAAGATGGCAAAACGTATGTAAGGGTAAATGATTATGAAAAACTAAGAAACCTTTTCGGACAGTTATTGCGCGAAATTCAACGCATAAAATCAGAAGGAGATTATGCTGCCGGAATGAATTTGGTTGAAACCTATGGTGTAAAAGTTGACCAAAATTTATTAAAAGAAGTTCGCGAGCGATTTGAAAAACTAAATGTTGCTCCTTACAAAGGATTTATTCAACCCAAGCTTATACCGATTACAAAAAATGGTAAAATTGTTGATGTAAAGGTTGAATACCCGAACAATTTTTTGCAAAATCAGTTACAACTTGGTAAGCAATACAGTTTTTTGCCCAACTATAACTAATTTTTGTTGAACCTAAAACTCATTACAGCAATTTTGTTGTTTTTGTTGGTTGCTGTTTATGCTTGCAACCAAACAGAAAACAAAGCGCAGGCTGATTATACTGAAAACAATGATACAATTGCGCCTGATATAAACTTACTGCCCGATGGCGAATATAAAAACATGGTGCAATATGGCTACGAGTTAATGACCAATACCACAAAATATATTGGCCCAAACGGAATTGCAGGAAGCCATTTAGGAAATAAAATGAATTGTACACATTGTCATCAAAATGCTGGTACTAAAAATTACAGTTTTAGCTTAGTAAATTCACATGTTGAGTATCCTCAATACCGTTCGCGTGAAAATATGGTATTAACATTGGCAGATAGGGTAAACAACTGTATAACACGCCCGCACAATGGTAAACCCATTGATTACAACAGCAAAGAAATGCGAGCATATTTAACCTATTTTAAATTTTTATACGATTGGGCTAGGGAAAATAATATTAAACACAAAAAAGTAATTGATATTGAATTTACCGATGAACCGGCTGATTATAAAGAAGGAGAAAAACTTTATTTGCAACATTGTGCAAGTTGCCACCAACCGAATGGAGAAGGTGTAATGCGAGCCGATTCCAGTGTATATGAATATCCGCCATTGTGGGGCATGAATGCATATCAGCCCGGTTCGAGTATGCACAGGGTTATAAAACTTGCACAATGGCTAAAAGCTAATATGCCCTACAATATTGCAACGGCTAAAAAGCCTTTTTTAACCGATAAACAAGCCATTGATATTGCGGCTTTTATAAACAACGACAGTTTACACAAAAGGCCTACACCACCAAACTTCGATTACCCGAATATTTATACAAAACCCATTGATTATGGTATAGGTCCTTATGCCGATACGTTTTCTCAACATCAGCATAAATTTGGACCTTGGAAACAAATAATTAATTATTGGCAAACCAATAATATGAAACCTATTTACTAATAATGTTAAGGTATTTACTAATATTATTTACCATTATTCTTTGTTTTGATGCCCAATCAAAAAATTATCCTCAAAATAATCAGGTAATAAAGCATTTACAGGTAATGTATGAAACTGATGTGCATGAGAATGCAGATGCATACGAATTCTATGTTTTTAATAAAAATAAACTGATTGATTACGCCAAAACACAACATCCGGTTTATTTGGGCAAAACCATACTTGATTTTGGTTCAAACTATAAACTAAAAGTTAAAAAGCTAAAGCAAAAAGAGATTTTAAATGAATATTCAATTACCTTTAAAACGGCTCAATCAAAAAGGGCTGGTAATGAATTTAGCAGAATAGAGATAACTAAATATGATTCGGTTAAAACCTTGAATGGTTTGATTTTTATGGACAATAATTTTATAGTAAACCGAAGAGGCAAGCCCGTTTACTGTATTGATACATCCATTGCATTTGTAAGAAATTTTCACATAACAAATACAGGTACTTTATTTTATTTAGATAGTACAGTTCTTATTGAAACCAATCTTAACGGAAAAGTTTTATGGCGTTCTCCTAATATTGATAACAATGAGTTTAAAGTTTTAGAATACCATCATGACATGTTGAAAACAAGAAAAGGAACATATTTGTGCATAGCATCAGTAAAATACAAAAACATAAAGCAAAAAGTAAAATACAATGTATTAATAGAGCTTGACCGCAACAATAACATAAAATGGATTTGGCACGAAAAAGACTTTTTTCCCAACGACAGTATTGTTTTTAAGGCTACGCACATTAACTCTTTGTTTTATGATGAAGATAATGAAGAAATATACACCAGCAACCGCGATTTACATACTATTTTAAAAATTGATAAAAAAACCGGTAAGCTTATATGGTCTTTTGGCTATCAATTTAATGATGTGCCTTACGTTGAAAACAATATTGTTAAAATGCAACACAGGGTAATTAAATTACCCAACAATAATTTACTCGTTTTTAATAACGATAGCGGTGATGGATCAACAGCAAGAACATCGGTTGTAGAAATAAGCAATCCGGGAAACGAAGGAAATGCTGCTGAAATTATTTGGAGTTATAGATTTAACTTTGACAGTGAAGTAGAAAATTTTATACCCAGAATGGGTGGAGCTGTAAAACTCAAAAATGGAAATTATTTAATAGCATCAGGCATTTTTGATAGGAATTTTGAGATAACCAAAGATGGAGAAATTGTTTGGGAGCTGAGAATGGAACAGTACAACCAATATGCCAAACAGTTTGCCGGAGCGCCTTGTTACAGAAGTAATTTTGCAACCTCATTATATCCATATTATTATATTTTATATAAGAAACAAAGCAAATATGTAATATATAATGCAGGAACCGAAAACATCTGGATTTCATTAAAATTTAAATCAGGGAAAACTCAAAATCTAAATCTAAAATCATCCAACCAGATAGAGCTAAATGAAAAACCTATTGGTGTTATCAGATTGTTCAAGTAAAATTTATGTAAAGAGTTCGTTTATTAAAAATCTTTTTAACAATTAATTGCGTAAAAGCAAACTAATTGCTTAATTTACACAGCAAAACTTATTAAAACTATGAAAAAAATTTTACTATTTGTTGCATTTTATGCAGTAATACTGAATGTAAATGCACAATTATCAGGAACAAGAACCGTAGGTTCATCTAATCCGCTCTATCCAACAATAGCCATAGCTATTGATTCTTTAAACCTACATGGTGTAGCTGTTGGAGGAGTTACTTTTGAAGTTACAGCCGGTCATACCGAAACAACATTTAACCGAACAATTACCACAACTACATCCGGACCTACAAGACCGGTTAGTTTTGTAAAAACAGGTACAGGTTTAAACCCAAGAATTACAGCAGGTACTGGTGTTAGTACAACAGTTGATTATGTTATTGGAATTTTAGGATCAGATAATATAACTTTTGATGGCATTGATATTTTAGACCCAACAACCAATACAACCAATACTACCAGGATGGAGTGGGGTTATGCAATTTTAAAGCAAAGTGCTACTAACGGCTGCTATAATATTACCATAACAAATTGCAATATTGTTTTACAAAAAGCAAACACAGCAAGCAATGGTATAAGGGTTGGTAATCATAATAACTTAAATACAACAGCCATAACTATTTCAAATATTTCAGGTATTCACAAAAATATTAATTTAACCAACAACAATATTTCAAATGTTTATAACGGAATTTTTCATACCGGAGCTACTACTGCAATTTATTTTGATGAAGATTTAAATTTTAGCTCAAATGTTGTAACAAACTTTGGCGGTTCAAGTACAGTAAGCTATGGTATTTATGCGCTAAATTACAAGAATATTTTAGTTGAAAATGACAGTATAAATGGAGGTTCAGGAACAACAACATCATTTTATGGAATTTGGACTGCAACAGCTGCTAATGCTAATATAGTCATAAACAACAATTTTGTTAGGTTACAAAATACAGGCACAACAAATGTTTGGTATCCCATATACAATACAGGCGGTTCAGGAAACGGAATGGTAATTATTAGCAATAACCGAGTTGATAGTTGCAATAGTACAACAGCAACAACAGCTACATTTTATGCCATATACAACCAATCATCAGCATTAAATGTAAATATTTTTAACAATACTATTTCAAGAACTGTTGCTTCTTCAAGCTCAGGAACAACAGCTTTGTTATACAATCAGGCAGGCACCAATTCAAATATTTATAATAATATTATTATTGACAACATTATTAATTCTACTAGTACAAGGGTTTTATATTGTATTTGGGCAAATGGAACAACAATAAACACCTATGGAAACAGAATAGTAAACAATGTAAGAAATGGCGGTTCGAGCGGAACGGTTGCCGGTTTATATGTATCAGGTGGCACATTGCAAAATATGTATAACAACACGGTTTCAGATTTAAGCAGCAACATTTCAAGTGTTACTATAAACGGTATAATGATTGCTGCCGGAACAAGATATTTTATTTATAACAATTTAGTTGCAAATATATTTTCCCCAATTAATGCTAACAACAATGGTATAAACGGAATTAATATTACTACTACTTCAACTGCCGTTGTTGCATCAATTTATCATAATACGGTATTTTTAAATGCAACCTCTACAGGCGCAAATTTTGGTTCAAACGCAGTATTTGTTCAAACAGGACCATCAGTTGAGTTGAGTAACAATTTACTTTATAACACAAGTTCAAGTGCAGGCACCGGAAGAACTGTTGCTTACAGAAGAGCCAATACAACTTATGCAACCTATGCTTTTAACTCAAACAACAATTTATTTTATGCCGGCACACCCGGAGTAAATAATTTACTTTATACCGATGGAACAAACAATATACAAACATTAGGTGCATTAATGGCATATAATGCATCTAATTTACCTGCCAGAGATGTTGAATCAGTTACTGAAAATGTAAGCTTTATATCAACTGTTGCATCAAACTCAAACTTTTTAAGGGTTAACACTTCAAACCCAACACAGGTTGAGTCGGGCGGACGTTTTGGAACCGGTATTAACGGAGATTTTTTAAATTCAACAATACGAACCACTTTTCCATTAACAGGCCAAACAAACGGAGGTGGTAATGCTCCTGATATTGGTGCTTTTGAACAAGATATGATTCCATTAGATATTGCAGGTCCTTCAATATTATATCGTAATTTAAGAAATGGTTCTGCGAGTGTTAATCAAAGACATTTGATAAATGTAATAATCAGAGATAAATCAAGAGTTGATACATTATTGTCTAATCGCCCTAGAATTTATTACAGAAAAAGTTCAAACATCAATTCTTTGGCATCAACAAATGATAATTTCACCGATGGTTGGAAATTCTCTGTAGCAAATAACACAACCTCACCATTTAATTTTACTATTGATTATTCAAAGCTTTTTGGAGGTAACCCTTTAGTGAACGATACCATTTTTTATTTCGTGGTAGCCCAAGATATGCAACTTGTACCGCTAGTTGGTGTTAATAGCGCAAGTTTTGCATTAGCCCCAACCAGTGTAAATTTATCGTTTGGAAACTTTCCGGTAACAGGTTCAAACTTTTATGTAATTGATACAGCACTATTGATGAATTATACAGTAGGTTCTTTTGGTGCAGATTTTACAAGCTTTACCAGGCCTGATGGTTTCTTCAATTTTATAAACAACAATGTTATTGATACCAATGTAACAGTAACTGTTTTAACCGATATTATTAACGAAACCGGTCAAGTTGCATTAAATGAATTATCGGTTGATGGTAACAATCCTGCAAACACATTTTTAATTATAAGACCAGGAGGTATTGGTAGTAAATTTGTTGGCGGTACACTAACTACCGGTGGTTTATTTAGGTTTAATAATGCTAACAATGTAATAATTGATGGTAACGATTTATTTGGAAACCCATACAACTTGGCATTTGCAAATATGGCTACATCTGGTGCAAATTGTACCTTTATGTTTAGTGGAACATCCGGACAACCCGGTTGTTCAAATATTACCATTTCTAATTCTAGAATTTATACGGGTAACAGAATAAATACATCTAATTGCGCTGTATTTATTGGTGGTACTACCGTAACTTTAACGAATACTTCAGGAGGTTTTGGTAATAATACCATCAGGCTCTAATAAATAATAATATTTACAGAGCGTATGCAGGAATTCAAATTATAAGTCATCCTGCAAGTTTTGCTGATAGCATTACAATTGCTAACAATATTATTGGCACCGATTCTACAGTACATTTTATAAGCGGTATGGGTATAAGAGTAAATGGCTTAACAAACAGCAGCATTCGAAGAAATAAAATATACAATATTGTTAATAATACAACAAGTTCTTTGAGTTTATATGGAATGCATTTTATTGCCAATTTAACCAATACGTCAATTCATGGAAACTATATAGATAATGTTTCTTACACAGGTACAAATTATCCTATAACAAGAGGCATTCATATTTCAGGAACTGTAAATGCTAATGTTACCTTAAGTAATAATGTAATAAACAGGGTAATATCATCTGGAGCTGATTTTAGCCAGTTTTATGGACCTACAGGTATATATTTTGACGGAACCGGAAGCAACTATAGATTATACCATAATACCGTTCATCTTGCAGGGCAAAGACCAATTAATACATGGATTTTTACATCTTATTCATATACCTATTCATATAATTTAAGAAACGCTTATTCTGCAGCATTATGTATTAACTCATCTGCCATTACCGGAATTGATGCACGGAATAATATTTTCAGCAACGTTCAAACATCAGCCAACACTACACAAATGGGTTTTAACTTTGCCATTTTCTCTCCAACAATGGCCAATTTTTCAAATCTTAGCCACAATTTATATTGGGCATCTTCTGCACAAACCGGAATGACAAACGGATTTCAAATGCAAAATGCTACACAAACAACTTTTCAGGCATATAGAAGCATAGCAACAATTGATAGGTATAGCTCTTTTCAAAGACCGGCTTTCGTTAATGATTCTGTTTTGGATATAAATTTATTTGATAGTGCTGCATGGGCTTTATATGGTCGCGCAGTACCAACTCTTGGCATAACAAGAGATTTTAACGACACCTTAATGAGCACATCAATTTTAACTGGTCCGAACTGTATTGGAGCAGTTAATTTTTCTTTACCAACTATCGCAGCACCTGTTGCTATTGCAAGTGCTTTACCGGCACCAAATACCACCACTCATTATTTTAGCGGTGGAGACACCATTGCTTCAATTACTTGGAACACCATGTCAAGCGTTCCTGTTGATTTTACACTTAGATATTACCCCGGTAAAATTCCATCAGCACCTCACTCATCGGCAAGATATTTAAGAGCAACA
This sequence comes from Bacteroidia bacterium, assembly GCA_046296495.1. Lineage (GTDB taxonomy): Bacteria > Bacteroidota > Bacteroidia > UKL13-3 > UKL13-3 > JBKBLB01. The sequence continues at coordinate 87,628 of JBKBLB010000006.1, forward strand.
TGGGAGCTAAGCGGTATCCCTGTTACAGGCTTCGATTACTCAATTAGAATGTTCTACAACCCGGCACATCTTAATAACATATCAAGCGAAAGTAATTTAATTGGTGCAAATTATTTTGGCTCGGTATGGACACCATTTACCTTTTCATCAATTGTTGATAGTGTAGCAAAAACTTTAACTGTAAACAACTTGGTTATGATGGGTGAATTTACCGGAACGGATAATATAAACCCATTACCTGTAAAACTTAGTAGATTTACAGTTGAAAAACAGCAGCAAAATGCAGTATTAAACTGGTCAACATCATCAGAAATAAACTCTTCACAGTTTTTGGTTGAACGCTCTTTCAATAGAAATGATTTTGAGGAAATAGGTTCAGTAAGAGCAAAAGGAAATTCAAACAGAAATGTGAACTATAATTTTATAGACAGATATATTGTAAAAGATGCAATTATAAAAGGAAATAATATTGTTTATTACAGATTGAAACAAATTGACCGTAATGGCGACTTTGCTTACTCAGAAATAAGAAGCTTAAATGTATTTAACGAACTTGGCAGCAATATTGCAATAATGCCAAATCCATTTAAAAACCATTTTCAATTATCTTTTGCTGAACCAACAGACAATGTGTTTGTAAAAGTTATTGATTTAAATGGTAAAGTTGTTTTTAGTAACAAATACAACCATGTAGAAAGTTCGTTAACCATTGAAGCCGCTAATTTGAAAGATGGCGTTTACATTTTGAATGTTGAACATTCAGGAAAAACAGAAACGTATAAAGTCATAAAAAATTAATTATTAAAACTTGAAAAAAGTAATGCCCCGAATGGCTATTAGCCATTCGGGGCATTTTATTTATTATTGCAGAAATGGCCACACACTTAAAAAATCTATCAAAAACAACACTTACAAAGTCAAAACAATACAAAGATTTTGTAATTGGTATTGTAACCGCCCAATGGAATCAAGAAATTACTTTTGCTATGCGCGATGCAGCCATGGCTTATTTAAAAGAAAAAGGCGTTAAAGAAAAAAACATTATTCAAACACTTGTACCCGGAAGTTTTGAACTTGCATTTGGCGCCCAGCTTTTGGCTCAGCAAAAAAATGTACATGGTGTAATTACAATTGGCTGTGTTATACAAGGCGAAACACGTCATTTTGATTTTATTTGCGATGCCTGTGCAAACGGTATTATGCAGGTGGGTTTAAATAGCAACAAACCGGTAATTTTTGGGGTATTAACAACAAATAACATGCAACAAGCCATAGATAGAAGCGGAGGAAAGCACGGAAACAAAGGTGTTGAAGCTGCAGAAACAGTAATAAAAATGATTGCATTACAACAAATGTTAAATAAGCATTAACACATTGATTGGCCACATATTTTAAGTTATGTTTGAACCCAATTTAATATATGAAACAGCTTACAGCCATATACATATTTTTTTTTATTCTTATAGGCTATTCGTGTAAAAAAGGCTTTCAAGGCGATAAAAAAACGGTTGAGCCACCACAAACATTTATGGTAGTTGATACTGTTTTTAGAACAGGAACCGATAGGCTTACAACAAGAGTTGAAGCAAGATGGTATGGCATTTCGGTTGGTGGCTTTATTAAAGGATATGAAGTTAGTACAGATAATATGCTTACCTGGACTTATACTACAAGAACCGATAGCATTTTTTTACTTGATATACCCGAAGGAAAAGATAGTGCAGATGTAAATGTGTTTGTTAGGGCAATTGATAATTTTGGCCAAAAAGACCCAAGTCCGGCCAGCACCTTATATCCTATAAAAAATTCACCACCAACTGTAAGATTTATATTTAGCGCACCTCTGGGAGTTCCATCACAAAACCCAACTGTTTCATTTCCTGTATTACGTTATAATATTCAAGGCAACGACCCGGATGGGTTTGCACAATTGGCCGGCTATAATATTTTTATAAACGACACCAACGCTCAACCCATATTTTTAAACAGCAATGTTACGGCATTTACCCTAATTGCCGTTAATAATCAAGCCGATTCAAGTTTATGTAATGTTTTAATAAACAATAACAATAATTCCGTTGGGCAGGTTGGTTTTTTAAGACTGAATGCTCATAACACCATTTATATACAAGCCGTTGACAGAGCCTTAAGTAAAAGTGGTTATGTTGCTGCACCACAAATTTGGGTCAAAAAACCTCAACCATCAAAAACATTGGTTGTAAATGCCTACCGAACAAACAGAATTTTTGTTCAAAATTTCTACATGCAAAGAATGGCATCAATAGGTATTACCAACTTTGATACTTTATTACTTACCGAAGTTATTAACAACAACTACACTCAGTTGGCTCCCGATTTTGAAACACAACAACGTGTTTTTGCTTTGTTTGATAAAATAATATGGTTTAGCGATGATGCTACTTTTTCGCTAACAATAGGTCAAAGAAGTACTTCAACTTTTTTTAATACCGGAGGCAGAATGTTTTTATGTGTGGGTATAAGCACTACGTTTGATCCATTGAGCGATTTTCTTAACTGGACACCCATAAATAACCTTGTAAATCCACCGATAGGAAGTATTTTCAGGGTTAATAATAATACCAGCATTCCTCCGGTAAAACCGGGATGGCCAACTATACGCTCCTCTCAGGTTATCTCAAGTGCACGACCGTTTGAAATTCCACCACAAGGCCAATTATTTAGTTTTGATACACTTTACAGCGGTGGTATTATTGAGCAAATCAGCGGTCAGCCAATTAGGCCTTGGGCCGGTGTTAGCAATGTTATTGCCAAAAGGTATAATACCGAAACAAAAAAAACGAACTTTATAATATCGAGCATACCGCTTGAGAGTTTTAACGGTAATAACAATATTGACACTTTACTGCAAAAAATATTAATTGAAGAACTTGCATTTTAATGGATGAACCTAAACGACTGATATTATTTGCAAGTGGTAGTGGCAGCAATGTTTTAAATGTTTGTAATTATTTTAAAAATAGCAGCAAGGCCAAAGTAGTTGCTTTGTTTTGTAATAATAAACAAGCAGGTGTTTTGGAAAAAGTAAAACCCTTTAATATTCCAACACATTTATTTACAAAACAAGAATTAAATCAACCTGAATTTTTTTTACCGCTAATACAGCAATATCAGCCTGACTTAATCTGTTTGCTAGGTTTTTTATTGCAAATTCCATCATACTTGGTTCAGCAATACCCCCAAAAAATTATAAACCTGCATCCGGCTTTATTGCCCAAATATGGTGGTAAAGGTATGTTTGGTCAATTTGTTCATAAAGCTGTTAAAAATGCGGGCGAATCCGAAACAGGTATCACCATTCATTATGTAAATGAAAAATATGATGAAGGTGCAATTATCAAACAATTTAAGGTAGCTCTAAATAACCAAGATAGTGTTGAAGACATAGCCAACAAAATATCAGAGTTGGAAATGCAACACGTTCCAGAGGTTATAGAATCGCTTTTATAATGTTATAAATTTAATGCAAAGCAATGGTTTTGTTTTGTGTAATGGTATGTAAAAGAGATGCTTTTAATACTTCGCCCATATTGTGTGCTTTTAAAAAACGTTTGCTTTGATAAAACTCACTAAGTTCGTTTTTTAGCCTTTCTACATTTTTTTCAGGAGCAAGGTTATCAAGGCACATGGCATCGGTTAAGCGTTGCAAAGGCCACTTGGCAGCTTTCATTCTACTTACAATGATGGCTCTTTCTTCGCGTTGGTATTGTTGCATACTCGGAATAGTAATTTGTTTCATCACCAATTCAACAAAGGGTTTGTTTTGTTTGTAAAATTGCGGCAGATAAATGTTTTTTCTACCGTTGTAGCATTGTTGGTCAAAATCTATGGCACGTATGCGGTAATGTACTTCTTCAAAATCAGGAGTAAATTGTATTACAAAATTGCTGCTGTGCATATCGCCAAGCAGGCGTATAAAGCAACGCTCGTTAAACTTTACAAACTCTTTAGCAAGTCGGGTTGCATTAAAGTTGTCTTTGTACATGTAATTTTTAACAAAATCATCACCCGGTATGCCTGCAATATGTTCTTCAATCAGTGTTTCATCATTAACCAAATAATTTATCCTGTTTGGCGAAAGCAGATGTTCAAGTTCAAGCCCGTAAATACGCGATGCATCGGCATGTTTTATGTAAAAATAGTCAAAGTTATCATTCAAGCGGTTTACAATTCTAATTCTAAATGGCGAGGTGTTTCCGTAAAGGCAATTGTCAATACGTTCAACATATAAGTGTTCAATTACATGTAAATCGCCTCCGGTTTTTAGCAAAGCATAAATTTTAACTAGCTGCTGCTGCAAAAAGTTAAAATCTTCATGTTTGTATATACAGGTTTCCCAAAGGGTATCTTTGCCCTTTTTATCATATAGCGAAACGGTTTCAATAAACTCCTGAAGCTGCTTGTAGTGAATGGCAACGGTATTTTCACGGCCATGTCTTTTAAGGTAGTTTCTAAGAGGTTCTTGTATTTTAATTACATCTTTTTTGCGGCTTATTTCGTGCATAAAAAACCTTTGGTTCAGGCAAATAAATATAAATTTTTGTTGGTTTGAACCAACCGTATTTTTTTAAACTACTTTGCAAAAAAATGCAACATGCTTTAAACGATAAAAAAATTACACGAGCCTGGACCATGTACGACTGGGCAAACAGTGTTTTTTCGTTAACCATAGCAACAGCTATATTTCCGCCTTATTACGAGTCGGTAAGTAAATCTGCATCAATTGCGCAGCAAGGAGTAGATAAAGAACCTTACCTGCTAAATTTTTTAGGATTTAAGGTTGTAAATACTGCACTTTACAGTTATACATTATCGTTGGGATTTTTACTGGTTGCAATTATTACGCCAATACTTTCCGGTATTGCAGATGCCAAACAAAACAAAAAATTTTTTATGAAAATGTTTTGCTATTTAGGAGCAGCGTCATGTATTATAATGTATTTTTTTACGGCACAAACCATTTATTTTGGACTAACTCTTTTTGTTATTAGCCTGGTAGGATTTACAAGCAGTATTGTTTATTACAATGCATTTTTACCCGAAATAGCCACCGAAGATAATTATGATAAATTGAGCGCTAAAGGTTATTCGCTTGGCTATGTTGGCAGTGTTTTGCTTTTACTTTTTAATCTCTCACTAATCATGTTTCCGAGTTTAGTTTTTCCGCTTCAAAATAAGGCGTTACAAATGCAGCAAACCGGTTTAACCGAAACAGATGCATTACAAGCTGCAAAATCGTATTACGAATCAATAGCCATAAGGTTAAGCTTTGTTAGTGTTGGCTTGTGGTGGGCCGGCTTTGCGCAAATTACTTTTAGGCACTTACCCGAAAAACCTGTAACAACAAATAACCATGAAAGTATATTTTACAAGGGTTTTTTGCAGCTTAAAAAAGTTTGGCTTGAGCTACAACTGCCCCAAAACAGTATTATAAAACGTTATTTGTGGGGTTTCTTTTTTACCAGTATGGGCTTGCAAACGGTAATGTATGTGGCAAGTTTATTCGGCAGCTATGAGTTAAAACTTCCAACTCAAGATTTAATAATTTTAATTATTATTATTCAAATTGTTGCTATTGCTGGCGCTCATTTTTTTAGTTGGCTCAGCAAAAAAAATGGCAATATTTATACTTTAATTGTTATGCTTTCTATTTGGATAATTATTTGTGTTCTTGCATTTATGGTTCAAAACAAAGTTCAGTTTTTTGGTATTGGCATATTGGTTGGGTTGGTTATGGGAGGTATTCAAAGTTTATTGCGAAGTACCTATGCTAAAATAATTCCTGATGGTACAAAAAATAATGCAAGCTATTTTAGTTTTTATGATGTTTCTGAAAAATTAGCTATTGTATTTGGTACATTTGTATTTGGATTTTTACTTGATTATACCGGTAGTATGAGGTTAAGTACTTTGGCAATAGCAGCATTTTTTAGTACAGGTATGTTTTTTATTGCACGTATAAAAAACTTTAAAGAGCTTCATCCATAAACCATGAAGGTTAATATACTTATACCATGTTTTATTGATCAGTTTAGCCCGCAAACGGGTTTTAACATGATAAAAGTGCTTGAAAAAGCGGGCTGCAAAGTACATTACCATATTGAACAAACCTGCTGCGGAATGCCTGCCTTTAATGCCGGACGTTGGTCTGATGCCCGCGAAGTAGGAGAAAAATTTTTAAATGAAACTACAACAGATAAACCCCTTGTATGCGGTGCTTCTGCATGTACGGGTGTAATTCGCAATTCATACGATTTGCTTTTTCAAAATTCTTCGTTTCATGTAAAATATCGCAACCTACAAAAACAAACCTTCGAGTTAAGTGAGTTTTTAGTTGATGTTTTAAAATTCGACAATTTTGGAGCTGTACTAAATAAAAAGGCTTTTTATATGCCGTCATGTCAAGCACGAAATGTTTGTAAAACAATTACACAACCCTTACAGCTTTTAAAAAACATAGAAGGACTTGAACTGATTAATATTGATTTTGAAAACGAATGTTGCGGCTTTGGTGGAATGTTTTCTGTAAACAACCCCGAGCTAAGTTTTTTTATGGGTAAACAAATTATTGATAAAGTTATGAATGCAGGTGCAGATAGTATAATTAGTACTGATTATGCCTGCCTTATGCATTTAAAGGCGATTTGTACCAAACAGCAATTACCCATAAATATTTTGCACATTGCAGATGTGCTTGCAAACTTTTGAAATTTTAAAAATTATGGCTATAGTTATTTTAGGTTTATTGGTTTTTGGTTTGAGCGCAATAGCTGCCAAAACACCGCAATTTAGCAATGCAGCTAATGGTTTAAGAATTGTTGCTGTGTTAATAATAATTTCGGGTATTGCATTAAATTGCCTAAAGCAAATTGACCCGGGATACGTTGGCGTAAAAGTATTGTTTGGCAAGGTACAACCAGATGTGCTTAGAAGCGGCTTACATGTTATAAATCCGTTGGTTGATGTTAAAGAACTGGATATTAAAACCAAAAACTATACCATGAGTGGCATAAATGATGAAGGTATGAAGAGCGGAGATGATGCCATAAGGGTTTTAACTGCCGATGGTTTAGAAGTTTTAATTGACCTAACTGTTTTATACAAACTCATTCCAGATGAAGCACCACGATTATTAAATGAAACCGGTATTGATTACGACCAGAAAATTATAAGACCTGTTACACGTACTTCTATAAGAGATAATGCCGTTTACTACGATGCAGTATCATTATATTCAAACAAGCGTGATGAGTTTCAAACTAGAATATTCAACTCCATTGAAAAGAATTTTAAAGAACGTGGAATTATTTTGGAACAGTTACTCGTTAGAAATATTACACTTCCTCCAAGTGTTAAAGCCAGTATTGAAGAGAAAATAAGAGCAGAGCAAGAAGCACAAAAAATGCAGTTTGTATTACAAAAAGAACGACAAGAGGCCGATAGAAAAAGGGTAGAAGCTCAGGGTATTGCAGATTATCAAAGAATTATTAGTAGTGGTTTAACTGATAAACAACTTCAATACGAAACCATAAAAGCAAATCTTGAGCTGGCAAAATCAAACAACAGCAAGGTTATTATTATGGGTAATAACACACCGTTAATAATTGATGGAAAATAACTCAAATATTTTTTCGCATACAGTTTTAAAAGATTTTTGCATACGTGTTTTCACCAAATGCGGAATGCCTGAAGAAGATGCAAAACTTGCATCTGATATATTAATTGAAGCCGATTTGCGTGGAATTGATTCGCATGGAGTTGCCAGGCTTAGCGGGTATTTAAGGTTATACAACAAAGGCAGGGCAAACTTTACAGCAAAGCCCAAAATTATTCACCAAACACCATCAACAGCCAATATTGATGCGGATAACGGCCTTGGACTTGTTGTTACGCCCTATGCAATGCAAGTTGCAATTCAAAAAGCTATCAATGTAGGTACCGGTTGGGTAGCCATACACAACAGCAATCACTTTGGCATTGCCGCTTATCATGCAATGCTTGCATTGCCACATAATATGATTGGATTTGCCATAACCAATGCAACACCATTGGTAGCGCCCACCAATAGTAATCAACGCATGCTGGGTACAAATCCGCTTGCTATTGCCATTCCATCTAAAAAATATAAACCTGTAGTGGTAGATATGGCTACAAGCGCTGCGGCAAACGGTAAACTTGAAATAGCTCAACGTTTAAATAAAAGTATTCAAACCGGTTGGGTTCAAACCAAAACAGGTAAAGAAAGTACAAACCCAAACGAGTTAAAAGAGGGTGGTAGTTTACTACCACTGGGTGGACACAAAGGTTACGGACTAAGTGCAGCCATTGATGTTTTGAGTGCTGTATTAAGTGGAGCAAACTACGGACCGTGGGTACCACCTTTTGTAACTTTTCTAGAACCAAAAGAAAACCAACCGGGAAAAGGTATTGGCCATTTTGTTGGCGCTATGCGGGTTGATGCTTTCAGGCCATTAGAAGAATTTTATTACCATATTGATAATTGGATTGAAACATTTAAAAAGTCAACACCAATTAATGAAAATGAGCCTGTGTTGATTCCGGGAGAACCTGAATTTTTTGAAAAAGATAAAAGAGTAATTTCAGGAATACCACTAAACCAAAATGTTGTTGATGACTTAAAGAAGCTGGCATTGGTATTAGGTATTGAAGGAATATAACTAAAAACAAAAAAGGCAGTTTCAAAATATCGAAACTGCCTTTTTTGTATTGATAAATGAATTTAATTATTCTACAACAAAACGTTTGCTGGTTGTTGCGCCATTGGTATTAGTAATATTTGCAAAATATACACCTGCTCCAAATGATGATAACATTATTTGTTGTTGATGTGTGTTTAATCCTTCAAGGTTTAAAATTCTGCGACCTGTAATATCCATAATTTGAATGCCGGCAATAGCTGCTTTTCCTTTTTCCATGCTTATGTTTAGGCTTTCTTTAGCAGGGTTTGGATACACATTTACAAAAGAACTGATGTTGTTTTCTTGAGCGATGCCTACAGAAGCACGTTTGGTTAGTCTTACCCAACGAACTGATGATGATCTGCGGGTAAAAGTACCGTTATCGGCAAACACAGCCCAATCGGCTATGGCAGTTTGGTCATCGCCAAAACCTAAGTCGGTAAGTAAACCGTAAGCAATATTCATGGGAATTGCAATACTGTCGTTATTACCCGCATTTAAAGCAACAATCGGATTGATGAAATTTCCATCAGGGAAATCAATAGCAAATGTGTAGTTTATTGGAGAACTTGCTGCATCCATAGACTTTTCCCATTTAATAACTGCAAATTTTGTAGCATCGTTATAAATATCAATATTTTGATCTTGTGCTGGAGAAAGAAGATTAAACTCGTCTAATTCTTTATTTGCAGCAAGATTAAATTGCAAAGCAATACGTGGAGCTATAAATCTGGCAATGGTATCACAATATGCGCGACCTCTAGGTTCAGACATAAAGGGATTTGTTATCATAGATATAGAATCTGCTGCACGACCATTTGCCGGTAGTGGAATTCCTCTGTAAGGAGCTGATGTAATTCCTTGTACAGCAGTTCTGTTCCAAAATTCCCAAGGTGCACCTTCGGCCGGGAATGCTGTGCGAATAGGAAATAAATTATTTACACCATTTGTATAACGCATGGCCATCATCGAAACCATGTCACTTGGCATCATTCTGTTTATTTTATTGTTTATACCTCTTCTGTTTAATGAAGGAATTACGTGTCCGCCACCGCTGGCATTAGGAATAACTGTTACACCTGTTGTTGGTACAACAACATTTCCTGTTAAAAATGGGGCAAAAATATCACCTACACAGTGTAAAGAAACGTGAGGAAGCGTGTTATTATCAATCCATGAGGTATCTCCCATGGCACCGCCATAATTAAATGTCATGTGAGCTTTAGCTGAAATATTTGGATTTTTAGGAAGGTTAAAAATAGTTATACCTCCTAAACCCATCCAATCACCCAAAGTATCAACATTTACCATTGGCGAAGCATCTCCACGTAAAAACTTAAGGCTGCCTTCAATTTCTTCGCGTTTATCAACACTACCTAAAGCTAAAGAAATGTAACCTCCGGTACCTTGTCCGCCAACAATAATTTTACTTGTATCAATACCAAAGGTTGAAGCATTTGAACGTAGGAAACGAATGCAGTTTCTCATATCCTGTATGCCTCTGTAAGTGGCTTTTAATAGTTGTTCGGTAGCTTGTTCTTGGTTTGTTGTTGTTGGATTCCACCCTAGGCGATAATTTGGAGCAACAACCACATAGCCACGTTTTGCAAAATTAGTTGCAACAGTTACAATCGTGCTGTCGTTTTTATTTCCTGTTACTTGGTTGTTTAATATAGCAGGTAAATAGCTACCTGTATGAGCCAAAATAATAACAGGTCTGTTTGTCTGCGCGTCACCTGCTGGTGAGTAAATATCACACACAAGGTTTTCCATCCATAGTGGTGAACCATTTAAACTGGGTGGCAATCCTGGCGTACCAAACAACAGGTTTACTGCTATATTGGAGTCGTAAACAACATTGTTTTGGCGTGAAACATTGGTGAAAATTTCGTCAATGTAACGCGTTTGTGCATTGGCATTTATTACTGTAAACATGCCAAGCGTCATCATAATACTTAGTAATTTTCTTTTCATTGCTTTAATAGTTTTTTGCGCTGCTAATAAAGCAATTATATACGAATAATCAAATTATTAAAGATTATTTAAGTCGAGCAATAAACTTATATAAGCTAAACGCCCTACGCTTGGTCCGCCATAAACCTGTATTACACGGTTGTTTAAAAGGTTATTGGCACCAATTTTTAATAGCAATTTTCCGTCTTTAAATGATTTGTTTATTTGAGCATCTAATAGGTCGTAGGCTTCAACCATACCGGTAAACTGCGGAGAGCCTTCAAACATAAACCCTTCTTGCCATTTGTAATTAATGCCATAGCCCCAGTTGTTTATTTTTAAGCCACCAATGTTAGAATTTATATTTCTACCGTTTAAACCTAAATTGTATTTGTGTTCGGGGGTATTAAAAGCCGGTATTAATGGGTCTGTGCTTCCGCGCCTGTCTAGCTTATTCCAACTGTAATTTCCGCTAAAACCGAGCCAACTCTTTAAAAAATAATTTAATCCTACTGTAAAGCCTTGTGTTGTAACCATATCTTTACTGTTGGTTGTTACTCTGTAAACGTTAATTCTTCTAATAAAAGGGTCGCCATCCGGCCAATTTATGTCTGCACCAATTTTAAAGCCAAGAAAATCGGTGTACCAGCTAAAATAATAACTCGCATCAATAAAAAGTTTATCAAACAATGTTGTGCGGTAGCCGGCTTCAACTGTTCTTACCCTCTCTGGTCTTACAGGGTCAACATTAAAATATTCAAGTCTAGATTTGCCGTTATTTAACGCATCAAATAACGAATTTACGGTAACCAATGAATCAAAACCTTTGAGATTGCCAAGTAAAGTAGCCGGACCCACATTTAAGTTAATGTATTGATCAATTAACGTTGGATTTCGAATTGCGCTAGATACTGTTCCTCTGAATACGTGTTGGTTGTATGTATAAACAGCAGTAAATGCCGGAGAAACCAATGCCTTAAAATTTTGATTTTTATCTACCCGAGTAGTTAAATTCATTTTTAATTGTTTCATGGTTAAAGTATTGTTTACAAAATCAATTTTGCGTTCAATACCTAAATAACCGCCACCTTCTTTGTTATAAATTCTTTGGTTTGGAATGGTATCAAGAAAAATAGTGCCTTGTGAATTTGGTGCATAAAGCCTGAAGTTTCCACCTATTTTAAATTCAAAATTTCTGTAGTTTATAATTTTTTCTGCTGCTACGTGGTATAAGGCCGATCTGTCAAAAAATCTTGAGCCACCCTCGCGGTTTGTTCTTGACGTAATAGCTTTGAAAGCCGAATCAAATCTTTCTGTACCCGGCTCAAACCCGTTTAAACCACCCCGTGTTAAATAAAAAGATGTATCAGTAATATTTCTAACAATTTGATGAAAAAGCCTTAATGAATCGTAGAAAAAAATTCTTAAATATTCGTTAGCATAATCTTCGTATCTAACTCCCGGGGGTTGAGAACCAATGGCTGGTCTAATTGGTTGAATTCTGTTAAATATAAATTTATTCCAATTTTCGGCATAATCTATAGCCCAATCGTTATTTGGTTTGGCATAACTTTGCAATAAAAGGGCTGTGTTGTAAGCATCATAACTTTTTCCTGCATCTTCGTGGGTAGCATAAACCCTAATAAAATAGTTTCCTTCTTTTCTTAGTTCAACACGGTTTTGATAAAACCAAATATCTTTAAGGCTAAACCTGTTTTCTCCCTGATAAACCGTAGTACCATTGCTAATGCTTGTTGCTGCTATAAGTTCATGATCGTTTTTTATTTTATAATGAAGAGTTGTGTTAAATTTTATGTTATGAGAGTTATAGTCAACCAAATCAATTTCTCTATAACCTTTTCTGGTTGTATATCCATAACCTAAGTAAGGAAGGCCTGTTTGTCTGAATCTGTTGGTTGCATATTCATCGCCATAAATATTTACCGCATCATAACCTCCGGGGTTATCTCTGCCAACAGGCGATTGAATGGTTGCATCATAATTGGTTGCTTCCCAATCGTTTGCCCTCATAGCAAAAAGGTTAATTTTATAAGCAAATTTTTCTTCACCCCTTTTGTTTTTAATAACCTGTGCGTACCTAACTGCAGCTTCGGTTAAGTTTCGTTCGCCAACTCTTACTTGTGCACTTAGTCCTTTAAATAAAAACGGACTTTTTGTTTGCATATTTATTACACCATTAAACGCTGCCGGACCGTAATAAGCACTACTTGCACCAACAATTAAATCAACCCGTTGTACATCAAGTTCGCTTGCTCCCAAAAAATTACCAAGACTAAAGTTCAATCCTGGCGATTGGTTATCAACACCATCAATAAGTTGAAGGCTACGAACAGGACTTGTGCTGTTAAAACCACGAGTGTTTATAATTTTAAAACCAATTGAGGCGCTTGTAAGGTCAACACCCTTTAAATGTGCAAGACCTTCGTAAAAGTTTGCAGCCGGTGTTTCTTTTATTGCAACAGCATCCATTGTTTCTATGGTTAGAGGTGCTTGCTTTTGTCTTTCGGTAATGCGTGTATCTGTAACCTGCACCTCTTTTAGTTCTTTTGTGTTTTCTTCAAGCTTAATGTTTAAAGGCTTTGCAAAGTCGGCCTGAGTATTAATTGTTAATTCTTTGGTAATATAACCAATGTAAGATATAACCAAAACAAAAGGAAAATTTTCAGAAGTTTTTAATGTAAATGAACCTTCAAAATCGGTGGCAGCACCTTTATTGGTTCCTTTTATATTAATGGTAGCGCCTACAAGTGCTTCGTTGCTTTTTTTATCTTTAACATTTCCGGTTATGGTTAATGTTGTTTGAGCCCAAAGACTATTTAATAAAAGTATAAAACCAATTGCAGTATAAACTTTTTTCAAATTATTGTAATATTAAATGAATTGCAAAATGCATTAATTACAGCATATTGCAAATTAAAATAACATTAAACAAAAAAGGCTGCCTTATAAGAGACAGCCTTTTTTTTAATTTTTATAAATTGCTATTTAGTTAGTTGTTTCAATTCTAACTTTTAGGTTAAATTTATCATCTATTGCTTTGTCGCCAATATCAGCAAAAAACGATTTAGAGCCGTAACGAATATCGTAAGCTGTTCTGTCAACATCAAAATTTGCGTTTGCAATAACACGGCCTTTGTTTACTACAACCATTGCCGGAAAAGAAATTTCTTTTGAAATTCCTTTTATTGTTAAATCGGCAACTATATTGTAGTTGTTGCTTCCTGCTTTTGCACCTTTAATTGGAGTGGCATTTTTGATGCGTAAATTAGCTTGAGGAAATTTTTCAGTTGCAAAAAAGTCGTCAGACTTTAAATGACCAACCAGCTTTTCTTTCCATTCACCTGTTAAATCTGTTGCTTCAAGGGTAGTCATGTTAATAGTAAAATCTCCACCAATTAATTGGTTACCTTTTACATTTACGCTACCAGATTCAAACTTTACAAAACCTTCGTGTTGACCGGTAACTTTTTTGGCATGCCATTTACAGGTGCTTTTTTCTGCATTAACTGTAAACGTACTTTCGTTTTGTTGTGCAAATGCCAGCAACCCGGTTGCTGCAAGTGCTAATGATAAAATTGTTTTTTTCATTTTTCGGGGGTATTTAATTTGTCTAAAAATTGGTTCAATTGTAAAAATTCTTCATTACTAAGTTTGTTAAAGTGGTTATCTAAATCATTTATTGATTCATCAATTTCAGAAAGAAGTTTCATTCCGTTTTCCGAAATCAGCAAATCAACTTGTCTTCTATCTTGTTTGCATTCACTTCTTAAAACTAAGTTTTTCAGATATAGTTTTTCAACCAATCGGCTTGCATTGCTGTTTTGGTCTAACATTCTTTCCTGAACCAAACCCATACTTGCTTTATGTGGGTGTTGTCCTCTTAAAATTCTTAGTACGTTATATTGTTGTGGCGAAATATCAAATTTTTTAAAAAATCGGGTTTGATAAGAATTGATAATACCGGATGTATAAATAATATTCAGTATGGCTTTGTGAGCCTCTGATTTAAATTTAGATTGTTTTATTGATTGTTCTAAAGTCAAAATTTGTATTGCAAATTAAATGTATATACATTAAATGTGCAAACAAATAAAATTTACAAATGCCATAAAGCTTGGTATACAGGCAATTAATTTACTTTATTGCCACCCACATAGGTCTCAATGGGTTTTTGGTTTCTTATTTTTAACAAATCGGTCTTTAGTAAATCTATATCTAAAATAACAAAATCGGCAAATTTTCCTGATTCAAGAGATCCTTTTTCATTTTCCTCGAAAGCAGCCATAGCTGCCCAAATGGTAATGCCTTTTAGTGCTTCTTTTATTGTTAATGCGTTTTTTATTTCAAAACCTCCAACCGGAAAACCTTGTTCGTCTTTTCTGCTTACAGCAGCATCAATGGTATAAAAAGGCGATACATGTTCAACAGGAAAATCGGTGCCAAGAGGCAACCATCCGTTTTGTATAAGTAAATCCTTATATGCGTATGCGCTTTTTATTCGGTTAGGTCCAAGTCGTTTTTCTGCCCAATACATATCGCTTGTTGCATGAGTTGGCTGTACAGACGGAACGATGCCGTATTTGCCATATAAATCAAAATCGTTGGGATGTATAACCTGAGCGTGTTCAATTCGCCATCGTCTGTTTAGTTTATTTTTCAGGTATTTTCCGTATAAATTCAATATTGTTCGGTTAGCCGAGTCGCCAATACAATGTGTATTTAACTGAAAATTGGTATTTGCAATTCTATTTATGTAAGACTCCATTTTTTCAATTTGAGTAATCATTAATCCGTAATTGTTTTTGCTGTCGTTGTATGGTTCAAGCAAACAAGCACCCCTTGAGCCTAAAGCGCCATCGGCATACATTTTAAAGCTCGATACATTTAAAAAATTGGTTTTTATGCCGTTTTTGCGTTCAAGCCATGTAATATTATCATCAGATATGCTAACCATTGCGTATATACGCATTTTTAATGTTCCGGCTTTTTGCAAAGAATCAATTACTTCAATTATTTCAGGTTCAAGGCCTGCATCGTGTACTCCTGTTATTCCATATTCAAAACAATGTTTTTGAGCCAAAATTAAGGCTTGAGCCAATTGCTGATGAGTGGGTTTGGGCAAAAACTTTTCAAGGCTATCAACCGCGTTGTCAATTAATACTCCGGTAAGTTGGTTGTTTTGTTTAAGTAAATCTCCGCCAAATATTTTTGTTTGAGTGGTAAAACCGGCTAATTTTAATGCTGCATTATTCACAATGGCTGCGTGACCGTCAACCCGTTTTAGTATAACGGGTATTTCAGGAAAAGCCATGTTTAATTCGGTGTTTTCCGGAAAATCTTTATTATCCCATTTGTTTTGATCCCATCCGCGTCCATAAATTACAGGTTGAGGGTTGCGTGAATAAAATTTAATACATGCTTCAACCACTTCGTTAAAATTTTTACAGGCTGATAAATCAACCATTTGCATAAAATTTCCAAGTCCGTAAAAATGGCAATGTGCATCAATAAAACCCGGATATACAAACTTTCCTTTTAAGTCAATTTGCTCTTTAGTAGCATATTTTTTATTAAGCTCTTTAAAGTTGCCTGTTTCAACAATTTTACCATCGGTTACCACCATTGCCTCATTGGTGCTAAAGGCAGAATCAAAAGTGTAAATTACGGCATTGTAAAAGAGCTTATCAGCATTTTGTTTCTTAGAGCAAGAAACGAGTAAAACAGATATAAAAACCAAAAATAATACTCGCATATACTTGCAAATATGCAATATGTTGTTTGCACAATCAAAAAAATAAGGTGCGATATTTAGTTATAAACAGAATGAGATTAAATAATTAAGTTTTAACTTAATTCTCCAACTTTTTTGTAGTTTGAAAAGTAGTTTAAAGAGTAAATAAATATAGCTGTGGACAAAGCAGAAAAGGCAATCACAGAAAAAATAAATAACCTATTATAAAAAAAAATATTTATAACAGCTAAAGCAATACAGAGACAAATTATTAAAACCAGTGGTGGGCGAAGGTATTGCAAGCCAAAATATATTTTATGCATATTGCTTTTAGTTAGGCCTTCAAACAACAGCATTAAACCAAGTTTTTGGTTTGCCCAAAATTTTTTCATGTTGTACCATTTTTGTTTTACAACGGCAACATTATTATAAAGGTTAAAATTTATAACGGCCAACTCGCTGTATCCTTGTTTTGGTTTTGCATCAGTTAGTTTTGCTTGTAATACCTTTGCATCAGAATTAAAGTAGGCAGCATTTATACTTTTAAACAAGCTGTATTTAATAGTATATCCAAATGAGTTTATGCTTACAGGTAAATTTAATTGTTCGCTTAGTTTGCGGTCAATAAAATTGTAAAGTGCATCGTTTGTTTTTATATAACTTTTTGAAAGACCGTTGACGGAGTTGTTTATTTTGCTTTGTATAACTTCAAAACCCTGATTTAGTTTATGGTTTATGCTGTTTAAAAAGTTATAGTTAAGCATGGCTTTAGGTTCAAGCACCAAAACTGCATCAGTATCATTTGGTATAAGCGGTTTTAAAATCTCTACGGCATTTTGTACGGTATGATTGCTTATTATAATAAATTTACCTGAATAGTTATGATTTATAAACTGATTATTACTTACAAAAAATGCTTTAAAGTTGGTATAGTTTAATTTAATGAGATTGTTTATACATGCTATAAATTCTTTTTCGTTTACCGGAGATTTGTAAATAATGGCAATATTATTTAAATAGGCATTTTTTCTTATCTCTTCGACATTAAATTTTGATTTTTTGTGACTTAAATAAAATACAGCCACGAAATAACACATTGTTAAAATGATTAAAGCCAGCCCAACTTGTATAAAAAGCAGTAAAGTTTCGTTTGCCATAATGTTAAGATTTAAACAGTTGAACCATTAATTTTAATATACCTTTACCCAAACGCTCTTTTTCGGCATAATAAAGATTGTCAAAAGGAGTGTCGATACCCGGAAAAATATCTACATTATAAATATGTTTTATTTCTATTACCGCAACTACCAGCAATACAAGCACAGCAACCAGATAAGTAAACTTAACAAAATCAATAATTTGTTTTTTGGCTTGAACCAATAACACCCAAAACCTTCTATTTACGGTGCTTTTTTGGTAGTAATTTTTAACAAGTTCTGTTGATGTAGATACTGTTCTCATAACTGGCTCCTTTTTTATTTAGGAACAAATATATATTATTTGAACAGCTGTTTATTCTATTTAAATGTACATAAAATCACAAAATGTTGATAATTAGGTGAATATTTTTTTATTTAAACGGCAAAAAGCATTTTAAACAGCAAATTAAATAAACAAAACAGCCATTTAAATAAATTTATTGTAATTCCATAATAGTTCTAAATGCCAAAACGCTGTCTCCAAATTTACTTTTGGTTTTTTGCTGAAGCGCAGGGGCAAATTCTTGTTGGTAGCGGTTATAATCGTCTATGTTTTTTGCAAAGTATTGAACCACATAGGTGTCGCCATTTTCATCATGCTGTCGGGTAAGCAACTTATAAAATTTATATTCGGTAAACATACCGGTTTGCATTACTTCGGGTAAATGTATGTGCTTAAACCAATCTATAAATTCATCATGCACATCGGCATTAATATTTATGGTAACATTATAAACTATCATATACTTTTAATTTATGGTGTCTCCGCGTAATAGACGATATTGTTTGCGCACTTCGGTTAAAAAAAAGCTGCCATTATAGGTATCAATAAATTTTTCGTACAATTTCAGTGCTTCATCTTTATTGTTAAGTATGTTTTGGTTCAAACGGGCTAATTCGTACAAAGCATTATCGCCAAATATTCCTGTTCCATGTTCTGAATAAACAATTTTAAAATATTCGGTTGCTTTAGTATAGTTTTTTTGTTTTAAAAATATCTGAGCCTTTTTGTAATAAATATCATCAAGTAAATCGTGATTTGGGTAAAGTTGAAGCAGGCTATCTAAAGTTTGCATAGCACGGTTTAGGTTGTTTTGGTAATAGTATAAATCGGCTTTTGCATAAATTTTTAATGGTTCTTCGTTGCTGTCAATTGTATTATCTTGTATAAGCAAACTTAGTTCAATGGCATTATTTGAAATTAATTGAGTGGTGGCAGTTTTAAGCACATCAAGCTGTGAGCGTGCCCAATCGAACTCGCCAATAAAGTAACTTAAACGTGCATTTCTAAATTTTGCTTCTCTACCAATTGGTTCTTCTTTAAAATCGTTATCAACTTGTCCGTAAAGCAACATGGCTTCCCAAACTTCATTTTTAAATACATATAAATCACCCAATTCAAGTTTGGCTTCGGCTCTTGCTTTTTCATCAATTCGTGGCATATTTATTATGCCTTCGAATAAATAAATAGCGCTATCGTAATTATATAAATAATAAGCCTGCAACTTGGCAAGTTCTTTTATGGTATTAATCATAAATGGTGCAAAACCAAACTCAGTTAACAAGGCATTGTATTGGTTTTTTAGTTCTATTAAATCGTTTTGTGTGTAATTGCCTGCCAGTATTTTTTTTGCTCTTGCTTCAGTTAACGAATTTTTTGCATAGTTGTAATAAGGAGCGTCTTTACCAAGTGCAATAACCTGAGAAAAAATATTAACGGCAGCATCGTATGCTTCGTTTGAGGTGGCTAGCAAACCAAGTTCAAGCATTTTGCGCCCTTGCTCTTTGTATCTTCTGTCTAAAGCCCTGCTGTAAATTAGCGCATTGTTGTAATCGTTTTGCTGAACATAATACCATAAAAGCATTTCAGTAAAAACATCACTACCCGAATAGGTTTTGTTTTTTTTGAGTAAGGCCTGTTTCAATAATTCATAATCAGCAGCACTTTCAAGCATATTTTGTAAGTAACCCTGAATATTTTCTTGTTGGTTTTCATCTAAAATCAATGCATTTAAAAATTCATCAACAGCCAATGCTTTTTGATTTAAATCAGCATAAAGCCCTGCCAATTCTAAACTAAATGCCAAATCTCGTTTTAATTGTTTGCGTGCAAAAATGTATGTTTCAATGGCGTAGTCTTTTAGCCCTCGTTTATTAAAAGCGTTTGCAAGTTCGTGCACTTTGGGTTCAAGCGGCATAACACCCGAAATAATGTTTTTGTATTGTTGCTTAACTTTATCATCAAAACTTTTTAGCTGAAGTGCATAAATGGCATCTACCTGATAATAATAATTGCTTTCGAATTTTTTTTGCTGGCGTTTGGCTAATTTATTAGCATCATCAAACTGCAGTAACTGAATGTAACATTTAAATAAGTTATCGTAAAAATACATTGATTTTGGGTTGCGTGCAAGCAGTTTCTCGTATTGGTCGGCTGCTTTTGCAAATTCCCTATCGGCCATAAACTGTGCAGCAAGTTCTTCATCAGCTTTTTGAGCCAATGTTGCAAGTGGTATAAAAAGTATGAAAAGTATTTTTTTCAAAGCTTTCAAAGTTAAAATTAATGTTTGTGCATAACGAATTTTTGGAGTATTTAATTTTTAATCAACTTTGTCAAAATTATTTCAACTTTGGGTTCAATAAAAAAACTGGCATCGCAAACTGCGGTATATGGCTTAAGTACTATAGTTGGTCGATTTTTAAATGTAATGCTGGTTCCTTTATACACCAGGGTTTTTAACGAAGCAGAATTTGGTGTAAACGTAACGCTGTATGCATACATTTCGTTCTTTAATATTTTGCTTACGCATGGTATGGAAACTGCATTTTTTAGGTTTGCTGAAAAAAATGATTATAAAAAAGCTTACTCAACTTCTTTTATTTCGGTTTTAGGGGTTAGTTTGGTTTTTGGTTTACTGATGCTGTTTTTTGGCAACTATATTTCATACGCTCTCGGCTATTCATCACAAAAAATATTTATTTGGCTAAGTGCAGGTATTTTAATTGCTGATGCTTTGTGTGCCATACCATTTGCATTATTGCGACATTTAAACAAACCATTTCGTTTTGCATTAATTAAAAACCTCAATATAGGCATTAATATTTTTATAAATGTATATATTTTGCTATTGGCGCCATACATAAAAAATACATATCAAATTCAATTGCCTTTTTTTAATCCAAACCCGGGTGTTCAATACATATTTATAGCCAATTTAATAGCAAGTTTAGCTACATTGTTTTTGCTAATTCCGGAGTTGATAAAACTTACATTAAAATTTGATACCGAATTTTGGAAAACCATGATAAAATACGCAGTACCCATGGCAGTTGTTGGTTTTGCCGGAATGATAAATGAAACCCTTGATCGCATTATGCTTGGGTTTTATTCGCCTGATACCGTTACTGCAAACACAGTTACAGGAATTTACGGAGCTGTTTACAAACTATCAATTATAATCTCGGTTTTTATACAGGCATTTAAGTTTGCTGCCGAGCCATTCTTTTTTAGCCATGCCAAACAAAGCGATAAACGAGATATTTATGCAACTGTAATGAATTATTTTGTTATAGTTTGCCTTACCATATTTTTAGTAGTAATGCTTTATTTAAATTACATTAAATATTTTTTGGGAGAAAAATTTCATAGCGGATTACATGTTGTTCCAATTTTATTAATGGCAAATATCTGCCTTGGCATTTACTACAATTTATCCGTTTGGTATAAGTTAAGCGATAATACTTTAAAGGGGGCACAAATTAGTATTGTTGGTGCTGCAATTACTATTGTAGCAAATGCCATTTTAATACCAAAGCTAAGTTATACCGGCTGTGCCATAGCCACACTTATTTGTTATTTTAGCATGATGGTTATAAGTTTTATTTGGGGCAATAAATATTACCCAATACCATATAACGTAACAAAAATTATAAGTTATTTTGGGTTTGCAATAGCAGCTTATGCTGTTTTTGTATTTTTGGTTGAGCCAAATATTTACTCTTATTACATTAAAAACACCATTGCGTTTTTATTAATTGCATCATTTGCCGTATATGCATTTATAAAAGAAAAAGCCTTGAATTTAATTAAATGATTACCGTTAAAGTTATAAATACATCAACCAACGAGTTGCCGCAATACCAAACCGAACACTCAGCCGGTATGGATTTAAAGGCATTTTTGGCTGAACCAATAATAATAAAACCTATGCAAAGAGTTTTGGTGACAACCGGTTTGTACATAGAATTGCCCGATGGATACGAAGCGCAAATTAGGCCGCGAAGCGGCCTTGCACTTAAACATGGCATTACCGTATTAAACAGCCCGGGTACTATTGATGCCGATTACCGTGGCGAGATAAAAGTATTACTCGTTAACTTTGGTACAGAAGATTTTACCATTAATAACGGAGAAAGAATTGCGCAAATGATTATTAGTAATTATACCAAAATAAACTGGCAACAAAGCAGCCAGCTTACACAAACCGAAAGAGGAGCCGGAGGCTATGGAAGCACAGGAAAATAAGTTTAAAACCGATATTATTTATGGTATTCATGCCGTAACCGAAGCAATGCAAAACAATACCGAAATAAATAAAATTTTGGTTCAAAAAGAAACTAAAAATGCCGGTATTGCCAATATTATTAAACTATGTGGCGAGTTGCATATACCTTACCAGTTTGTGCCCAAAGAAAAGTTCTATGCTTTAAAGCAAAAAAATCATCAGGGGGTTTGCGCCTATGTTTCGCCAATTGTTTACCAAAACCTTGATACTCTTACCACACAATGGTTTAGCGATGGCATAGAGCCAATGATTTTGGTATTGGATAAAGTTACCGATATGCGAAATTTTGGTGCCATTGCACGTACTGCTTTATGCAGTGGTGTAAATGCCATTGTTGTACCACATACCGATAGCGCACCCGTTAATATG
Source organism: Bacteroidia bacterium (assembly GCA_046296495.1). Classification (GTDB taxonomy): domain Bacteria; phylum Bacteroidota; class Bacteroidia; order UKL13-3; family UKL13-3; genus JBKBLB01. Next base: position 110,204 of record JBKBLB010000006.1, read on the forward strand.
GATGCTATAAAAACTTCGGCAGGAGCTTTATTAAAAATACCTGTATGCCGAGAAAAACACTTAAAAACCACAATCGAATACCTTAATCAATGTGGGTTTACAACAATAGCATGTACCGAAAAAGCTGATTATACTCTTTCACAAACAGATTTTAGTGGTCCTATTGCCATTATTCTAGGCAGCGAAGAAAAAGGCATTAGCCCGGATGTGTTGAACCGATGCAGACACAAAGCCCGCATCCCCATGAATTTTGGGGTTGCATCTTTAAACGTAAGTGTAGCTGCCGGAATAGCAATGTACGAAGCTATTTGCCAAAGAAATTTATAAAGTATTAAATTTAAAATTAAGTTGTTTGCTCAACAGATTGTTTTCTTCCCGACTTTGACACCTAATCACAAAACTGTCTCTTGAAACCCTTGTAAATACTGGATTTGTTGTTTGATTTTTCAAAAACGTGGTGCGAAAGATTTTTGCCGTTTTAGTTGTTAACGAT
>JBKBLB010000007.1:0-105895 GCA_046296495.1 Bacteroidia bacterium
TACCGATTAATCGAAAACCAATACAGGGGGTTCTTTTTTGAAATGATTAATTTTACTTTCTAAGTACCAATAAAATCAAGCAGCTTATATCTCAATAAAAATTATTTAGGACACTATTGATCGTTTATGTTTGTTATAAGTGAAATTTTGGCAGTTGGAACAAAATTTGCTAATCGAAACTTAAAAATAAATGCATATGAAAAAAATCGGAGTATTGTTATTAGTAGCCAGCCTCGGAGGCCTTATTGCCGTTGGCATTACAAAATTGCTTGAACCTAAAAAGCAAAACGTAAACATGGAAAATTACCTGGCAAGGTACACAACACTTGCCGAGTTGGGTAATAGAGCTGATTTTGTGGAGGTTGCCGAATTGGTAACACCTACCGTTGTGCATATTATTACCGAAGTTCAGCCAAAACAAAGTTCAGGTGGGGGTGGAGAAATGAGCCCTTTCGATTTATTCAGGGATTTTGGTTTTAGGTTTGATATACCTCAAATTCCAAGAAGTGGTTCTGGAAGTGGTGTAATAATTTCTGAAGATGGTTACATTGTAACAAATAACCACGTTATTGATGGTGCAACTAAAATAAAAGTAATATTAAATGATAAACGAGAGTACAATGCTGAATTATTGGGCAACGATCCAAATACCGATTTGGCTTTATTACGTATTGAAGAAAGAAATTTGCCATTTGCAGTTGTTGGTAATTCTGATGATGTAAAAGTAGGGCAATGGGTACTTGCTGTTGGAAACCCATTTAATCTTACAAGTACTGTTACAGCAGGTATTGTAAGCGCTAAAGGTAGAGGTTTAAATCTATTGCGCGACCCAAGAAATCCAGAAACTCAATATGCCATTGAGGCATTTATACAAACCGATGCGGCCGTAAATCCCGGAAACAGTGGTGGGGCATTGGTTTCAGCCGATGGGAAGTTAATCGGTATCAATACGGCTATTGCAAGCCAAACAGGTCAATATGCAGGTTATGCATTTGCCATACCTGTTAATTTAATGAAAAAAATAATTGAAGATTTACGCAAATATGGAAGCGTTCAACGTGGATTCTTAGGCGTTCAAATTCAGGATGTTAACAACGAATTGGCCGATAAAGAAGGTTTAAAAGATGTAAAAGGTATATTTATTGCTAAAGTAAACGAAAACAGCGCAGCCGAAGCAGCAGGTTTAAAAGAAAAAGATGTAATAATTGCCGTTGATGGTGAAAAAGTAAACACATCAAACGCATTACAAGAAAAAATTGGATTAAAAAGTCCTGGAGACAAAGTAAAAATAAGGTTTATAAGAAAAGGAACCGAAAGAGAAGTGGAAGTTGTGCTTAAAAACCGAGAAGGAAAAACAGAAATTACCAAAACCGAGAAAGTAGAAAGCAACAAAGTGCTTGATACCGAATTTGAAACTATAACCCGAGATGAAAGGTTAAAACACAGAATTTCAAGTGGTATAAAGGTTAAAAAAGTAGGTGAGAAAAGCGTTTTGAAAAAAGCCGGAGTACCTAATGGTTTTATTGTTACCCATATTGACAAAAAGCCTGTGAGTACATTAACCGAAGTAAAGGTAAGCCTTGAAGGTAAAAAAGGCGGTGTATTGCTTGAAGGTATAAACCCAGACGGAAGCAAAGGTTATTACGGCTTTGGATTAGAAGAGAAATAATATTTGTTCCTGATTATAAATTTATATCGCGCCAAAAGCTTCGCTTTTGGCGCGATATTTTTTTCTTGTGGTATTTTAAAAAATTTCTTTCCTAAAATTTTATAGCATAATCAATGTTCACAAAGGTTTTAATCCGACTATTTTTTAGTACATAATTTCAACCCAAATCTATATACATATCAATCAATTGTTTATGTCATTCGAAGTGAAAATCAATTTTTGAATAATGAAATGTTAAAAAATTGTAACCAAAACATAATCAATATAATTTGTGTTGAGCCTAATTTTTAACATGATAGTTTTATAAACAGGTTGTTTAAAAGTAGAAACCTGAAAGTGAACTTTTAAAGTGATCTTCACATTTCGTTTCCAACATATTTTTAACAATAATTTTTAACATGTTTATAAATTCAAATGCCCAAAAAATGGTTAAGAATTGAAATAAATTAGTTGACGAAAACTATAAACAAACTATAAATATGAGCGATTATAACTCTAACAAATCAACAGGCAAAAAACGATTAAAAGCACCATTGCCTGTTTTTAGCGATATGAGCAAACTACCACCTCAGGCGCCTGATTTAGAAGAAGCTGTTCTTGGAGCATTGATGCTCGAAAAACATGCTATAACCATTGTAGTTGAAATATTAAAACCTGAAAGTTTTTACAAAGAAACCCATGCCATTGTTTACAAAGCCATTTTGGAGTTATTTAAGCGTGCCGAGCCTATTGATATATTAACAGTAACATCAGAATTAAGAAAACTTGGTCAGCTTGAAATAGTAGGAGGTGCATATTTTATAACCTCATTAACCAATAAAGTATCCAGCGCAGCAAATATTGAGTACCATGCCCGAATTGTAGCTCAAAAATTTTTACAGCGTGAATTAATTAGAATATCAGGAGAAATTCAGGTTGAAGCATTTGAGGAAAGCGCAGATGCATTTAATTTATTGGACAGTGCAGAGAAAAAATTGTTTGATTTATCTCAAGGTAATATTAATAAAGGTTTTCAATCAATAAATAACGTTGTAAAACATACTTTAAAAGATATTGAAGAATTAAAAGCCAATAATGGAAAATTTACAGGAATACCGAGCGGCTTTACCAAATTAGATAGAATTACATCAGGTTTTCAGCGATCTGATTTAATTATTGTAGCAGCAAGGCCGGGTATGGGTAAAACAGCTTTTGCACTTTCTATAGCTAGAAATGCTGTTTATGAAGGAACTGATAATCCAAGGGCTGTTGCTGTTTTTAGTTTAGAAATGGGTAATAAGCAAATGGTAAGCAGGCTTATAAGTGCAGAAGCTGAAATTTCGGGTCAAAAATTAAGAACAGGAGATTTAAAAGAATACGAATGGGCTCAACTAAATGCTAAAATTGCAAAACTAAGCGAAGCGCCAATATTTATAGATGATACTCCGGCTCTAACTATTTTTGATTTGAGAGCCAAATGCCGCAGATTAAAACAGCAGCATGATATACAAATGATTGTGATTGATTACTTGCAATTACTACGTGGTGATGATAACAATAATAAAAATGGAAATCGTGAGCAGGAAGTAAGTTATATATCCCGTTCTCTTAAAGCCTTGGCAAAAGAGTTAGATGTGCCGGTTATAGCTCTTTCGCAGTTGAGCAGGCAAACTGAAAGGCGTACTGCCAGCAACAGGCCAATGTTGTCTGATTTAAGAGAATCTGGTTCAATTGAGCAGGATGCCGATATGGTAATGTTTATTTACAGACCCGAATATTACAAATTGCATGCTTGGGAAGATGAAACCCCAACTGCAGGCCAGGCTGAGGTAATGATTGCCAAAAACAGGCATGGTGCTTTAGATAATATCAGGTTGAGATTCATTAATGAGTTTACAAAATTTACTAATTTATCTGACGATCATTTTGTGGGTGGTGGATTTGATAATAGCGATTTACACGATAATCCCGGTGTTATAACTATAAGCAGCAAACTTAACGATATGACCACCGATGATGATTTAGGCGGTGCTCCACCGTTTTAAGAAAATAAAAATCTTGTTAAAAAAAGATTCAATACATTTCAATCTTGTCAATTTTCTTATCAGTGTAATTACATGTTATTCTGAATGTTTTATTTTTGTTAATTCTATAAGTAAATGAGTAAGTATTTACAGAAATTTCTTCATTGCTCTCATTCATTATAAATTGTGTTATGGGTTTAAAATTATTTTCACTAAAAAAATTAGCCGCATAATTGCTTGCAAATTTTTCTTGTTGTGTTTCGGTTGCAAAATATCCGCCACCATCATATTTTATGGCAAGTAAATCAATAAATGGAAAGGAGTCTATAAAAATTACTTTATTATTGTTTTGACTAATGGTAAAATAAGCCATGGCTGCAAAATCTTTGTCGCCAATTATTTTTAAACTGAATTTATCATTGTATATAGTATCAGAAAATAAATGAGTGGTTTTATTTTGAGCCCATATTTTTTCTTCTCGATAAATTAAATTTTCTTGATTTTTATAATTGTATTTACTTAAATCTTCTTCAACAAACGAGTCAGTTTTTTCTATTTTGTTTTTAAGTTTAAACTTAGATACATGTGTTTTGGGTTGCATTCCTTCTATTTTTTTTTGGGCATATATAAAACGGTTTTCTATCTCTTCGCAAGAAGAAATATAGATTATAAGTTGAAATAAGCTCAAAATCTTAAATAAATTTTTCAAACCACAATAATTATATAGCAAATTTAGGTTCAATAATTTATATATGCTTGATAAATTGTGATTTTTTGAATAAGCAAATATAAACTCAAATATCTCGCTTACTGTATTCGTTAATTATTCTTTGCAATAATGTATTTTTACGCCATGAGTTTTAAAAACTTTATAGTGTTATTCTTTTCTGTATTTTTTGTTTTGGTTCAGTTAAATGCACAACTAAATAGTAAGAATGATAATTTAATATTTGACAAAAAGGTACATACGGTTCAACTAATGAAAGCCGGCACCGAAGATCGTTACCCGATTGTTACATTAAACAGCAACGAGCAACTAAAACTAAGTTTTGATTTATTATACAGCCAAGCTGAGGTTTTGCAATATACCTTAATACACTGCGATGTAAATTGGAATGAAACCAATCTAAATCAAAATGAATATATAAGCGGTATGTTGTTTGATAATATTAATGATTTTAAGTTTAGCACTAATACTTATGTTAAATATGTTCATTACAATTTGCTTCTGCCCAACGAAAACATGAAACCGCGTATTGCCGGCAATTATATAATTAAGGTTTACCGCAATTTTGATGAAGAACAATTATTATTTACCCGAAGAATGATGGTGTTGAATAATCAAACACAAATTGAAGCTTTCGCAAGACCTGCAACATTAGCTGAGCATAGGTTTACCAAGCAGGAAGTTCAGTTTAAGGTAAAATATACACCAAGTTATATACCAAATCCTTTACAAGATGTAAAGGTGCTGTTAATGCAAAACAATCGCTGGGACAATTGTATTACAGGTTTGCAACCTTTATTTGCCAGTAACAATATTTTAGACTACAGTTACATGGATAAAACCTTGTTTAACGGAGGAAACGAATTTAGGTTTTTCGATATTAGAAGTTTAAGACAGTTTAGTGCTAATGTGCGCAGTAAACGAACCGATACCGTGGTACATGTTTATTTAAATTTTGATGAAAGCAGAGGAGCGTCACAGTATTTCCAGTATCAGGATTTTAACGGTAAGAGAATAATATTTAACCGCGAAGGACAAAATAGTGATATTGACGGTGATTATGCTTTTGTATATTTTTATTTAAATGCTGCAATGGGTGTACCACCGGGTGCTGATGTTTATTTACTCTCAGAGTTTACCGATTGGAAAATAAATCCATCATACAAAATGTATTACAACAAAGCTCGTTTAAGATACGAATTAGATGTTCCATTAAAGCAAGGCCGATACGAGTATAGTTATGCCACTCGAAATGTTTACGGCCAACCTGATGAAACTATTATTGAGGGCAATCATTTTCAAACCGAAAATGAGTATCTGATACTAGTTTATACCAGAAACCTGTTATTAAATTATGATGAACTAATTGGTGCCCGAAAAATTAACAGCGGAACGCAATAGCTATGTTAAAGATTTAATAAATTTTCGGCAACATATTGCCATGTAAATTTTGTTTTTTCCTTTTCAATCTCTTTGCTAAAACTATCGGCTTTGGCATATACGTAAAAATCGTTTATAAAACTTGCAATTTCATCTGAATTTTTATTGCATACATAACCAACTTTATTGTGCGGAACTAACTCTGCAAGCCCGCCAACATTGGTTACCAGCATAGGTTTGTTATAAAAATAGGCAATTTGTGTAACACCGCTTTGGGTTGCATGAAGGTAGGTTTGAACAACCAAATCGCATGCACAAAAATAATTTGCAACTTCACTGTTTGGTATAAAATCAGTTCTTAAAACAACATATTCTGAAAGATTTAAATTGGTTATTTGCTGTATGTATGGTTCATCATCTTCGTAGAATTCGCCAGCAACAATTAGTTTTAGTTTATGATTTATGTAATCTGTTTTGGCAAAACTTTCAAGCAATAAACCAAGGCCTTTGTATTTTCTTATAAATCCAAAAAATAGCAGGTAATTATATTCATGCTCAAGGCCAATGGCTGTTTTTGCTTTTTGCTTATCTATTGCAGGTCCAAACATATCGTACATGGGGTGGGGCACGTAGGTTCTTGGTTTTTGGGGTTGCAATTTTTCTACTTGAGCAAAAACATCACGGCTCATACATAAAAAACCATTGCAGGCATTTAAAAAATACCTTGTTAGCAGGCCATCAAAAAATCTCTTTTCATGCGGTACAATATTATCGGTAATGGCAACTATTTTGGTTTTGCTTGAACCCAATATTCTGGCAACTGTACCAAAAGCGGGAGCCATAAAACTTAACCAGTAACGGAAAATGACAATATCGAAATTTTTCTTTTTAAAATCAATTCCGGTAAAAATCCAGTTTAATGGATTAATGGAGTTTATTTTTTCGTGGATTATTAAATCATTGGGTTTTGGGTCAGAACTGAATTGAGTTTTTCCCGGAAATAATATTTTAGGATACTGAAGGCTAAAGCTTAATATTTCTGCCTGATGCCCCATTTGATTGAATTGCCTGCAAAGCCTTTCGTTGTAAGTTGCAAGGCCGCCACGCAAAGGCCAAGCCGGGCCAATAATTAAAATTTTTAAGGGCTTACTCATTATCAAAGCCTATACGACTTGTAATGCCATATACATTTCTTTCGGCTGCATTGCGGCTTATCATTTCGCCTATAAATCCTGCCAAAAATAATTGAACCCCGATAATGATGGTAACAAGTGCCACATAAAACAGAGGTTGATCGGTAATGTTTCTTGGTAATTCGCTTCCGCTGTAAACACTTATTAGTTTATCGCCAATTATTAAACAGGCAACTATAAAACCAATAAAAAACATAAGCGTACCCAACACGCCAAAAAAGTGCATTGGGCGCTTTCCGAATTTACTAACAAAAAATATGGTAAGTAAATCTAAAAATCCGTTTATAAAACGCTCGAAACCAAATTTAGTATGGCCATATTTACGTGGCCTGTGCTGAACTACTTTTTCGCCTATTTTCTTAAAACCCGCCCATTTGGCAATTACGGGTATATAGCGGTGCATTTCGTTGTAAACCTCAATGTTTTTTACAACTTCGCTTTTGTAGGCTTTAAGTCCGCAGTTAAAGTCGTGTAATTTTATACCCGATATTTTTCTTGTTGCAGCATTAAATAAACGGGTTGGTATTGTTTTGCTTAATGGATCGAAGCGCTTTTTTTTCCAACCGCTTACCAAATCAAAATCTTCTTCAACTATTAATCTGTATAATTCGGGAATTTCATCGGGGCTGTCTTGCATATCTGCATCCATGGTAATAACAACATTGCCTTTTGTTGCATGAAAACCTACATTTAACGCAGCAGATTTCCCGTAATTTCTTCTGAATTTTATGGCTTTTATATTGTTATTTTCTTCAGAAAGTTTTTTTACAATTTTCCAACTGTTATCGGTACTGCCGTCATCAATAAAAAGTATTTCGTATGTAAAGTTATTTTCATTCATTACCCTTACAATCCATTCGGTTAGTTCGGGCAGCGATTCATCTTCGTTTAAAAATGGAATAACAACAGAAATTTGTTTCTCAGCGTAAGCACTCATTAAAATTATTCGGTATAGGTGGTTGAGGGGTCGTTCTTTTTAACAAATATGGCTATGATTAAAGAGAAAATAAATCCAACAAATAAAATTCCAAAAGCGCTCGAAAAGTAAATTACGGCAGGGTTTCGCATTTTTTGCATGGCTGCAATAGTAATATCAATTTTATCTTCGGCTGTTTCTTGTTCTATCATGCGTTTTTTGGTTTCAGTAATTATGCGTTCAAAAAATTCTGGGTCAATAAATTTTTGATAAACTAGTTGCCAAGCACCCATTAAAATACCGGCAAATAAAGCAACCAAGGTGCCAGTTCCTAAAGCCTGGCCGTATTGTATGTATCCGTTTAGCAATTCATCTTTTCTGGCTTTCATGGCAAATGTTACACAAATTACAATAATGGTATAATTTGTTAAACTCCAAAGCCAAGCATAACTTGTTGTAGTATTTGTAATAAAACCTATCAGGCTAATAGCAATTGTTGCCATGCTTAATATAAGTGCATATTTTAAAGCTATTTGCAACAAGTTGGTTTTTTGTTCGAAGTTATTTTCCATATTGGTTCAAAAATAACAAAAATCAATTACCGCGTTCAAACGATAGTAAACATTCAAAAACTGCATTTTCAAATAAATCTATTTTATCACTGTAATCAGGTGTATCATCTTCGCCTGAGTGTTTAAAATACAATGTTATTGGTACAATAAATTGTTTTAAAGGGTAACTGTCTTTAAGTTTTTTTCTCAACTCAATAATGGTATCAACTTCGGCATCAACAATATCAGGGTTTGCAATTAGTGGCTCATAAATATCTACATCTTGTCTTAAGTCGTCATCATCAACCAATAAGTGTTCGTTCAAAAAATCATCCAGGCTAATTTCTATTTCATAACTCAGTGCTTCATCAATGTACAGTAGCATATTTAATAATTCCGATCCTCTGCCAATAGATTTATCTTCAATTTTACTCCATTCTTTGGTTTCAAAATAATCTTCATCGTTTACTTCAACCGAAAGGTGATAAACTAAAGCCAAATCAAAAAGCAAATCGTTTATATTATCTAAAAAACTATTGTTTTCTGTAAACTCATCAAGTTGTTTTATACGCTCTAAAAACTCAACTTTGGTATTTGATATTATTTGCCAAATATTATTTACAACAACAGGTTTGCCAATTCCATTGCAATAAATAAAAACTAATTTTTGTAAAGCTGCTTTTAAGTGTTGTTCAGTTTGCATTTAAAGTATATGTAATTTGTTTTTTGTAATTGAAATAATTGCTTTACCTTTAATTTTGGTGTTATAAAGCGGAGTATTATTTGATTTTGATTTGTTAGTGGTTTCGTTAAATTCCCATTCTTTATTTGGGTCAAACAAAAAAAAGTTTGCTATATTATTTGTATTAATACTATTTTCTTTTTGTTTAATTAACAAATTTGGCTTGTGGCTTAAGGCATCTACAATTGTTTGTAATAAAAAATCCTTAGGCTTGTTTGCAAGTAAAAGATTAAAAGTTGTTTGCAAAGTATTCATGCCTGTTTCTGCATACTCAAATTCAACTTTTTTTGCCTCGGTATGTTGAGGTCTGTGATCAGATACTATACAATCAATAGTGCCATCGGCTAAGCCATCCCAAAGTGCTTTTTTATCAATTTTTGAACGCAAAGGGGGCATAACTTTATAATTTGTATCGAACCCGATTAGATTTTCATCAGTAAAACAAAGGTTTGCAACTGCAACATCGCAGGTTACTTTTAATCCTTGTTTTTTAGCTTTTCTAATCAAATCAACCGAACCTTTTGTACTTATATGCGAAAAGTGAATTTTAGCATCAGCATATTGCAATATTTCAAGATCACGTTTAATCTGAATTTCTTCTGCCATTGCCGGAATACCTTTCATGCCAAGTAAAATACTTGTTTCTCCTTCGTGCATCTGACCTTTTTCCGCTAATGAATAATCAACACTATGTACTGCAACCAGTCCATTAAAAATTTTACTGTACATTAAAGCTCTTAGTAACAATCCCGAGCTTTTTATAGAATTGTTTGCATCGGTAAATGCAACAGCACCTGCTGAGTGCATATCATACATTTCGCTTAAATCATTGCCTTCAATTTTGTGGCTAATGCTTCCATAAGGCAATATGTTAATAGGCAAATTTTTTCTTTTATTTATAACATACTCAACCGATGCTTTGTTGCTAATGGCAGGTACACAATCTGGCAGTACCACTATAGTTCCAAATCCACCATATAATGCAGCATTTGCAGCGCTTTCAAAATCTTCTTTATATTCAAATCCGGGGTCGGGTATATGGCTACGAAAATCTGTAAAGCATGGAATCAAAAAACATCCTTTTGCATCAATAATTTTTATTTTTTTATCAGTTATATCGGCTTTTGTTGCCGGTTGAATGGTTTTTATTTTAAAGTATTCAATAAAAACATCACAAACTTTATTATCAAATTTCGATTTAGGGTCGGTTATGATTGCGTTGGTAATGAGTATTTTCATTAATAGTTTTTTGGTATATAGCCTTTTTTACGGCACATTCAAACAACAAAAATATAAAATAATGTGAAAGGTAAAATTTTATATGTTCAGTTAAATCAATTTTACTTGCTTAATTATGGTTCCGTAAAAGGTTAAAGTTGAATTAATAGATTTTTGATAGTTAATAATTTGAAACTTAAATTTGCTTTTTTAAAAATGCATACCTTATGAACGATTTACTGTTGCTAGAAATTTTTCATAAAAAACTTTTGTTTCAGTTGGTATTGTAAATCAATTTTTAAAAATAAATTCAATTGGATAAATACTACTATGTCTTACAGTTGCTAGGATGAACCTTGCCAAGGCTTAGATTGACATTAGTGAATGAATGATTTAAAATGAGGTGCAATTTTAAATGATAAGAACTAATTAAAGATTTAATTTATGGTAATTCTGAACAGTTCTCACAAACATGGTTAAATATTGATAGCTGACATTGTTTTTGCTTGATTTTCGATTTAATAAAATTTAATAAACAATAAAAAAGGCGCGCAGCGATAGCTGCGCGCCTTTTTTATTCGCCTTATAATCTTTTAAATTAATGAGCTATTTGAATGCGTATGGTTTTAAACTTTTGCTCTTGCTGAATCCTTACCAGGTATATACCCGCATTCCATTGATTTGTATTTATTTCGATGATATCTGCTGTTTTAGATTGCTTGTACACAATTTGACCAGCAGTATTATAAATACTAACAGTTGCACCATTTGGTAATCCTTGAATTGTTATCATTCGATTGGCAGGATTTGGATAGGCCACTATCTTACCAAATACATCTTGCTCACTCAGCGAAGTAGGAGGTTCGTTAATGGTAAAGCTTACCGAGTCACTGCAACCTCTGTCGTCCGTTACCACGAGTTTATACGTTTCAGGACATACATTGGTGTACACATGGAACGTATCATTTTTAGTTAACGTATTTCCGATAGGATTTGCTGTCCATGATATTGTGTAAGTAATGGGTGCCGTTGCGTTACTTACCAGTGCCTGCACGTTTTTACATCTTGGCGAAGCACCCGGATTAAGTATACTTTGTGATACCAAAACATTGCATGGGGCTATAGTCACATTCACACAATTCGAAGTATCAATACAGCCATTGCTTCCGGTAAGTATTACTGCGTAGTCACCCGTTGTTGTTGCCGTGTAGGTAGCTGAGGTAGCACCACTAATCGGTAAATTATTCGCGCAGTTTATCCATTGATAGCTAGTGATAGCGGCACCCGTAGCTTCCAGCGTATTTCCTGTGCGGGTTACGTTTTTATCCACATTGTTTATGGTAACAGTGATGGTAATAATACTGTCGCAGCCCAACACATTGGTAAGTGTATCGCGGTATGTACCCGATGCAGTGATGAGCTTATTATTAAACTGGTAACGTTTGCATGCCGTTTGCGATGATAAGGTAACACGGCTCACCTTAATAGTAAGGTTAATGACCAATATGCTGTCGCAGCCGGTAGAGCTGGCGCCAAACAAGGTATCGCGGAATATCCCGGTTTGTGTATAGGTTTTACCATTCAACGTATAGCTGTAGCATTCAGAGGCTGAGATATTATTTATAGATGGTCCTCCGGGAGTGATGGTTAAATTCATGGTAATCACACTATCACAACCTGCAGCATTCGGTATGGTAGCCGTGTATTGCCCTGATGTTGTATAGGTAGTTCCGAAGAGTGTTATACTTCCGCAACCGCTGCGTGAAATGCTTGATGAACTATGTGCACCACTGCTTACCGTTAACCTCACCGTACTGTCGCAATTGCCCACTACGCCATTATATGTTTGTATGTAAACACCGGGTGATGTAATGGTAAGTGTACCAAATGTGATGCTGCGACTCGGGCACAAGGTGGCCGAACGGTTGAATGTATCAACCGGTAGGGCTTGTAATGTTGGAGATACCTGCGGACAGTTATTGCCGGTAGTAATATACTCAGCATAATAATCACCACAGCGGAATGGCGAGGTGTAATTTAAATTGCCTGAGTTGTTGGTGAATAACAAGCTGCCATTTCTGAACAGGCGAATTTGGTTAAATGAAGTACTCACCGAAATATTTCGGGTATTGGCATTGTAGGTTAGTGCCGGGCCTGGCGATGAACTGCCTTGCACATTAGGATAGAAATTGTATTGCATGATATTACACCCCACCTGTTGTACCAGGGCTATTCTGTCTCCGGTATTTACAGTTGTGGTACCGCTGGTACCATTTGCATTAATGGTGGTAATGGAGTTGAATAATGGTGGAGAACTTTTTTCGAGTCTGTGAATAGCACCGCCACCCGAAAGGCTAAACTGGAAGTTACGGCTTGAGCCGGCACACATAGCAGATGTGTCGGGTATGTTGTAGATTGTTGGTAATCTAAACAAAGCACTTACTTCATCGCGTGTTATGGCTCTTGAATAAATGGCAATATCGTCAAACGTCCCTAGCGCACCTCTATCGACTGTGATGTTACTATGCACATTTCCGATACGGCCAATATTGTTTTGCGATATTCCGGTTCCTGAAAGTCGAAGTGTATCGTTTACATATATTTCATAATTTGTTCCATTACGCACAAATACGATATGATGAAACACATTAGGCGCAAGGGTATAGAATGACGTTCCTAAAAAGTTATCATTCGTACCCACAGGTCTTAATCGGATTTCTGAACCAACGATTTCTGCAATCAATATACTTGGAGACGTAGTGCCAGAAAGCAACACCCGGTTTAGCTCTGTACCTATGACTGTAGCTGGTCGGTACCAAAATGAAACCGTAGTTGTAGTAAGTCCTGTAGTACCCGGATTAATAAAAGAGGTTTTATTGCCTATTCTCAGTGCAGATTGTGGAGAGAATCCGTCTCTGCCATCAAAGTAGATCATGCTAAGTGGTTCTGAACGTTCAAAAGTACCCAGTGCAGTATGTGAGGTTGCTGCAAGACTTCTGCCATTGTCTCTTGCATTCATGGTCCAGAAACGTACTAATCCATTGTTCAGATTGTTGGTGTTTTTAATAATAGGCACGTTGAATCTTATTGTTCCGCATGGCTTTCCAATAATCAGACTAACCATTGTATCAACCGGTGTAACTAAAAAAGTTAACGAAGTTGAGTCATTGAATGATTGGCTATTGTTTCTGATAAAAGTGTAGTTCACCGAATTGGTATCTACAAGCACCCACGCGAAATGTGTAGTATTGCTATTGCATGTTGATTGCCCGAGTGGAGTACTGATGATTGCAGGTAAATTGTATAAAGCCAATGCTTCAGCATCTGTAATTACCTTGTTGTAAATCGCAATATCATCATACCTTCCTATAGTGCCTCTGTTCGTTAAACCGGGGCGACCATTACCTATACGCTCCGGTGCCCAGGTAGGAGCATTCGCCCCTTGTGATAATAATATACCATTTAAATAAAGTTTATAGTTTCCACTTCTATCATTAGAGTACACTATGTGGTTCCAAACGTTGTTAGATAATACCGGACCGTTGAAAATAACTGTTCCGGTTGAATTTAAAACCTGGATACTGTTGTTGTTTGCTAATTGTATGGGTGCAACTGAAGACACATTGCTATGTGATAATAAAATTCCGATTTCGTTACTCGAACCCTGATTGATGAACCATGGTCTGTGCCAAAACGATATCGTGTACGGTTGATTATTTTGAAGTTCATTAAATGCAAGATTTGTATTAATCCATTGGTCATTTTTTGATGTAATATAGACAGATCCGTTCGAGTCAAGATCACTACGGCCAGTAATTCCGGTAGTTGTTATTGTGCCATTTAATGAATAAGGTGATGAACCGTTTGTAAGACTATTTCTGTTATCAGTGCTTTTCATAGTCCAGAAACGTAGCAAATTCGCATTTAAATTCACGGGCTGATTGTAAATTGTTAAATTCACAGGATATTCAACCAACTGGCAGTTTTTTAGTGCTCTGATTACTATTGATGAGGTATCAGCGAAGTTAATATTTGAAATAGTGGCAAATGAGGTATCGGCAATCTTTGTACTGCCCCGCCAAATGCTGTAGCGTGTATCTGAAACCGGAATAAACCGCGACCTTACGGTAATGTTTTGACCAGTTCCACATAATGGTACTGGTCTCGAATAAGAAATCATTGACATTGAATTGAACAGAATAGATACCTCTTGGGCCGTAAGTAATCTGTTGTATATAAAAATATCATCAAATCTTCCGCCATCTGCACCTTGGGTTTCAAAACCAGGACGGTTATTACCAATACGATCGAAATTAGCAGGAGATAAATTACTTCCGGTGCTAACGAGATTTCCATTCAGATAAAAGCTGTAATTCGATCCACTACGAACTAGTACAATATGGTTCCATGAGAAGTCGGCAAGTGTACCAACACTTACTCCGGTTCCTGTGTTAGTCCATACATTCAATGCGTTATTTACTACAACAATTAGCGGATTTCCTTCAGGAGATGTTGAAGCATTCGATCCGAGCAATTTTTTGGTAGTGATTGATGGAGAATGGAAGTACCAAAATGAAATGCTGCCTGTACTCATAGGCTGTATATTGGTAAGTATTAATGAGCTTGTACCAGTCATGGTAAATGCAGTATTATTTGTTCCTGTCCTGCCGATTCCGTAAGCTATACCAGAACCTACAAAGCTTAAGCTTGCATTATTAGTAAGGTCAGTATATCCATCAACTGAGTTTGCACTCCAATATCTTATCAATCCATTCGAAGAAACTTTGTCTCCATGTATATCTTCAATTGTGGCATCTACTTCTATATACGATTCGCATCCACTGAAATGACGTAAGGTGTCTAAGTATTTGCCGCTTGCCGTATAAGTTTTATTATTAAATGAGTACGAGCCACATGATATTGCATGTATTGTATCAAACTGGCGATATACTTTTATAGGTAAATAGTAATCAACACGAACACAATTTTTGTATATTCTTATTCCAATTGAAGTGTCGTTTACCGAAAAATTATTGATGGTAGTAAAAGTATCTGATGCGAGCAATTGATTGTTTTTATACAACTCAATAATACTTTCGGTCCCATTTTTAACACCTGCGTTTAAAGTATAATTGCAATGGGTGCTATATGTAGGCAGTACATTAAAACTACTAAGTGTTGGCATATTACGTAGCTGGTTGATTTCAGATTGTGTTAGTGCATAATCAAAAACCATTACATCATCATATGCTCCAAAGCCACCAAACGTGTTATTCGATAAGCTTCCTATTCTGGTAATTGGCGGATTTACTGTTGTACCCGTACCTATCCACTCAACGCCATCTACATATACGCGTACTACATTACCTGTATGCGTATATGCAATTTGGTACCATTGGGTAGAGTTTAGTGCTTGCGTGGTTGCTGTTCCGTTATTAAATCTTAACTGACCCAAGTTAGTAACACTTAAAACCACATTTGTACCGTTTGCTAATAGTGTACCTTCAATCGTATTACTGCGCCTATACCAAAAAACTATTGTTTTTTGATTATTGTCAATACTACTGGCCGGTTCCAACCTGCCTGAATTATTGGTTATTGAAACCGCAGAATTACTATTACCCTCTCTGTCGTTGGTATATGAGGTGCCAAAGAAATTTATACCTAAATTACTTTTGTAATTAGCAAGTGGGTTATTGCTGTTTATTGGCCAATAATGAATCATACCCTGATTGCGGTTAAATGCTGTACTGTTGTCAATCGTTAAATTGAGCGTTATAATACTGTCACAACCAAATCTATTTACAAGGGTATCTTTGTATTGCCCCGACCGTATATAACGCTTATTGCCCAACTGAAAGCTACCACACACTGTTTCATTTAATGTAACTGCCGAGGGCTGATTGACGGTGTAATTTCTGCTGTATGTTTCAAATGAGCATTGATTGGTTACCCGCACTTCAATCAACGTATCGCCATTATTGAATGTATTGCTGTAGGTAGGTGAATTGCTACCTACAGCCTGTGTGTTTTTAAACCACTGATAACTTACACCGGTCGCAGAAAAATCTACACTGTGTTGAGCTATATTTCCAATACAAGAGGGCTGATAATAGTTGAGTTGTTTGGGCTGGCCGTAGTTTATTATGAGTTGTATTTGACTTGCTGTGAGCAACGCATTGTAAATGCGTATCTCATCAAACTTACCTGTAGCGCCCTGTGTAAGGAATGAAGGGTTGTTATTACCGATTCTGACAAAATTAGCTGGAGCTAAATTCGATCCTGTTTGTACTAAAGTGCCGTTTAAGTATAAATCAAAATTGCCTGCGTTTCTCACCAATGCAATATGGTGCCACTGGTTTGGTGTCACCACCGTTCCGGATCCGATGTTGGCTCCGGTATTGGAGTATGGAAACATGCGATTGTCTGAATTTCGGATGTATAACAACGGGTATCCGGCAGGTAATACAGTTTGATCACTACCAAGCAATGTGTTTTCGCCTCCGGTAGGTTGATAAAAATACCAGAATGAAATAGATGTATTGCCTGTAGGCAATCCGGTTCCGGTACTAATAAAACCGGCCTTGCTAGTAATTCGATAGGCGGCATTAGGTGTACCAAATCGGTCGGTATCTTTTACTACATCGGTAAATGTAAGCTGCATATTAGCTATGCGGTCTCTGTTTTGGTCGTTGGCATTGGCCATCCAGTGTCGTGCTAAATTTTTATCAATCGTATCAAATGCATAAACAACCGATAGTTGGCGAGGGAAACCCAATCCGCATGATGTAACCGGTCGTACACTCACAATTCCTCCGGTGGTTGTGGGCGTTGCAGTGATACTATTGGTAGTAGATGTGCCACTCCAGCTCGAAGGCAAAGTCCATACATAAGATGTGGCACCGGTTACAGGAGTTATGCTGTAGGTAGTGTTAGCCGTGCTGCAATATTGGGTAGCACCCGTAATGGCACCTGCATCGTGGCATTCGCCCAGTTTGTAAATTACCAGCTGGCTTGAGAGATCACCTCCTACAAATACATGATTCCCGTTTAATGAAACATGAATTGCATTACCCAAATCATTTCCTGCTCCTCCATTGCGATGCGACCAAACAAAGTTGCCGGAGTTATTAAGTTTACTGACATAAATATCATCACCTGTGGTACTGGTGAGTGATGAGGAAGGTGTACCAACAGGGAATAATGCGGTGCTGGAAAATGATCCGGTTGTGTATACATTACCTAAGGTGTCGATAGCCAAAGCAGAGAGGTTGTCTAAATTAGGCCCACCCAGTTGCCTGATCCAAGAGGCTGTGGCCAAATTGGTATCCAGTTTGGCTACAAACCCATCCAGGCCACCTTGCGTTGTAAAATTGATAGCAGTACCATTAGGATTGAGATTTACCGTACTGCCGGTAAAAGTTCCGGCAATATATAGTGAGCCTTTATTGTCTGTTTTTATGCATCTGATGATATCGTTACTTGCATTAGCACCATTTCTTCTGCCCCACAAGGTTGTGCCCGCAGCGTTTATTTTAATGACAAAACCATCTATTGAGCCAGCAGTAGTTAAGGTTACACCATTGTTAAAATTACTGCCTGTACCCCCAAATTCACCCACTGCATATACAAATCCATTCTGGTCAATCGCAATATCATGCACATAATCATTAATACCCGTTCCCCCTCCATACGAGCGTACCCACTGTAGGTTAAGTGAAGCATCGTATTTGGCAATGTATCCATCTAAACCACCACTCGATGTTATAGTTGTGCTGCCACTTAATAAACTAAAATTCATGTTAGCACTGCCGTATGCACCATGTAAATAAATATTGCCTGCGGCATCTGCTTTCACCCCTAATGCATTATCGTTGCCCGTTCCACCAATACGATAAGGAGTGAATACATTACCATTATCAGCTGCGTAGCGTGCCAGAAATATATCACCACTGCCCGCAGATATCAACTGAGGGCTTAGATTAGGTGCATTAAAAGTGGCAGTGCCCTCAAAAAATCCGGTTACATATACAATACCGGCTGATACCGTTAGGCCATTTACCTGTTCACCATTTGTCCCTGAAATTCTACGTGCCCATTGAAAATCGCCTAGTGGGCTGTATTTGGCAATAAAACCATCGTAAGAGCCACCAGCCGTTAATATAGCCTGCCCGGGGCCAAAGTCTAAATCAACAGAGCCGCTGAAATGGCCACCTATAAACAGATTGTTGTTTTCATCATAATAAGTGGCATTTACCCTGATTGGGCCGGTTGTACCGGCACTACCCTGCCAGTTTAAAATGGGTTGTGCTTTTAATGCTAACCCTGCCAAAAGAATGTACATAATGTACAATAGAGATAACTTTTTCATGATTAATTAATTTTAACAAAACAAAACTAACCATGAATGAATTGGCATTTAAATCCATTTTACGAAACCAAAAAATGATTTTTGGAAAGCCTTAAAAAATTTTGTAATCATAATGTAAATATTTTTATTAAAATCTAATCGATGCAAAAATTTTAGATATTAATTTAAAAGCTTTTTGTTTGAACCAAAAATGCAATAATTGGTTATAAATTATCATATTTGGAAGCTATTACATGTTACACACTCAAAAACATAGCGTAATTCTTATATTGTTTTTGGCTACGTCTTTTTGCAAGGCTTTGGCTCAGGGCGTATATACAAATTTTGGACAAAACCGATTGCAACATACACGCATGGAATGGTCGTTTTTACGTTCGGAAAATTTTGATACTTATTTTTACTCGGGTGGGAGAGAACTTGCTTCATTTGCTGCTAAATATGCCGAAGAGAATTTAAACAGTCTTGAAAAAATATTAGATCACAGACTAAGCGGCAAGGTTGAAATTGTTGTTTATAACACCCTAGGAGATTTTAAACAAGGAAATTTTAATTTACTTGAAATTGCACAAAACACAGGTGGTTATACCCAAGTGGTAAATAATAAGGTGTTTGTTTATTTTAATGGCTCACACAATGATTTTACAAGGCAATTAAAAGAAGGCATTGCTTTGGTATTATTAAACGAAATGCTATATGGTGGCAATTTTCAAGAAAGGGTTCAAAATGCAGCCTTACTATCGCTGCCCGAGTGGTATTTAAAAGGTTTAACATCATACATAAGCAAAGACTGGGATGCTGATATGGATAATGCCATGCGAGATGGAATTGTTTCGGGTAAAATAAAACGATTTAATAGATTTTATCAGCAAAATCAGGTTTTTGCAGGGCATAGTTTTTGGAAATTTATGGTTGAAAATTACTCGGAAAAGGTAATAAGCCAAATGATTTATATTACCAGGTTAACACGTAATTACGAAAGCGCAATTTATAATATTACCGACCTTCCGTTAAAAGAACTTCAGAAAAACTGGCTACAATACTATAAAGATTTATATTTAAAAGAAGAAAATTTAAGAAAATTACCCGATGAAGAAATTAAAATAAAAAGAAGACTCGCACAGTATCTGCAACCTGAAATGAAAGTTAGCAGTAAAGGTGATAATTTTGCCTTTGTAACCAACAAAAACGGCAAATACAAAGTTTGGTTATATAATTTAAATACCGGTAAGTACAAAAAAATATATAAAGGAGGTTTAAAATACCACCAAATAGAGGTAGATAGAAGTTTTCCTTTATTGGCATGGCAGCCAGGTGGCGATAAAATTGGAATTGTTTACGAAAAAAAAGGTATAGTACATTTTAAGGTAAACGATTTGGCAAACAAGCAAAAAACCGATATAAAGCTACTTAAATTTGATAAAATAACAGGATTTGATTTTAGCAATAATGGTAGAAGTGTTGTTTTTAGCGCCATACGAAGGGGGCAAAGCGATATATTTATTTATGATTTAAACAGCCGAAAAGAAAGACAAATAACACGCGATGCTTACGATGACATACAGCCGAGATTTGCCGATTTTGGTTCGAAAATTGTATTTGCCAGCAACCGCAATGCCGATAGTTTAAATGCTCCAATTAATACTGAAAAATCATCAACAAGTTTTGATATTTATCAATACGATATAGATGCAGAGGTACCAAAACTTAGCAGATTAACAAAAACCGACCAGGTTAATCATACATTGCCCATTCAATATTCTAAAGATTATATTGCTTTTTTAAGCGATTACAATGGCATAAAAAACCGCTATGCATCACGCATTGAAGAGCAATACGATTTTACAGCCTTGTTTATTCACTATTTGGATAGTTTAGAAAAACCTGCCGATACTGTTTTTTTTTATGGAACTTCGCCATATAATGGAAACACCATACAATACAATAACAAGACAATTGTTTTAGATAAAACAGTTAAAAGTATCGATACAGTTGAATATACAAAAGATGTAGTTTATACATATCCATTAACAAACTATAGTCGTGGAATTTTAGCTCATGATGTTTCGGTTCAAACCAAAACAGTTTACGATTTAGTTTTTTTTAATCAAAAGTATTATATTAAAAAAACACCATTGGTTCAAAACATACCTACAGAAGGTAAAAAAATAGAAACATACCCAACCATGTATAGGCTAAAAACAGATGTTGCCAACAAGCCTTTTAAGCAAGGCGCATGGGTTAGTCATTCTTTTAAATATTTGTTTGAACCAAATATTTCTGATTCTATGAAAATGGAAACAAACGAATTGTTGGAAGAAAAAGAAATAATTGATAGCAATGCCTATTTTTTTGTAAACGATTTTACCGATAGAAATTTTAAAAGATATCCGGTAAAATTAACACCAAAACTTGCATTGGGTTTAGGCCCAAAAAAACAATTAAAAATAGCTGCCCCCAGGTTTTACGATGTAACATTTTTTGCCGATCAGGTTGTTACACAACTCGATAATTCAATAATAAATACATATTATCAACCATTAACTGCCGGTGGAGCAAGGCTATTTAATCAAGGTTTAAATGCCATGTTTAAAGTTGGAATGCTGGATTTAATGGAAGATTACAGATTGGTAGGAGGGGTGCGGGTAAATTTTAATTTTGTTGATCTTGATTATTTTGTAAGCTATGAAACACTTAAAAAAACACTCGATCATAAATTGATGTATTACCGTCAAAATAGAACCGAAGGTATTCCGGAATTAAGAAGCTTAAAACACATTTCACAAGAATTAAGATACATAATTGGTTATCCGTTTAATCCGGCTAGCAGTGTAAGGGCAAATGTTTTTTACAGAATTGACAGGGAAACTACCCGAGCAAGTAATTTTGCTACATTAGAAGTACCCGATGTTTATACAAATTGGTATGGTGGTAAACTCGAGTATGTTTACGATAATATAATTCCACGAGGTTTAAACTTAATGCATGGAACCCGCCTAAAGCTATTTTGGGATCATTACCGAAGTTGGGAAGATAAAAACCTGATGCTTAATGCCGTTGGTTTTGATATAAGACATTACGAAAAAATTCACAGACAAATAATTTGGGCAACTCGTTTTACCGCCAATCATTCATTTGGCAGAGGTAAAGTTGTTTACTTTTTAGGTGGTGTTGAAAACTGGATTACTCCAAGATTTAATAACGATATAAACACCAGTGCTGACGAAAAATATGTTTTTCAGGCTTTGGGATGCAACCTCAGGGGTTTTGAACAGAATATTCGAAATGGAAACACCTTTACAGTTGTAAATACAGAATTTAGGGTTCCAATATTTCAATATGCTTTGAACCAACCCTTGAGGAGTGAATTTTTGAATAATTTTCAAATTGTGCCATTTTTTGATGTTGGCAGTGCATGGGTTGGTAATAACCCATACAGCGAAAACAATACATTTAACCAAAAAATAATTGAACAAGGTCCGGTAAAAGCAAAAGTTATAAATGTTAGAGATCCTTTGGTAGCTGGAATGGGGGGTGGTTTGCGTTCAAAAATTTTCGGCTATTTTGTAAAATTTGATACTGCATGGGGAATTCAAGACGGTGAAATAAGAGATAAACCAGTTTATTATCTTTCGCTTGGGCTCGATTTTTAGAAAATAAGATTACTTAAAAAAAACAAAAATTATTCAACAATTTTTATTTCGGTTCTGCGATTTTTGGCTTTGCCTTCGGGTGTGTTATTATCAGCAACAGGTTGGGTGTCGGCATATCCTTTATAACTTAAACGATTGGCTGAGATATTATTTTTAACTAAGTAATCGAATACAGCTTTTGCCCTGTTTTGCGATAGGGTTAAGTTCTTTTTTACGTCTCCCGTATTATCCGTATGGCCGCCAATTTCTATTTTTACACTTGTATTTGTATTTAAAAGCTGAACCAATTTATTTAATTCAACCAACGATTCATCTTTAAGGTTAAATTTATCAGTATCAAAGAAAATATTGTTTAAAACCATTTTAGCGCCTGCTCTTATTGGTTCAAGCGGAACATTTATAACCAATGGGTCAATGGCAGATTGGTTTTGCAATGAAAAATTTTGTGAGTAAAATAAATAACCCTGAGCGCTTACATTTAATGCATAATTTTTGTTTCCTTGTAATGTAGCTAAAAATTCACCTGTAACTTTGTTGCTATAACTTTCAACAACTGTTTTTGCAGTTGCAAGGTCAATTAATTCAATTTTTGCAGCAATTTTTTTTCTTGTAGTGGCATCAAATACAATACCTTTAACATAGCCGGTTTTTTGTGGTCTTGCCGCTTCATAAAGTTCAAATTTGTATATATCTAACCCTCCGTAGCCTTCGGGCCTGTTTGCCGAAATATAAGCATCTACACCATTTGCTGCAATTACAAGGCAGGTTTCATCGTTTGGGGTATTAATCGGGTATCCAATGTTTACGGGCTTTGTAAAGTTTCCGGTACTGTCTTTTCTGCTGTAAAATAAATCAAGGCCTCCCATACCTGCATGTCCATCACTGGCAAAGTATAGTGTATGGTCGTCTTTAGCTATAAAAGGGCTTTGCTCGTCTGCCGAGGTATTTATTTCAGGGCCGCAATTTACCGGTTGAGTCCAACGTCCATTTTTATATGTGGTCATCCAAATATCTGATTTTCCGTAGCCTCCCGGTGCATTGCTGCTAAAATAAAGTGTTTTACCATCAAAACTTATACTTGGCTGGCTTTCCCAATTTCTAGTATTTACGGGTGGGTTTAAAAATTTTGGTTCAACCCAGGTATTTCCATCTAATCTCGATAAAAGTAAATCACAGCTACCAAATCCATCTACTCGGTTACATGCAGTGTAAAAAATATACTGTCCATCGGCACTAAGGCTTACGGTTCCTTCATTTTTATCGGTATTTATGGGTGGCCCAATGTTTGATGCTTTTTGCCACTGGTTGTTTACTTTGTTACTTATGTAAAATTCTTCGTTGTTGTTATTAACCAGTCTTGTAAATATCAGGGTTTGCTCATCGGCTGTTATTCCGGGAAAATATTCATTGAATTGGGTATTTATATTTGGCCCAAGGTTTACAGGGTTGTAAGCTACAGGATTTTTAGTACTTATTTCTGCAAAGTTTGAATTTCTTAGAATTTCTTCTACCAATCCTTTTTTGTTAAAAAAATCTTTATATTCAAGGTATTTCTCAGCGTTTTCGGCTGCCTTTTTATATTTGCCTGTATTGTATGCCATTTGAGCCAAACCAAAATACGACATTGGAAAATCAGGGTTTATGCCTATAACTTTGTTGTATATTTTTTCAGCCTCATCATATTTTTCGTTCATCATTTTTATTTCGGCCTGCAACATCATTGCATCTATGTAATTTCCATCTGCACCTAAAGCTTTTTCAATAAAATTTGCGGCTTTTAAATTATCTCCCAACTGAAAACTTTTTAAGGCTTCGCCAAAATAATACTCAGCTTTTTTGTTTTTGGTTCCGCTGTAAACCAATTCATTTTGCGCAAATGTGGCGTTCAAACAAAATAATATTGATAAAACAGTATAAAGGATTTTTTTCATTTAAAGTTAAGAGTAAAGTTCTTTGGGGTTTTTAAGTAAAATTAATTCGGCACAATGTTGTGAAGTTAATTGCCAGTTATTGGTTTTAAATTTTAAAACGGCAATGCCGCTTGTTGAAACATGCTCAATAAAATTACCGGTAAGGTATCCTATTATTCCGGTAATAGAGGGATTGTGCCCAATAAGCATAACGGTTTTATATTTTTCGGGAATTCTTCTTATGGCATGAACCAAATCGTTTATGGATGCTTCATAAATTTCATAATCGTATTCGGTTTTAGATACTTGCTTATCGAAGAATTTAGCAACAATTTCGGCTGTTTGAATAGTACGTTTACTTGGGCTGGCAACAATGAATTTTGGAATAATTTTTTGTTGTTTTAGAAACTTACAAATCAAAGCAGCGTCATCAAATCCTCTTTTTGTTAAAGGTCTTTCAAAGTCATCGGCAAAAAGCTCGCTCTTTTCGGCTTTTGCATGTCGCATTAAAATCAGTTTCAACTTGCTAATTATTTAAATTTTCATTTTCATTATCACTACTGTGCCTATGGTGGCGGTGCCTATGGTGTTTTCTATGGTGGCTATGATGACTTTCGGTATTTTCGGTTGAACCAATTTCATATTCATTTGAAGATAAACCTTTAAATAATAACAAAAACCATGCTAAAATGTAACAAAGACCACCAATTGGAGTTATTGCCCCTAAAAACTTATAGCTGTCGCTGCCCCAAATAGTTCTTGTTGATAATGCATATAAACTCCCTGAAAAAATAAATATACCTAATATCATCAATAAAATGGTAAGACCAAGATATTTATTATTTAGTTTTCGGTACGATAAAGATAAAATTATAATTGCAATGGCATGATAAAACTGATATTTCACTCCTGTTTCAAACACCTGAAGATCTTTATCAGGAATGATTTCTTTAATTGAATGGGCACCAAATGCTCCAAAAATAACTGCTAAGCCGGCAAATAAAAATCCAATTTTAGCAAAGGTTTTATAAATACTTTTCATAAAAAATTAAAAATGTTTATGGAGTCATAATTGTTGTATTGTTTATTACCTATAACAAATGTACAATTAGTGAACCCGGAATGGTTAATTGTTAACAAATAACTGTTTTTTGAACAACATAGTATAATTTTTTTTGATAATATTTTAAATGACTCGCCAACTTACCATACTCTTAGTTGCCGTTTTAAGTTTGCTAATTGCTGTAATACTATATTTTACAGTGTTTTCAAACCAAACAAAACATATTGCAACACATCAGTTAATTCCTGATAATGCAGTTGCTATCATAGAAATTAAATCTCCTGAAAAGAATTTAGAATCAATTCAAAAACTTGATTGGTTCGCTCAAATAATAGAACAGCCATATTTAAATGATATTTTAAAGGATTATGAAATATTGGATAGCCTATTGCAAAAAACAGTTTTCAAAGAATCGCTAAAGGAAGGAGAAGTAAGTATTTCTTTTCACCCTTTTACAAATGGTACCATTGGTTTGTTTTATTGTGTAAGGTTGTTAAATAAAATTGATAATATTTCAATTAACGAATTTTTAGTATCTCATTTTAAAAACAGGTTTGGATATAACAAACGTATTTTCAATGGAAGCGAAATATATGATTATACCGATTTTAAAACTGGTAAAAAAATAAGCATAGCCATAACCAACGATTTTTTATTTGCAACTTACGATGGTTTGTTAACAGAAATGGCATTACTTAAATATAAAAAAGCCAATTTGCTTGAACAACAAAACAAAGCCGATTTTATTTATCACAACAGTAATGGAATAAATGTATATATATATCCAAAATATATCAATCGTTTTTTAAAACTATTTACATCAAACAATACCGAAATAAACTTTTTAAACACATTTTGCGATAAAATAGAATTAAATACTTCTATTAATGATAAATCATTAAAGTTAAACGGTGTAGCTATAACTCACGATACCTTATTTCAATATATAGATTTGTTAAATGGCCAGGCTCCGGTTACTAATAATGTTTATAAATACTTGCCTGATAACATTAGCAGTGCCACCATATTAAACTTAAGTAATTACCAAATTTTTTATACAAACCTAAACGAATATTTAATTGCCAACAATTTATATAACGAATACAAAAACTATGCTGATAGCGTAAATGATCATTTACAAATAAACATAGCAGAAAATTTAAGTAAATATATTGGAAAAAATGCAGCACTTGTGTATGTTCATGAGCCTATTTTACCTTATGAAAAAAGTAAGTTTGCTATGTTAGATATAACAGATGAATTTATGGTAAGAAACTCATTAAATAAAATTGGTAATTTAATTGATAAGAAATATAGTTTAGACACTTTAGACATTGCAGATACTACAGGCGATATTTTTAAAAGTAATTTAGGAACTTATTTTAAGTGGTTTTGGGGTGATATTTTTGATAATTTAAATTTTAATTATTACACAATTTTAAACAACAAACTTTACTATGCCGAAAATGAAAAAGTGCTACATATTATAACAGAAAAATTAAAAACAAACGAGAAATTAAGTGAGCAAAAAGAATTTAAAAAAAATACAGAAAACCTAAATGAAACAGATAATTTTTTATTTATTGTAAATGGGGCAAATGCTTATAAAAGTCTTTTGCAAACTGTAAATAAAGAAGTGCATTCAAATATGGTTAAGAATGCCGTTTATTACAATAAAACCAATTACTTTACATTACAACTTAGCGGCAGCACCGATCATTATTTTATGGTTAATGCCTATTCCGGATTTAATACCTCAATGCCACAATCCGTTGAAAAATTGTGGGATTATACTTTAGATACAACCATAATTGGCACACCTCAAATTGTTTTTAACAGTGCTATTAATGGTCAAATGGTTTTGGCTCAGGATAAACAGTTTAAAATACATTTTTATTCTGTTGATGGTGTATTAATAAACTCGATACAACTAAATGATGAAGTAATAAGTAATATTGAAACAATTGATTTATTTAAAAACGACAAAACTTATTATTTATTTAACAGCCAAAAATATATTTATCTGCTTGATGAAAAAGGTAATCATGCCTATGGATGGCCGGTTTGGATACCAACGGGTACAAATTACCCGGTTAAATACTTTGAAATTAATAATGAGTTTGCAGTATTTGCAGGTGGTTTGTACTATAAAATTTCGGCATTTAATAATACAGGAAAGCTAATTCAAGGTTTTAATCCATTAAATATATGGCCTAATATTAATAGTTCTTTGGATGAATTTTATTGGCATGGCAACAATTATTTATGGTATTTAAATAGCGCTGGTAAACCTGTGATATTAAATCAATTGGCAAATACTATCAAAATACCGCTAGTTGATTCTTCAGTAAATTTTAAATGTATGAAAATTGTAAATGTTGATTCAATGACCATTCATACCATTGCGTCTGATTCATTGGGTTCATATTTATACAGGTATAAAAGTAATAGTTGTAAGATGCTTAAAAGCAATGATTTTGTTTCTTATAATATCACAAATAAATCAGATAAATATTATGTTTTATCAAATAATAATTCCTTTGCCATTACTGATAAAAATTTAAACATAGTTTTCAAAAAGCAATATCAAGACAGTATAGCTTTGGTTAATACTTATAAACTTCAAAACAAAGATGCTGTTTTATTTTTAAATAAAAATTTAAACCGCTTATTGGCCGTAGATTTTAAAGGCAACTCGCTTGATGAATTTCCCTTTGATTGTACTACCGGATATTCTTTAAAATCAGCTTTTGACGGTAATAATTATTTTGTATTTGCAAATGGTAATAAGTTGCAATTATTTAAACTTAGATAAATGAATCGGGTAATTGTGGTGGTTGTTTCATACGTTTTGCCTGCATTACTAGGATTTGCACTAATTTATGCAACATTAAAAAACATTTCAATTAATCAACTAATTGAAGCATTAAAAAATGGTAATTACATTGTTATTATTCCTGTTTTAGCAATAAGTATTTTGGTGTATATTTTAAGAGTTATAAGATGGCAATTGTTGTATAAAACTGTTGATGTAGGTGTAAAAAAAAATGTACTATTTGCATCATTAGCAACAGGGTATGCAGTAAATTTTGTTATACCACGTTTTGGCGAAGTAATAAGAGCTTTAACAATTAAAAAGACAGATAATATAAAAATAAATATTTCGCTTAGCACCATAGTATTCGAAAGAGCAATAGATACGCTATGTTTAGCCATAATTACTGTTAGCGTTTTTATTGCCGAGTATTTTTATGATGGGTCATTAATTAAACAATTTGTCAGCATCAATGATTTAAATTTATCAAACAAATTATTCTTGGCACTGCTTGCAGTTGTATTTGCTTTTTTATTTTGGTTTGTGTTAAAAAAACAGCAATTCAAGGCGTTAATCTGGCTTAAAGAATTTATACAAGTTTTTATTAAACTTTTAAAAGTAAAAAGGCCGTTATTTTTTTATTTATGTACAGTTGGCATTTGGATTGGTTTTTTTCTTATGACATATCTTTGGTTTGATATGTTTTCCGAATCAAAAAACATAACATTATATGAAGCCTATCTTATTATGTTTTTAGGTGTAGTTGCCCGAAGTTTGCCTATACAAGCCGGTTCGGCAGGTGCTTATCATTATGTTGTATCGTCTGCTTTAATCTTTATTAATATTCCAAATCAAATTGCAGTAACATTGGCATTCGTTATTCATGGATTTCAAAGTTTGTTAACATTGGTTTTGGGATTAGGTGCTTATATTTGGCTACTTTTTATAAAAAAACAAAATGCGTAAAACAATATTTATTTTATTTACTATCTGGTTGAACCTAAGCTTGGCTCAAACCACTTTGCCTAAATTAGGTAACGATACCTTGCTTGATGTTGCTTGCTGGAATATAGAGTGGTTTGGAGATGTAAGTAATGGTCCAACTGATGAAGTAACCCAATATAACAGTGTAAAAAGAGTTTTAGAGCAAACCGGTATTGATGTTTGGGGACTTTGTGAGGTAAGCAATAATTCAACTTTTTCAACACTTTTAAGTGATTTAAGCTCAATTTACAGTGGCGTAAATTCTACATTTTCGGCCACTCAAAAAATGGCTTTACTATATAAAAACAGCATGTTTACACTTATACCTTCTTTAACATTTAATATACCGGTAAATTCTTCTCAAAATTTTCAATTTGCATCTAGGCCTCCGCTTCAAGTTGCACTTCAAACAAAAGGCGGAACAAGAACCGATACTTTATTTTTTTTAGTGGTTCATCTTAAAGCACTTTCCGATCAAGATTCTTACAATAGGCGAGTAGCCTCTTCAGCCATATTAAAATCGTATGTTGAAACAAACCTCGCAGGAAAAAAATTTATGATTATTGGCGATTGGAACGATATGCTTCGTTTTTCAACTTTTAATCAAAACACAACACCTTTTAAAATTTTTTTAGACGATAATTACCTGTTTATTAGTAAACGTTTAGAAGAAGCCGGACGCAGAAGTTACGCATTTAGCGCAAGTTTTATCGATCATATTATGCTATCGAAAAATGTAGATAGTTTGTATATTCAAAATTCATCAAACGTTTGGGATAATGCAGGAACTTTTATTTCAAATTTTTCTAACAATACCTCAGATCATTATCCGGTTTGGGGCTTTTTCGATTGGAAAAAGCTAACAACCTTACCAAAAGTTGATACACCAACAACAAGTGTAAAAAGCTTTAACGAAGAATACTTTATCAATTTATTTCCTAATCCTGTTATTAACCAAATTTCTATAACAACCAATTTGCCATATTGGAAAGCTTCAATTTATAATTCTTTTGGCACAATAATTAAAGAATTCGATTCTGAGAATATTGAAAATGATATATCAAATCTTTCAATAGGTGTTTATTATATACAAATAACTGCAAATAATTACTCAGCTTATAAAATGTTTGTAAAGCAATAAATTTGTTTTGATCCAAACTTGTTCTTATAAACATATATTTGTAGGTTTATAATGGGTTTTATTAAAAATATAAAAGATTTTTTTGGACGTAAAATGGTTGAACCCAAGATGAATTCAAAATACATCAAATTACCAAAATTTAGTAGCGTTCAAACCATTGGAATACTATACAATGCTACAGATGAAAATAATGAAAAAGTAATACAACAAATTGCAAACGATTATAAAAATCAAGGAAAAAAAGTTTATTTAATGGGTTTTATAGATTATAAAAAGCCATTTAAACAAAAACATATTCACTTATTTAACGAATATTTTTGGCACGAACATTTAAACTTTTTCAATATACCTGTATTTAACAAACTTGGTCGTTTTGTAACCGAACCTTTCGATTTATTGATAAATTTATACAACGAAGATATATTACCCTTGCAAGCAATTGCAGCCAAAAGCAACGCTAATTTTAAAATAGGCTTAAAAACAGATTTAGCATTAAAATACAACGATACCATTATTGATTGTGGCAAAAATTTTTCGATGATAGATGCTTCGAATCAAATTGTTCATTACTTAAATACTGTAAACAATGGATAAACTGCCTGTAATGGAGCATTTTTACACTATTCAGGGCGAAGGAGCTTATACAGGCAATGCTGCTTATTTTATAAGGCTTGGAGGCTGCGATGTTGGTTGTGTATGGTGCGATGTAAAAGAAAGTTGGGATGCAAGTAAACATCCGCTAATTAGTGTTGATGATATTGTTGGATATGTTTTAAATACAAATGCAAAACTGGCTGTAATAACCGGTGGCGAACCATGTATGCACCAACTTGATTTACTTACCGAAAAACTAATAAAAAACAATATTAAAATAAATATTGAAACTAGCGGAGCTTATGAAATTACAGGTAATTGGAATTGGATTTGTGTATCGCCAAAAAAATTTAAAGCACCTTTGCTAACAAGTTTAAATTTAGCCAACGAACTTAAAGTAATTATATACAATAAAAGCGATTTTGACTGGGCTGAAAAACATGCAGAATTGGTTCAGCCAAATTGCAAATTTTTTTTACAGCCTGAGTGGGATAAAAAAGAAGAAATGTTACCGCTAATAATTGATTATGTAAAGCAAAATCCCAAATGGCAAATTAGTTTGCAAACTCATAAATATATGAATATTCCATAGGGATTATTCTTCAACAAACGCACCCATGTTACTAAATTTCTCTATTCGTTTATTTACAAGCTCATCGGTATTAATTTGCTTTAATTCAATTATAGCATTTGTAATATAATCTTTAAGTGTTTTGTAAGTTTGTTCCTTATCATTGTGTGCACCACCAAGTGGTTCAGGAATAATACCATCAATTAGTTTGTTGTTTAACATATCGGTGGCAGTAAGTTTAAGGGCAT
This sequence comes from Bacteroidia bacterium, assembly GCA_046296495.1. GTDB lineage: Bacteria > Bacteroidota > Bacteroidia > UKL13-3 > UKL13-3 > JBKBLB01. The sequence continues at coordinate 31,747 of JBKBLB010000007.1, forward strand.
CTGCCGCTTTTTCTTTATGTTCCCAACTACGCCACAAAATGCTGCTGCAACTTTCTGGAGAAATTACCGAATACCACGTGTTTTCCATCATGTAAACCCTATCGCCAACACCAATTCCCAATGCTCCTCCACTTGCACCTTCACCAATAACTATACATACAATCGGAACTTTTAACACACTCATTTCAAGTAAATTTTTGGCTATAGCTTCTCCTTGTCCGCGTTCTTCGGCCTCAAGCCCCGGTGAAGCACCAGGTGTATCTATTAATGTAACAACCGGTATATTAAATTTTTCGGCAAGTTTCATTAATCTTAAGGCTTTTCTGTAACCTTCGGGGTTAGCCATACCAAAGTTTCTTAGTTGGCGCTGCTTGGTATTTCTTCCTTTTTGTTGGCCAATAACCATTACACTTTGTCCGTTTATACTTGCAAAACCGCCAACCATGGCTTTATCGTCTTTTACGTTTCTATCGCCATGTAATTCAATAAAATCATTAAAGCAATTTTCAATATAATCAAGCGTATATGGTCTTTCCGGATGTCGGCTTATTTGTACCCTTTGCCACCCTGTTAAATTGCTGTAAACGTTACGTTTTTCTTCTTCAATTTTTTGTTTTAACTCTTCAATTTTATCGCTTACATCTATCTTTCCTTTTGCTTGCGTTTTATTTAAATCTTCAAGTTGTTCGTAAAGTTCCTTTATGCTTTTTTCAAAGTCAAAAAAAGTATCACTCATTGTTTTTTGTTTTTAAAGCATTGCAATTTTAAACTTATTTATATTTAATTCATAATTAATTAAAAAGTATAAATGTTGGTTTTTTGCTTTATAAAATTGAACCTAAAACAAACTCTTTAAGCTAAACAATTAAATTGCAACAGTGAATATTAAGTTGGTTCAAACAGGAAAAACACATTTTGGCTTTATTAAAGATGGCTTTGAGATATATGAAGAGAGGTTAAAACGTTATTGTAATTTTAGCTATTCAGAAATTATAACTCCAGCACGACTTAAAACCAACGATACAGATTTACAGAGGAAAAATGAAGGAGAAATGATTTTAAAATCATTAAAAAGCAATGATTTTGTTATAATTTTAGATGATAAAGGAAAAGAATACACATCTCCCGAATTTGCCCGTAAACTTGAAAAATGGCTCAATAACAATTCATCATTGGTCTTTATAGTAGGAGGTGCTTATGGCTTTGATAATGCAATCTATCAAAGAGCTAATGAACAATTGTCGTTATCAAAATTTGTATTTACCCACCAACTGGTAAAATTAATTTTAGCCGAGCAATTATATCGTGCATTTACAATTATTAAAGGGTTGCCTTATCACCACGAATAATATGTATTGGAAAAATTTTTGGAATAAATACGCACAAAGCAATAATTTATTACAACAAGTTGGAAGAACCTTAAACGGTAAAAACCTATCTGATGAGATATTAATTAAAACCACTAATTATATTATAGAAAAACTTGAAATTACAAAAGAAAAAAATGTATTGGATGTTTGCTGTGGTAATGGACTTATTACAAAACAAATTGCGCATTATTGCAATGAAATTACAGGTGTAGATTTTAGTGAGAAGTTGATTGAAACTGCTATAAAAAACAAAAAATTAAATACAACTTATATTTGTGAAAATGCTTTAGAGTTTTCCCTGAACCAAACGTTTGATGTTATATTTATTGCATTTTCATTTCAATATTTTGAAAGTAATAATGAAGCGGCAACACTGATAAAGAATTGCCTAAATCATTTAAAAAACGGTGGTAAACTGTTGTTAACAGATGTGCCAGATGCCAATAAATTTTTTAGTTTTTATAACACAACTATTAAATTAATAAGTTATATAGTTCAAATTTTAAAAAATAAAAATAAAATGGGGCGTTTTTGGCACAAAAAAGAAATTTTAAATTTATGCGATTCTTTAGGTGTAAAAGGAGAAATTATAAAACAACAATATTGGCAACCATATCATCATTATCGTTTTGATATTTTAATTACAAAATAAAATAAGCTGCCTCATTGTTGAAGCAGCTTTTTTATAAAAAATTAAATTATTTAATTAAAATTTAAATCCTAAACGAACACCACCTGAAGGCATCATGCCAAATAAATCAAAAGTACTGTTTGTTGCAGATTTACCTTTGGTTTCAACACCACTAACTTTTGTAGTTGTTTCACCTTCTCCTGTGCTTGTCATATTAAACAAACCTAAACCAAATTCACCACCAACAAATACACCATCGGTAATGTAGTAATCAGCACCCATTAACATGGTTATTCCTAACCCAAAAGTGCTGCCTTTTTTTGTTGTAGCCTTGTTATCTTTAGCAACACCAGTCCAAGCGCCAGGTGCACCACCGGTTGCATTGGTATATTCGATTGTTGCTCCACCACCCAATCCAATATTTAATGAAGCTCCAGCATAAGGAGAAAGTTTATCTGTTCCGGCAAAGTGCATTTCAATACCCGGAGAAATACCCAAGTTAAAACCACTTCCAGTTTTTCTTTCTACATTTACTTCTGTTCCACCTGTATTAACTGTTTCTTTATCGGTTGAAGAGGTAGAACCTAACGATAAACGAGCTCTTACTGCCATATTATCGGCTAAGAAGTAACGAAAACGTAATTCAGGGGCATTGTAGTTAAAGCTGTTTAAGCCGGCACCTGTAAAACTAACTTCTGCTGTTTTGTCACCTGCTCCGGGTTTTTGTGCATAAGCAAATGCTCCCGCAAATGCAAATGCTGCTAATAGTAATGTCTTTTTCATTGTTTTGTAAATTTATTGTTACACCGCAAATGTAAAAGAGAAAATAACTATAATGTCAAGTTTAAAAATATATTTTATGTTGATAACATGTTTTAATCTTTATATATAATTGATAATTAATGTTATAAAATTATACATGATTTTAATCATAATTTAATTTTATAAACAAATTGCTAAAGTTTAAACCAATTATATAACTCTTGATTAAAAGTTATAGCGAAATAAATAGCTATTGTAGCAATGCTGTAAATTAAATATTCGCCTAATGCAGTATATTTTCTTATATCTATCGATTGGGTTTTGCAATAAATAACCAGCATTATTTTTTCAACCAAATAGGCTATAACTGTTGCGTAAGCAATACCTGTAATTCCAAATAGGTTATAAAACCAAATTGATAAGGTTACATTGATAATTAAGTAATTTGTTGAAACCAAATAAAAAATTCTGTTTTTCATTAAACCCATAATAATTGTTTGCGGAAACAACATACGACTAACAATTAATAAAAGATAAATATTGAAAATTTTGTAACCTTCAGCAAGGTTTGGGTGATATACATAAATAAAAAAATACTTACTGATAAGCATTAAAAAAACTGTACCGGGAAAAAGCCACCGCATTAAGCGTTGGTTGGCTTTTTTAAGTTTTTTCAAAGCCAAATCAAGTTTGCCTTCTTTGTTTAAGTTAGAAATTTCTCCGCTGTAAACATTACTAAGCGTATTAGCTAAAATTAAAAATATGGGTAATTCTTTGGCTCCGTATCTAAAAATTGTGAAATCGTTAACAGTTCCCCTAAATTGAACAATATAACTGTTAATATATTCCATACTGCCTGCTAAAAAAATCGAAAACATAAAAGGTGTAACCTTTTTCATAAAATCAAAAATTAAACGGGTATGAACATGTATGGAAGCATATTTCATTAAAAGAATTATGGTATAATTAAATTTAAGCATACTTAATACCAGCCAAAGATTTATGGCTGAGTTTAATGTGTTACGTGTATAAATAGGTACACACAACAATATTATTTGGGCCGAAAAAGTTATTATGCCCCAATAAATTAAGCTTTTATACTTGCCTTTTAAGTAAAAAATATAATCGGCTAAAAAGCTTGGTGTATTAAAAAAAATAACAACTGCAAACATTTGATACAAGTCGCTATCAAATTTTTTATAATACCCAATTACAAATACAACAATTCCGGCTATTAGCGAAAAAACAGTTAATAAAACAAAAGCATTAAACAATATTTTTTTTTGAGTTGATTCATCAGAGCCATTGTAAAAAGGAATAAGCGTGTTACATATACTCGATACCCAAAACCATGTAACACTTCCGCTTATTAAAAGTAAACCTTCAAACCTGCTAATTAATAATGTACCATATTCGGGGCTATGTTTAAAAAAAACAATTTTTGCTATTAATATACTAATTAAAAAGAAACTGCCAAATCGTAAAAACTGATATATCTGAAGGCTGTTGTATTTTGTTAGCGATAACTTTTTTAACATGCTTTTTATTTAATTTTTCTTACACCAAGCCTTAAGCTGTTACCAATTACAATTACATCGCTTAAAGCCATACTTAAAGCGCCAAGCATGGGGTGCAAATAACCTGCAGCCGCAATTGGAATACACAAAACATTATAAAAAAATGCCCAAAATAAATTTTGTTTTATGGTGCTGTATGTTTGTTTGCTAATTACATGAGCATATTTTAATGCACTTAATTCTTTTCTGGTTAAAATTATTTGAGCACTTTGTTTGGCAATATCGGTGGCAGCGCTAAAACTTATGCCTGTTTGTGCCTTTGTTAGTGCCGGGGCATCGTTAATTCCATCGCCTACCATAGCCAAATTCCCGTTAATTGCCAACTCTTCTATTAACTTTAATTTTTCATGAGGTAATTGCCTGAATTTATAATCAATTATATTGGTTTTTTTAGCTATGTCTTTAACTTTTTTTTCTTCATCGCCACTTACAAGTAATGTTTTTATATGGTTTTTATTAAAATATTCAACAACATTTAATGCATCTTCTTTCAGGTCATCAACAATATTAAAACCTGCAACACAAGTTTGGTTCAGCCAAAATAAAATGCCTAAATTATTGTATTTATTGGTTTTGTTTGAAGCCAGTAAAACTTTTGTTCCGTCTAATAATTCTGCTTTAATTCCTTCTCCTTTTAACTCATAAATATTGTTAAAATTAATTTGTTTTTTGAACCAGTTTTTGCAATTAATTGTAATTGATTTTGCAATGGGATGAGAAGAATGTAACTCAAGATTATAGATGATATTTTTTAAATCTGATTCTATACCATTAAAGGTTGTAAAATCGGCAATAGTAAAATTTCCATGAGTAAGAGTACCTGTTTTATCAAAAATAATAGTTTTTGTTTTAGCAAATTCTTCGAGTGTTGAACCGCCTTTAATTAAAATACCGTTTCGGGCAGCTTTGCCAATTCCAACTGCAACTGCTGTGGGTGTAGCAAGTCCCATAGCGCAAGGGCATGATATTACCAATACAGCAACAGCCCTAAGCATACTTTGGGCTGACGATAAGTCGAACCAAAAATAGCTTACCATAAAAGTAAGAATTGAAATTACAATTACAACAGGTACAAAAATTGCACTAACTTTATCACCAAGTTGCTGAATCTTGGGTTTTTGTGTTTGTGCTTGTTTTACTAAATTTATAATACCCGATAAAACTGTTTGCTTAATAGGTTTTGTAACCATAAACCTAATCATACCATCGGTTATAATAGTACCGGCATATACATCATTGCCAGTAGTTTTTTGCACCGGAACACTTTCCCCGGTTAGCATTGATTCATCAATAGTTGCTGATCCGGAAACAATCATTCCGTCTGCAGGAATACTGTCTCCATTATTTACCTGAACCAAGTCGCTTATAACTAAATCTTTGGTTTCAATTTCTTCAATGATTTCCGTTGCGTTTTTTACAATAATTTTTTTTGCAATATTTACCTGTAGCTTTGTTAAAGCTTCAATGGCTGTTGTGGTTTTTTTTACGGAACGTTTTTCAATTAGGTTACCAAGCATTACAAATGTTATAATGGTTGCTCCTGTTTCATAAAATAAATATTGATGAACTTGATGTGTGCCGGCAAAAGCAAAAGTACCGTAAATGCTGTAAAAAAGTGCCGAAGATGCACCAATGGCAATTAATACATCCATGTTTGGAACACCTCCTTTAATGCTTGCCCAAGCGCTTTTTCCAAAAAAACTTAATCCAACAAAATAAACCGGAATAGATAAAACCAATTGAAAATATGGATTATGTAATGGTTGCCATGGGAAAACCATGTGCAATAACAATGGAATGGTAAATATTAAACAAAAAACAAACCTACTTTCTAATGTGGCTAAAAGTTTTTTTTTTCGGTTACTGTTTGGTTTGGTAATGTAACCTTGTAGCCCAGGTCTTCAATACTTTCGCTAATTGATTCTAAGGGTAAATTGCTTAAATTTTTAAAAATAACTTCACCGGTAGCAAAATTTACATTTACGTTGGCCAATCCTTGTTTTTCGAGCCTTTTTTGAACACTTGCTGCACAGTTTGTGCAAGTCATTCCATCTACATGAATTTCGGTTAATGTTGTATCAGACATTGTTATTGTGCAAAAATATTAATAATCGGCATTTTTAAAATTTTGTATTTTTGATTTTTAATATCAGAACATGAATACACGAAGAAACTTTGTAAAAACATCAGTATTTGCAGGTATTGCAGCATGTATGCCTAAAATTAATTTAAAAGCTGAACCAAACCATATTTTCGGTTCAACCCAAAACGATATAAAACCTGTAAATGGAAAATTTGAATTACCGCCATTGGGTTATGCATTTAATGCATTAGAACCTCATATTGATGCAAAAACCATGGAAATCCACTACACAAAACATCATCAGGCATACATTAATAAATTAAATGAAACCCTTGAAAGTCATCCTCAGCTAAAAACCATGCCCCTTGAAATCATGTTACGTGATTTAATGGCATTGCCCGAAAGTGCACGAAATGTAGTAAGAAACCATGGAGGTGGCCACTGGAATCATAACTTTTTATGGCAAATGTTAAAAACCGGAACTAAACCTGGCACAAAAACAATGGGAATGATAACAACTACCTGGGGAGATTTTGAGCAATTTAAATCCGCTTTTGAAAAAGCTGCAATTGGAGTTTTTGGCAGTGGCTGGGCTTGGGTAATTGTAAACAGATTTGGCGCTTTGGAAATTACAACTACTCCTAACCAAGATAACCCAATTATGAATGTAGCAGAAAAACGTGGAAAACCAGTTTTGGGAATTGATGTATGGGAACACGCATATTACTTGAAACACCAAAACAAGCGAGCTGATTATATTAGCGCCTATTGGAATGTAATTAATTGGAATTTTGTTGAAAGTAATATCGGGTAACAGACTTTCTTTTATATTGTAAGCAATATTCGATTTGGTTTAGAAATTATTTTATTTGTTAGACAACATTATTAATTCATATTGTTTAACAATTCGACTCATTTTTTATTAATAAAAATTGTATTCGAATAATTTTTATACATATTAATTACAGTTAAGCATTAAATTTTCTGCATATTTAATAAACATTTACAAGCTTATTAAATATTATTATTTTACTCATGTTACGGAAAATTACGTTTGGTATTAAGAAATTCGCTGCATGAAATATTTTAAAGTTTTTGCATTATTGTTAAAAGCTACTATAATTTTAGCTCAATTTAATTATGAGTTAAAGTTAAATCCTGTAAACATTGAAGGATTGCCGGGTCTTCATTCTTATGCATTCGGGCAAAGCAATAATATGTGGTTAATTATAGGTGGCAGGCTAGATGGTTTACACGCAAGGCAGCCTTTTAATTCTTTTCCCGAAAGCAGTAATAATAAAAATATTTTAGTTGTAGATCCAATTCAAAAAAGATTTTGGAGCCGTTCTTTAGCTGAATTAAATACAGCAATGAAAGAACAACTACAATCAACCAACATGAACTTTCATCAAGTTGGAGATACGCTTTATATTATTGGTGGATATGCATTTTCTAATAGTCAAGGTAATCACATTACATTTCCCTATCTTACCACAATTAGAATAAGCGAATTAATAAATGGTATTATTACTAACGAAATGAATATAAATAAATATTTTAAACAGGTAATGCATGAGGATTTTGCCGTTACAGGCGGCCACTTGGCAACAATAAGAGATACTTTTATTTTGGTTGGCGGTCATCGTTTTGATGGCAGATATAACCCAATGGGTAACCCAACTTTTACTCAAAAATATACCAATGCCGTACGTAGATTTAAAATTTTAAATAATGATACCATTATTAAAGTTACACATTTAACTCCCATTGTAGATGAATTTCATTTGCATCGAAGAGATTACAATTTAATTCCACGAATAAATATTGATAATACGCTTGGATACACCATTTCTTCCGGTGTTTTTCAACATACTGCCGATTTGCCATTTTTATATCCGGTAGATATTAATAGCAATAGTATCAGGCCAATTACTTCCTTTAATCAATACTTAAGCAATTATCATTCGGCTGTAGCCAATGTTTATTCTTCAATAAACAAAACACAATTCAGTATTTTTATTGGAGGCATGAGCCAGTATTATTATTTGAATGATAGTTTAATAAAAGACGATAATGTTCCATTTACCAAAACCATTAGTGTGGTGCAAAGAAAAAATGATACTCTAATGGAGGAGTTTAAATTGCCACTTGAACTTAATAATTTTAAAGGGGCAAGTGCAGAGTTTATAAAAAATAATGATATTCATCATTTACATGATGATTTTGCAGATATTGATAATATTAATTCTGATACAATTACTTTAGGTTATGTTTATGGCGGCATATCATCAAATTCCTTAAATCCCTTTGTTAATAATCAAACAAATACTACAAGTGCTGATGCAACAATTTTTGAAGTTGTGCTTATTAAAAAGAAACAATCAACTGGATTAGCTAAAATTAAAAGTAACCCTTCTATTAAATCAACGGTATATCCCAATCCGGCAGAGAATAATATTACTGTTTCCATTCAATTTCCTGAAAGCGGAACAATTTATATTACTTGGCTTGATGTAACGGGGAAAATAATAAAAAGGCAAATAGCTAATGTTCAGGAAGGTGATGCATTAATAAACATGACTCTTCCCGAACAAGCATCACCCGGTAATTTATCACTTATCATAAATCTAAATCACCGCTTTGTTGTCAATCATCAAATCCAACGGGTAAAGTAATTTTAAAGAGATTTTATCTTATTAAATAGTTGTTAATCTTGTTTGTAATTATTATATATTTTGATACGCAATAATTGTTGTAATAAGAATTTTATTATTTTATTGGAAAAATTAATATAATTTAATACTATTATTTAGATAGGAAGACTGAATATGGAATTATTTGAATCTGGATTTAAACCAAAATAATTGTTTATTATTGATATAATTTTTTCCATTTCTATATCAAATTCTTTGTTATTGAAATTATTAATTTCACTTCCACTAAATCTAATAAAACTCCATCCTTTACTTGTTATGTTTCTCATTCTAATATTATCTCTTTTAATGCTTTCTTTGGTTGAATGATATTCATGTCCATCACATTCAATTGCTATTTTTAAAGGAGGCATTGTTTCATAAACATCTCGAACAAAAATACCAAAGTCTAAGTAATAATTATTCCCCTGAATATTTATCTTATATTGTGGATAAACGGACATGAATAATTGCAATTTTTCACATTTGTCTAAGTTATTATTTAAAAATTTATAAACTTCGGTTCCATAAATTTCGATGCCATAACATTCGATTGATAGCTTTTCTTCATTAATATCATAAATAGGTTTAAAGAATGCCATGTCAATGGGGCTTTTAGTTTGTTTTAGAAAATAATAAATAAGATTTATAAAAAATAATTTTTCTATAGGGCTTTGACAAATTGCTAATAAATCATCGATTATTTCTTCATAACTCTTTAAGATTTTTTTTTTAATACTATCTAATTTAATATCTTCCATAAATACAAGTTGTTGTTTTTATTTAACCTCACACTTTACATATTCCTTCTATACTGCCTGCCTACCTCAAACAACGCATTCGTAATTTGACCGAGCGAGCAATATTTTAGGGTTTCCATCAACTCTGCAAATATGTTTTGTCTTTTACTGAACATTGATTCCTCTCTTACTGGCATGCAATATTGTTACACCGATTACTTCTCCTTTGTAATAACGAATAATTACGTCATCAGAAGTCATTTCGGTATTGTCTGCAATATTTGGTTTTTTGAAGTGAATATAAAGCGTATCAGCTTCGGCATCATAATCCGACCATATATTCTTATGCTTTATGAAATACGGCAATAAAATGTCTAGTTCTTTTAATTCTGCGAAGCCCATATTTTTTTCCTATTTAAAAATTCTTTGATCTTGTTGGTTAAATAAGACGTGATTACAAATCCGTCAAAACTTGAAACCTTTTTATAAACTACTACTACAAATTTATCATTTAATTTTGGAAATGCCTTAATAGCAAGTAATTCATTAAATTTAACTTCATAAACTGCATCAGGAAACTGAATCGTTTCAAGTATTTCAAAATAATATTCGGCAACTTCAGGGTGGCCTACCGAAATATGATGCCACCTTTCAGCCGTAAGCCTTATTGGTACGTTGTTTGTCGAGGTTGCAACATCCATTTTACATATTCCCTCTATACTGTCTTCCGACCCCGAAGTTCGATGCGCTATTCGGGGTATCCTGACACGATATTAGATTACATGTTCCTTCTATACTGTCCACCCACCTCAAACAACGCATTTGTAATTTGACCAAGTGAGCAATATTTCACAGTTTCCATCAACTCGGCAAATATGTTTTGGTTGTGAATGGCTACCTGTTGTAAGCGGTGTAACATTTCTTTGGCTTTTTCGGCATTGCCTTTTTTCAACTCATTCAACATCTCAATCTGATATTCTTTCTCTTCGGTGGTTGAACGGATTACTTCTGCAGGAACAATGGTTGGAGAACCTTTGCTTGAGAGGAAAGTGTTTACACCAATAATCGGATATTCACCGGTGTGTTTCAGCATTTCGTAATACATGCTTTCTTCCTGTATTTTGTTGCGCTGATACATGGTTTCCATGGCGCCCAATACACCTCCACGCTCAGTAATGCGATCAAACTCTGCCAATACGGCTTCTTCTACCAAATCGGTAAGTTCTTCAATGATAAATGAGCCTTGCAATGGATTTTCGTTTTTGGCCAATCCCAACTCGCGGTTAATGATGAGCTGAATAGCCATGGCTCTTCTTACGCTTTCTTCGGTAGGTGTAGTGATGGCTTCGTCATACGCATTGGTGTGAAGCGAATTGCAGTTATCATAAATGGCATATAACGCTTGCAGCGTGGTGCGTATGTCGTTAAAGTCAATTTCCTGTGCGTGCAAACTGCGACCTGATGTTTGAATGTGGTATTTCAACATTTGGCTGCGCTCGTTGGCTCCGTATTTCAGTTTCATGGCTTTGGCCCATATTCTGCGTGCTACACGGCCAATTACTGAATATTCAGGATCGATACCGTTTGAGAAGAAGAATGATAAGTTTGGTGCAAAATCATCGATATGCATGCCACGACTCAAGTAGTATTCAACAAACGTGAAACCATTTGAAAGCGTGAGCGCCAATTGTGTTATGGGATTTGCTCCAGCTTCGGCAATATGGTAACCACTTATAGAAACCGAATAAAAATTGCGGACATTGTTATCTATAAAATATTGCTGCACATCGCCCATCACACGCAGTGAAAATTCAGTTGAGAAAATGCAGGTGTTTTGTGCCTGATCTTCTTTCAGAATGTCGGCTTGTACAGTTCCGCGAACCTGCTTCAATGTTTCGGTTTTTATTTTGTTATACACATCAGCCGGTAATACCTGATCACCTGTAACGCCCAGCAACTTCAAACCTAAACCATCGTTTCCTTCGGGAAGCGGGCCGTTATATGTAGGCCGCTTGGTGCCACGTGCTTTAAATATCTCGTCAATCTTTTTGTTGACTTCAGCTTCCAATCCGTTTTGTTTGATGTAAATTTCACACTGCTGATCAATAGCCGCATTCATAAAAAATGCACAGATAATGGCAGCGGGACCATTGATGGTCATGGAAACGGATGTTTTCGGGTCAGCTAAGTTGAAGCCTGAATAGAGTTTTTTAGCTGCATCCAAACTCCACACACTCACACCAGAGTTACCAATTTTTCCGTAAATATCAGGGCGGTGGTCGGGGTCGTTTCCGTAAAGCGTTACCGAATCAAAAGCTGTACTCAAGCGCTTGGCAGGCATTCCCTGCGACACATAGTGAAAACGCTTGTTGGTGCGTTCAGGGCCGCCTTCACCGGCAAACATACGGGTAGGATCTTCGCCTTCGCGTTTAAATGGATAAATACCAGCCGTGTAAGGAAATTCTCCGGGGAAATTTTCCTGCAGGGCCCAGCGCAGAATATCGCCCCAGCCTTTGTATTTAGGCACGGCTACTTTGGGCACCTGTGTATGCGATAGCGATTCAGTATGGGTTTTTATTTTTATTTCCTTATCGCGCACTTTGAATACATAGTACTCATTGCGATATAAATCTTTTTTCTGCTCCCAGGTTTCTAAAATCTGACGGTTGCGAGGGTCCAAATCCAGCGCTACGTTATGGTAAGTTTCATCCAATACTTTTACTAAACGGTCTTTATCATCCAGCTTAGATGCTTTGATGGTATCGATGGATGTTTTAAGTCCATGCAGTTTTTCCGCAATCTCCACCTGCTTATTCACCCATTTGTCGTAGTTTCGGTTGTTTTCTGATATTTCAGAGAGATAACGTGTGCGTGAAGGAGGAATGATGTACACCTTCTCGCTCATTTCATCGGTAATCTCGTAAGTAGATTTGAGGTCGGCACCGGTTTTTTCTACGATTTTATCCATCACCGCTTTGTACAGGCTATTCATTCCGGGGTCGTTAAACTGGCTGGCAATGGTACCATACACAGGCATCGCATCCGGATTTTGATCGAACAGTTTGTGGTTGCGCTGGTATTGTTTTTTTACATCACGCAAGGCATCGAGTGCGCCTTTTTTATCAAATTTGTTGATGGCAATGATGTCAGCAAAATCGAGCATGTCAATTTTCTCCAGTTGTGTAGCGGCACCGTATTCCGGAGTCATTACATATAAAGCCACATCGCTGTGGTCCATTATTTCCGTATCGCTTTGACCAATACCTGATGTTTCAAGAATAATTAAATCGAAGTTGGCAGCTTTTACAATATCCACTGCTTCCTGCACATGCTTTGATAAAGCCAGGTTGCTTTGGCGGGTAGCCAACGAGCGCATATACACACGCGGGTTTTTAATGGCATTCATACGAATGCGGTCGCCAAGCAGTGCTCCACCTGTTTTCTTTTTGCTGGGGTCAACCGAAATGATGGCAACGGTTTTATCTTTAAAATCCATCAAAAACCTGCGGACCAATTCATCAACTAAAGATGATTTACCGGCACCGCCTGTACCAGTTATACCCAACACGGGTGTATTGCTAATGTTGAGTGACTTGAGTACATTCTTAAAATTATCGGGGTCATTTTCTGCAGCCGAAATGAGGCGTGCAATGGATTTATAGTCTTTTTCACTCAGGTGCTTTATCTCGCCATTCAGTTGCTGGCCTGTGGGGAAATCGCACTTTTGCAGCATATCGTTAATCATGCCTTGCAGGCCCATGGCGCGGCCGTCATCAGGATGATAGATGCGGGTGATGCCGTATTTGTGCAACTCTTCAATTTCTTCAGGCAAAATCGTTCCGCCTCCGCCACCGAATATTTTGATATGTCCACACCCTTTTTGCTGCAACAAATCGTACATGTACTTGAAGTATTCTACGTGGCCGCCCTGATAGGATGTAAGGGCAATAGCGTTGGCATCTTCCTGTATGGCGCAATTCACCACTTCTTCGGCACTGCGGTCGTGCCCCAGGTGAATGACCTCGGCACCACTGGCTTGTATAATCCTGCGCATGATATTGATGGCGGCATCGTGGCCATCAAACAAACTTGCTGCTGTAACGACTCTGATTTTGTTTTTGGGTTTATAAATCTCAACTGATTCAACCATTTCTTTTCGTTTATTAGGTTCAGGCAAAATTATAAATATAACCGTTTTATTTAAAAAAAGTTAACAATCTGTAAAACAACCTTTTTTATGAATAAACGATGATTTTGTTTTATGGTACAAAATATACAATTCCGTTTCGAATATTCAGAAAGTTGTTGGGTATGCCCGGTGGTGGGTCTGAATCGTATGTTTGGCTGCCGGCAAACCTAAAAGATAGGTATTTTGTAATTCTAAAATCGAAGCGAAGTTCGGTTAAAATTCTAAAATCTTTTGGGTTTGCTACATCGGGTTGGTAATAACCCAATAAGTTAATGTTAAGCAAATCTTTTTTTATTAATAATGCCGAAATATAAAGACTTAGGCGATTAGTTACTACTTGCCTTTTATTTGGCCTTTCAACCTCATATTCGTACATCCACATTGGTCCTACAAAAACTTTTATACTATCGTTTTGAACCAGCCTTATACGCGGGCCTGCTCCAAGTAAACCTCTGAAATTTAAGCCCAGTTGTTGGTTGAATTGAGTTTGACCGAAAGCCTCGCCATGCAGCCATGGCTTAATTGTGCGTTTATAGCGTAAATGTTGATATGTGCTGTAATCGAGGTTTTTTTCGTTTACGCGAATAAAATTTAAATCGTTTATAAACAAATAAGTATTAATACCTTCAATAAACATAATATCTTGTTTGGTACCCGTGCTTAAAATTTTGTTTTGATTTTGAATGTAGCTGAGGTTAAATTCTGATGAACCATGCCAACCACTATCAAGTCTATCGTATCGTTTGCTTTCTATGTTTATTACCTGTTGTGCCAATGTGCTTAATTGGCTCATCACAAAAAGTATGAAAATAATTTTTTTCAAATCGGGGTGCAAAATAAAGGCAGGTTTACAATTGTATTTGAAATAAAAATTCACAGTTTTTAAATTTTGTTACATTTGCCACCTAAAAATTTTTTTTAATGGAGTTAAAAGATATTGTTTCAATTAGCGGAAAAAGCGGTTTGCACAAGGTTTTAGGAAGAAGTAAAACCGGTATTATTGTTGAAACCATTGGTACCGGGGTTAAATTTTCTACAGGTTATCAAGATAAGGTTTCTGTTTTGTCTGATATAAGCATGTACACCCTTGATGGTGATGTAAAACTTGCCGAAGTACTTTATAAACTTAAAGAAAACGGTAATGTGCCTGAACCTACAACCGACCCCAAGAAATTAAGAAAATACCTGATTGAAACCATAAATATTGATAGTGAACGCGTTTATGACAACGATATTAAAAAACTAATAAAGTGGTACCATACCATAAAAGACGTTTTAAATTTCGAATCATTAATACAAACAGAAGATGAATCTGGAGTGCTGGAAGAAAGCACTGAATTAACAGAAGAAAACACTGAAGCAAAACAATAAAAAAGGTTTCGCTCACATAGCAGTTCGCATAAGTATTCTGCAATTCGTATAATTTAACAACAATTTTATTTCCTATTGTTTCTTTTTTAGAATATAAAATGTAACATTTGTTTTACATTTAACTCACTATTAATGAAATTGAATTTACAATTAAAATTGTTTTTCGTATCAATTTTTTTAGTATTAACTAATATTACAAATGTTTTAGGCTCAAAACACTATGGCTTTATAGAAAATAAGGGTCAAATAATAAACCAGTACGGACAGCCAAATAAAGATATATTGTTTTTGCTAAATGCCGGTAATTTAAAGGTACAATTAAAAGAAAACGGGTTTAGTTATGAATTGATTAAGGTAACCAAACAGTTGCAACCCAAAGGTGAAATGAACAATAATTTTGAAGTAAATTTACCAGAACCCAAGCCTGACAGTTTTATTTATACAAACCATATTCATCGAATAGATTTTGAATTTCAACAAACAAACAATAACAAAATCATTTTAAAAGAAAACATAGGAACCGATTATATTAATTATTATACGCCACATTGTGGAGAGCAAGGAATTTTACAGGTTAACCATTACGGAAAGATAATTTATAAAAATTTGTATAGTGGTATTGATGTGGAGTTTTTATTTGAACCCAAAACAGGAAAGCCGTTTAAGTATAATTTTATATTACATGAGGGAGCAGATATAAGCCAGATAAAGTTTAAAGTAAAAGGGGCAAAAAGTATAGAAATAGCAAATGGTTCGTTGGTAATAGAAACATCAAACGGAAAGATAACCGAAACCATACCATACTCGTTTACATACACAGATAATCAACTAGCCAATAAAAAAGAAGTAAAGGTAGAATTTAAGAAACTTGGAAATTTTTACGGGTTTAATTTGCCAGGTGGCAGCATTGAACCTAACCATACTTTAGTAATAGACCCTGCTCCATGGATAACATACATGGGAGGAGCCGGTAATGAGCGAAGCTATGGCATTGCTCACGACAGGTTTGATAATATTTATATCTGCGGATATACCAATTCGTTTACACATATAGCAACAAGCGGCAGCTATCAATCGGTATATGCAGGCGCAACCGATGTTTACATAAATAAATACAATAAACAAGGCAATATAATTTGGGCAACCTATTATGGCGGGCTTAATTATGATTACGGATTTGATATGGCCATAAAAGGCGATTATTTGTTTATAACCGGAACTACTGCTAGTGATTCTATATTTTCAACAACAGGCTCACACCAAACACAGTATGGTGGGGGTGTAACCGATTTGTTTTTAAGTTGTTTTAATTTAAACGGCCATAGAAACTGGGGTACGTATTATGGTGGTAACAATGCAGACGGGAGTTATGGAATAAATGTACCAAGTGCATTAAGCCCGGTTGGTAACGGTATTACAATAGATAATGACACAAATGTTATTTTTTGTGGCACAACATATTCTCAAGGTTTGGCTACCCCAGGTACCCAAAAAACATTTATGAGTGCAGAATTTGATGCAATTTTAGTAAAATTTAATAAAACAGGCACAAGACTTTGGGCAACCTATCATGGTGGACCATTTCAATGCAATGGTGGTGGAATTGATTTTGGTTATGGGGTTGCAGTAGATAATGCCGGATTTATTTATTTAACAGGTTACACTAATTCTGGTAGTTTTATATCAACACTCGGAGCATATCAGTATTATTCAAATCCACAATGTGCCATTGCGTGTGGGGCTTATTCCAGTTGTAATAGTTTCGCAATACTTTGGGGATATATTGCTAAGTATTCTCCCAACGGTTTAATACATTGGGGTACATATTATGGGCCTAATGAGCAACTTGTAAAAGCTGCAGTTGACGATCAAGCAAATTTATTTATGGTATCTAGTGCAGGTAATTTAAGCAAGTTTGATTCAAGCGGAAAATACTTAGGTGCATTTTGGCACAATAACAATTCGCCACAAACAAGTTTATTTATTGATAAAAACAACGATGTTTATGTAACAGGAGCAGGCGGCACTAATCAGGCAGGATTAATGAGTGGAGGAACATACCAAAGCAGGTTTGGCGGTGGAAGCAGCGATGGTTATATAACCAAGTTTAACAATAATTTGGTGAAAATATGGGGAACCTATATTGGTGGCACACAAACCGATGAAGCCCTTAATGTAACTATTTTGAGCGATGGAAGTGTTGTATTTACAGGAATTTCTTCTTCAACAAATATGGCAACAACAGGTGCACAGCAAGATACACTTGGGGGTGGCACTGATGCTTTTATTGGTTTGTTTAAAGACACAGCCAATACTGTTTTTTTTAATAATATAATATCTTCCAATCAATTAATTTGTCCGGGGACTTTTGCCGACACCATCTTTGCAAGTATTCCCAATACTATCGATTCAAATTTTAATTTTATCTGGCTAGAATCTACTACCGGTCCTAATGTTGGTTTTAGTCCGGCTTTTAAAAATCCTACATTATACAGCAAAAACTTTGCACCCGGTATTGTTTCGCAAAACACATGGTACAGAAGATTAATAACCGCATTTGGTATTTATGATACATCAAATGTGGTTGCTGTAATATTAAAACCAAAGCCAACAGCAACGTTTACGGTAAACGACACCAGCCAGTGCTTTGCAAGCAATCAGTTTGTTTTTACAAATAATACTAATTTTAGTTCTGGAACTTTTAGTAATTTTTGGCGTTTTGGTCAACATGCAAGCGATACATCCACACTATTAAATGCTGTCAAACATTACGATTCAACTGGAAGTTTTATTGTAAAGTTAAATACTTTGGGAAATAATGGATGTGTAGATTCATTTGAGAGAGTAATCTTGGTTAATCCTGGATTTGTTTCACAAAATATCATATCCCAGCCACAACAAATATGCAACAATGGTACTCCACAATTATTAAATGGCAACTTATTTTCGGGTGGAGCAGTTGGTTTGTATGAAGATTTTAACAATAGTAATCTTCAAAGCAGAGGTTGGAAAATAGAGGGTACTTATAATTGGTATGCTACACATGTAAACAATCCAATAAACAGTTTTAATCGTCCAGCTCCAAATGGTGCAATTCATACAAATGGATGGATGTCAATTGAATCCCCATATTTTAAGCCTACAGAACTAGGAACATTTTTTACGTTTGACGGTTTTCGCAGATATTCTAATGGTAGAGATTATTATAATGGTGCAATAGATACTTTAATTCTTTTGTATGACCGGGGTAACGGATATGAAAAAATTTATATGTCTCAAAATTGGTTTTGTGGAGTGTCAACTTCCGCTTACTTTGGTTACCCATCATGTTGGGGTGAAATAAATATTCCATTGCCTGTGGGTACATTTAGAGTAAAAATGGAATTTTATATAAATAGAACTCCAGGAGATTATTGGATTGATAGATTTAGGCTAAAGAATCATTACAACAGTATACTATGGCAACAAAGTATAGTAAGCGATACCAGCGGATTTGTTGCAGCAAGTGGCATAAACAATGAACAAAATTATCAGCCACCTGTACTAAGCCAAACAACATGGTATAGAAGAACCGTTAGCAATACTGTTTGCTTTACCGATTCTGGTAGCAATACCATTAGGGTATTGGTAAGCCAAAAACCCAATCCTGGATTTGTATTTGATTCAACAGCCAAATGCAAAAACTCAACAGTAATTTTTACCGATACCACTACCAATATAACCGGCAGAAAATGGTTTTTTGGTTCAAACCCGGCAGATACGCCAACACAGCAAACGGTTAGCAGGCAATTTAATCAGGTTGGCACACAAAACATAAGGCTTATAGCCGATAATAACGGATGCAGCGAAACCATTCAACGCACACTACGCATAGCAGATTTTCCTGTAGCAAGCATGGTTCCGCTAACACCTTCGCTACAGGTTGGTACTTCTATAATGTTTACCAATACCTCAACAGTAGCAGCACCGGATGCAATAGCTGCAAGTCAATGGAATTTTGGTGATGGAACCACATCAAACAATACTACTGTAACCTCAAAAACATATAATACTGCAGGTTTATACAATATAAAACTACATACCCAGAGTAATGTAGGTTGTGCAGATTCAACATCTACATTTGTAGGGGTTTACAATATGCAAGGTATTGGTAATAATCGCATAGATTCATCACATTCGTTTTTAATAAGTACAGCGCCTCAGTTGCTTGTTGGTTCATGGCCTATCGGAGGTACTAATACATTTTTTGAGGATTTTTCTCATCATAATTCAAACGATTCGAACTGGTTACCCATGGGGTGGCAAAGCAACTTACATAAACCTTACCTTGGGGGCCAAAGCAGTTATTTAAGGTTTGATAGTTTGGCAGGGCAAATTGTTTCATACAATAGTCCTAATGGAAGGTACGAATTAACCACGTTGCCATTTATAGCAAGTAGGGCAGGAGACACTATAAGGTTTGATGTAGCCAACCGTATGAGTGTGTTTGAGCCACATCCGCCACCGTATGTACCACCAACATATTACGGAGATTCGCTAATAGTTTGGGTCAGAATAAACAACGCAAGCAACTACATTTTTTTAAGGGGCTGGGGCACTAAACAATTTATAGATACATTAAATGGCATTACAACCGATTTGCCTGAAGATGTAAACTTTGCACCATCACCATCTTCAAAATGGACAACCAAATCGCTTGCTTTGCCAAATGGCACAACCCAAATTAAATTTGAAATTATAAAAAACAGCAGAAATGGTATTTCGCTGGATAGGGTAACCATGGACACTGCTCGCAGTTACACATTTTTGTGGCAACAAAGTTTTACTGGCGACCCTTCAAGTTTTACCAGTGCAACAGGAATAAACAACCGCAAAGATTATCAGCCGCCAATATTATCTCAGCCCATGTGGTACAGACGAGTTGTTACCGGGTATTCGGTAAACAATATTAGCAATTTAGTATTATTGATGCCTACATTTAACGGAAGCATATATTTTAATAAACAAGGGCAACCACTCGAAGCATTATCAACATGGGGAACCAATTACGATGGAAGCGGAACTTCGCCAACTTCATTTAATTTTAACAATGTTGCATACATAGCACATAATAACTTTCCTACCATTTTTTCAAACAATTTAATTATAAGTGGAAACAATACTTTTCTTGCTTTAGGTACACCTAATACATTAAATACATTATCAATACAACCCACTGGTATATTAGCAGTTGACAGTATAATTATACGCAGAAAAACATCGCTGGATATTAAGGGATCATTAATTACAAATAAAATATTAACCGAAGAAACATCAAATGTTTCATATTCATCAACAACGCCACAAAATATATTACCGGCAAAATATTTTAACTTGTTTACCTCAAATGCTCAAAAAAACTTAATAGGTAACATTACCATTACAAACAATTTATTTTTAAATACACATATTCAAACAAACGGATATATTTTAGCCTTAGGAGAAAGCTCATCTGTGCCCGGAAATTTGGTTCATCAGAGCGGATTTATTTCTGGTAAGTTTAAAAGGTATTTCAGGGCACAAACAAACATCGGTAACAATACGGGTTTATTTCCATTTGCTACCAATAATAACAAGTCAAGAAGTTTACTAATTGAATACAACCAGGCACCAACAAGCGGAGGCAGCATAACTGCAGAATTTATTCAGCAAAATGCAGGCGGCAGCATAAATGTAACAGACAGTACCATACCAATTCAAATAACTACTTTAAACCGATTAACCAACTCAGGCTACTGGCAATTAAGTGCCGATAGTATAACAGGAGGCAGCTTTAGCATGAGCGCAAATGCGGAGAATTTACCATTTGTTAGCAGCTATTTATTTTTAAGGCTTGCATGGCGCATAGATAGTACACAACAAAACTGGGGTTTGCAGGGCAATGCCCTGTTTAATGGAGGCGATAACAATTTTGTGATTTTAAGGCGAACACAAATACCCAATCCTAGAGGGCAGTTTATTGTAGCTTCGGATGTATTGTACAATGCGTTACCGGCCAAACTGATAGATTTTAAAGCCAAATTGCAAAATCATAAAAATATAAAAATAACATGGAAAACGGCTCAGGAAATAAACTGCAGCCACTTTAACCTTTACAGAAGTTATAATACCAAAAACTGGGAGCAAATTGCTAAAGTTACATCAAATTTTAATAGCAATAACATTAACAATTACAAGTTTGATGACCATACTTTTGAAACGGCAAAACTAAATACAAATATTTATTACAGGCTTGAAACAATAGATTTAGATGGAACTTTAGAACAATCGAATATTGTTTGGGTAAATGAAGAACAAAACAACGATTTCGGAATTGAGGTTTATCCAAATCCATTTAGCGATAAAATAGAGATAACAAGTACTAATGAAGAACTGCAACAGTTTGAGATTTTTGATAATACAGGCAAACTTGTTTACAGCCAACATGTTAACGGTAACACCGCAATAATAAAACCCGATGAAAACCTTGCTAAAGGCGTTTATTTTTTAAGAGTAAACAACACAACCTTTAAATTGATAAAACAATAATTATGTAAAACGAATCGCCTTTACTGGTGATATTTTTGAGATAACCCTTACCGGTAAAAGCAATGTAAATAGGCAAAGAACAAAAGCAAGTATGTTTATAATCAATATTTGGTTTAAACCAATATTTACAGGTATTACATCAAGGTAATAATCGTCTGCATTTAGTTTAAAGAAATTTGTTTTTTGTTGAAACAAAATTAAAAGCAAACCAATCGTGTTGCCAATTATCAGTCCTTTTATAATAATGTTGGCAGCCATATATAAAAAAATTTGTTGTATTTGCTTATTGTTTGAACCAAGTGCTTTTAAAATACCTATCATATTGCTACGTTCAACAATAAGAATAAGCAAGGCAGTTATCATATTTATTGATGCCACTAAAATCATAAGAATTATTACAACCAAAACATTCAAGTCTAGCAAATCGAGCCATTCTACCATTTGCGGAAATATTTTTTCAATGGGTTTTACGTCATAATCGTATGGAGCCATTAATTTTATATTGCTTTTTACATCACTTGTTTTAAAATCCGGTTTCAGTATAACTTCATAACCTGTTATTTGATTATGATTGTAACCATGCAATCGCTGTAAAATACGTAAATCGGTAAAGGCATACAAGGCATCTACTTCTCCAAGTCCTGTATTAAAAATACCAGTAATTTTAAGTTTTCTTACCCTTGGCGGTTCTTGAATAAAATATATAATAACATCATCATTAAGCTTAAAGCCTAGTTTATCGGCAGTTTTTTGGCTTAATACAATAAAATTTGCAATGCTATCATCAGTAAAGTTTGGTTTTGAACCTTTAACAAGATGTTTTTGCAGAAACGAAAAATCGTAATCGTTATTGATTCCTTTTAAAACTATACCTTCAAATTCATCATCGGTTTTTATAATACCGGCTTTTGTTATGTAGGGTTGAATATGAGCAACTTCGGGTAATAAACGTAAATTGTTTTCAAAAATGGTGTCTTGCACAATGGGCATTGAATTATAACTGTTGTTTAAATCTAAGTTATTTATTTGAAAATGGGTATTGAAGCCGATTAATTTGCCACGCACTTCTTTTTGGTAACCTTTACTTATGGCAACGGCAAGCAGCATAACCAAAATGCTTATGCTTACAGCAGCAATGGCAAGCCTTACAATAAGTAAACTAAAACCCTGCTTACGGGCGTTATTTACCAAAGTTTTGTGCTGTAACAACCTTTTCGATATGAAAAAACCTATATTCAAACCAATGGCAAACTTAAGCATACACAGGCAAATAGCTTTTATTATTTTTTTATGTTGTTTTAATCAATCAAACATTTTGGCTCAAACACCGGCAGCATACCACATGAATGAATACTTTGGCATGTTAAAAGGAAAAAAAGTAGCTTTAGTAGTAAATCAAACCTCTGAAGTTAAAGGCACACATTTGGTTGATACCCTTACTAAATTAGGAGTAAATGTAGTTGCCATTTTTGCTCCCGAACATGGATTTAGAGGTAATTACAGTGCCGGTGCAACCGTAAAAAATGATAAAGATGAAAAAACAGGTATTCCTGTTTATTCGCTATATGGTTCAAGCAAAAAACCAACCAAGCAACAAATGCAAAAAACCGATTTGGTGGTTTTTGATATTCAGGATGTTGGGGCAAGATTTTATACTTACATAAGCACCCTGCATTATGTAATGGAAGCCTGTGCAGAGCATAATAAACCTATAATTGTACTTGACAGACCAAACCCAAATGGCCACTACACCGATGGCCCTGTTCTTGATATGGCTTTTAAAAGTTTTGTTGGAATGCACCCTGTACCGGTTGTACATGGCATGACCGTAGGAGAATATGCACGAATGATAAACGGAGAAGGTTGGCTCAACAAAAAAATTACTTGCAACCTGACGGTTGTAAAATGTAAAAATTACAATCATCAAAAAACATATAAATTACCTGTAAAACCATCACCAAATTTACCTACTCCAGAAAGTATTTATTTATACCCGAGCCTTTGTTTTTTTGAAGGAACAAATTACAGTGTTGGTCGCGGAACAGAAAAACCTTTTGAATGTGTTGGAAAGCCGGGAATAACTGTTGGAGATTATTACTTTACACCAAAAAATATTCCCGGAGTGGCAGATAATGCTTTATATGCTGGTAAAGAATGCCGCGGGTATTTACTTACAGATTATGCTAAAAATATTGCTCCATTTACCAATAAAATTAATTTATTTTGGCTTATAAACCTTTATCAAAACGATACAGCAAAGAGTGTATTTTTTAATAATTTTTTTGATAAATTAGCAGGTACCGACCAACTGAGAAAACAAATAATAAATAATTTGAGTGAGGAGGAAATTAGAAAAAGCTGGCAACCTAAATTAAAAGCATACAGGCAAATGCGAAGCAAGTATTTATTATACGAAAGTGACGAAAAGTATTAATAATCTTTGTTATTTTTGAACCTATGGAAGCAAAAGAGCCAACTATTGATTATGGTAAAACCTATACCTATGCCGATTATTTAAAAATTACCATAGAAGAACGCTTTGAAATTATAAAAGGCAAATTGTTTAAAATGAGTCCGGCTCCTACAAGAAGGCATCAAGGAGTATCGGGTGTATTATTTAATGAATTGTTCAATTTTATAAAAAGAGAAAATTGCACCAAAAAAGGTTGCAAAGTTTACGATGCACCTTTTGATGTAAGGCTTGCCAAAAGAAATGCAAAAGATGAAGAAATAACTACAGTGGTTCAGCCCGATATTTGTGTGATTTGCGATGAAACCAAATTGGATGATGCGGGTTGTATTGGTGCGCCTGATATTGTGGTTGAAATTTTATCGAAAAGTAATAACCGCAAAGAACTGGCAAATAAATTTGAGGTTTACGAAGAAAATGGAGTTTTGGAATACTGGATTGTTCATCCGGAAGAAAAAACAATTACCATTTACGAATTAACTAATGGTAAATTTATTGCCGGAAGAATGTTAACCGAAGGCGATATTGCCAAATCAAAAGTGCTACCCGGATTTGAGCTTAATATAGAAGAAATGTTTGCGTATGTAAATTAAACTATTAACATGGAAGCCAAAGAACCAAATGTAGATTACTCAATAACCTATACCTATGCCGATTATTTAAAATTAACCATAGAAGATCGGTTTGAAGTTATAAAAGGCAAATTGTTTAAAATGAGTCCTGCTCCATCAACCAAACATCAATCCATTTCAGTTTTTATTTCAAACAAAATTTATAACTATTTAAATTATAACTCAGATTCGAAAAATTCTTGTAAGCTTTTTACAGCTCCTTTTGATGTAAGGCTTGCCAAAAGAAATGCAAGAGATGAAGAAATAACAACTGTGGTTCAGCCAGATATTTGTGTGATTTGCGATGAAACCAAGTTAGACGATGCCGGCTGCATTGGCGCACCTGATATTGTGGTTGAAATTTTATCGAAAAGCAATAACCGCAAAGAACTGTCAAATAAATTTGAGGTTTATGAAGAAAATGGAGTCTTGGAATACTGGATTGTTCATCCTGAAGAAAAAACAATTACCATTTATGAATTAACCAACGGCAAATTTATAGCTGGAAGAATGCTGACTGAAGGTGATATTGTAACATCAAAAATATTGCCCGGTTTTGAACTTGATATTGAAGCTATATTTAATAAAATAGCTTAATATACTTTTGGCTCAAAACCGGGCAATTATATTAGTTGCTTTTATTTTTAGTTAGTAGGGCCGTTATCTACAACCGTTTCAAGTGTATTTTGAAGATTAACAGGTAAGATATTTAATAAATCCAGTCCAGTATTTGCTTCTATTGCATCAACGCTTGTACGGTAAAAACCCCAAGTGTTGCTTTGCACGCCTTGAATATTTGGCATGTCAACCGCGATTACGCGAGTACTTGCATTTATTCTATCAACATCGTTTTTACCAACTGGAAGAACAACAATTACTTTCCAGTTTCTTGAAGGAACTGTGATACTTCCACTGGCTAAGGTATTGGTTGTGCCACCTAAACTACCTGTTCCACCCATACCATATCCGCCCGAATAAATGTACAACTCATTACCTTGATTGATTAATGTACGACAATAATTTTCTAAAGCCAACCAGGTTATTTGGTTTAAATTAGGTGCCTGAGGTATAATATTTGTCATTCTAAAAGTTTCACGGTTATCATCACTGCTGCCGTCTCGGTCTTCACTTGGACACAAGTGCCCCCTGTCAAAACCGGTATTAGTGTAATGAGAGCTTGAGGCTCTGAAATATCCAGAAGGTAATGTAGCATCTTGTGTAAAACAATCGCATCTTGTTGCATTTCCTTTCCAAGCGGTGCTTAGGTGCCAACTTACCCATGTTGCAGTACCACGGCTATTGTTATATGCCAAGGTAAACTGAGGTTTGCTCATTAAATAATTATTGGCATTAGCAGTATTGGTTGTTGCATTGCTTGGATTGCCAAGTCCCATGTTATCGTCTCTTGTAGGGGTACTGCTGTTGTCTTCTATTACAAATTCATCAATATTTAATCTGCCACCACCTAATTTTCTTATTTCAAATCTAACGCTGCCATAATAATTCATTCCAAAGGTTGCAGTTTGTAATGTGGTTGAATTGGTAGTAACTGTATTGCCAATTTTTGTCCATGTAGAGCCATTGTTTGTACTTGCATATAAATCCCATGTGCTTGAACCATCAGTTCCAAAAATAGCGTGTTGAACCCTAACAACACTTGCACCGTTACTAACATTAAATGTCATGGTAACGGTACCTGTGCTTTGAATTCTAATACTTTTCGCACCAACTTTTCTGTCGCTGGCTGATGTACCAATTAAAGCATCATTTAAAAACCAAACACCTGTTTGTAATGTAACGTTAGCACCGGCATAAGCAGTTTTGGTTCCGGTTTCAAAACCTTCGGGCCAGTTGGTGTAAATAGATAAAATCTCCTTTTCGGGGAACATTTGATAAGTGTGGTTAGGATTAACCGCCTCATCGTTTTTTTTACATCCGGCTATTACAAATGCAATAGCAAAACTAAAAATCAGTAATTTTTTTTTCATGGATTTGTTGTTAGTTCTTTAAGACGCAAATATATTATTGGGTATATTATCAAATTATTACAAAATTGTTACCATCAAACAGATATTAACATTTTATTAAACTATTTCTATTTATAAACTAAACAACCAAATTATACTATGTTTGTTAGTGAAGGTATGCAGGAAATAAATACACTTAAAAAACTAAAGCAAACAAACTATCAAAGTTTAACTATTAAAGATGAAATGAGGAAAAACCTGATACGCTTTTTAGGTTCAGGGCAAAACCCTTTTGAAGGAATTTACGGATATGAAGACACTGTTTTACCTCAATTAAAAACTGCAATTTTATCTCGGCATAATATTATTTTATTGGGTTTAAGAGGTCAGGCAAAAACTCGTATTGCAAGGCTTATGGTAAATCTTTTAGATGAATACATTCCGGTTGTTGAAGGTAGTGAAATTAATGATGATCCTTTAAATCCAATTTCAAGTTATGCTAAAAATTTGATTGAAAAATATGGTGATGATACCCCGATAAGCTGGTTACATCGCGATGAAAGATTTGCTGAAAAACTTGCCACACCTGATGTAAGCATTGCTGACTTAATTGGCGATATTGATCCGATAAAAGCTGCAAATTTAAAGTTGCATTACAATGACGAGAGGGTGTTGCATTATGGATTAATTCCTCGCAGCCATAGATGTATTTTTGTAATTAACGAGTTACCCGATTTACAGGCTCGTATTCAGGTTGCGTTATTTAATATTTTACAGGAAGGAGATATACAAATTCGTGGCTTTAAATTAAGGTTGCCGCTTGATGTTGCTTTTGTATTTACAGCAAACCCAGAGGATTATACAAACCGAGGAAGTATTGTAACACCATTAAAAGATAGAATTGACAGCCAGATATTAACACATTATCCTAAAACCATTGAGGTTGCAAAATCAATTACATTAAACGAAGCAAATATTACAGATGAGCAAAGAAATAATATTACAGTTGACGATATTTTGCTTGAATTAATTGAACAAATTGCGTTTGAAGCACGACAAAGCGATTTAATTGATCAAAAAAGCGGTGTTTCGGCTCGATTAACAATTAGTGCATTAGAAAACTTATACAGTTCTGCCGAAATTAGAATGCTGCAATGTGGCGAACTAAAAACTTATGCCCGAATTAGTGACTTATTTGGTGTATTGCCAAGTATTACAGGTAAAGTAGAGTTGGTGTATGAAGGCGAATTGGAAGGCGCAAGCAATGTAGCTTACAACTTGATAGATAAAGCCATAAGAACAGTTTTTACAAGATACTTTCCTAACCCTGATAAGATGAAAAAAGTAAAAGAATTGAGCGACTATTATCATGTAATAAATTGGTTTAACGATGGAAATGAAATTGCCATTTTAAACAATGCATCACAAAAAGTTTACGAGAAAAACCTGAATAGCGTAAATAGTCTTGCTGATGTAATTGATAGGAATTATGTTGATAAGAAAATAAATAAAGCCAAAAAATTATTGTTGATGGAGTTTGTTTTGCATGGATTGGCAAGCTATAGCAGCATTGGTAAAAAGAGCATTTCTGCAGGTTTTGAATTTAAAGACCTGATGAGTGGTATGTTTAGCAAAAAAAATATCGATGACTAATATTTAATTTCTAAAAATTGTGAAAACAAAAGATGAAATAGTAAAAGACTGGTTGGTTAGATATACCGGCAGGCCATTAAACGATTTTGGCGAATACATTTTATTAACCAACTTCTTTAATTATATCGAAATGTTTGCAAAACGTTTTGATGTTCCTGTATTAGGTTCAGACAAGCCAATGCAAAGTGCAACTGCCGAAAACATTACTATTATAAATTTTGGAATGGGTAGTGCCATGGCTGCAACATGTATGGATTTGCTGAGCGCAATATCTCCCAAAGCAGTTTTATTTTTAGGTAAGTGTGGCGGTTTAAAAAAAATAACCAAATTAGGTGATTTAATTTTGCCTATTGCAGCAATACGTGGCGATGGAACCAGTAACGATTATATAATGCCTGAAATACCGGCTTTGCCATCTTTTAGGCTGCAAAAAGCTGTTTCGGCCACCATTGTAAAACACGATTTAGATTATTTTACAGGAACTGTTTACACCACCAATCGCAGAGTTTGGGAGCACGATGAAGATTTTAAAAAATATTTGAGAAAAACCCGCGCAATGGGAATTGATATGGAAACAGCAACCATTTTTGTTGTTGGATTTGTAAATAAAATTCCAAAAGGAGCTTTACTGTTGGTTAGCGATAACCCAATGACCCCTGAAGGGGTTAAAACAAGCAAAAGTGATAATAAAGTAACAGAATTATATGTTAAAAAACACCTCGAAATAGGGATTGATTCTTTAATAGAATTACGCGATAGCGGAGAAAGCGTTAAACATTTAAGGTTTGAGTAGAAATTTATTTTTAGCATTTATTATTTAATATAAAATTTGCTAAGTGTTCAAAATTTGCTATTTATGCCGCGCCTTGTGAGTAAGTATTTAAGCCAATTTAACAACAAACTCGCTATTAGAGTTAAATTTGAACAAATAATTAAAGATGCATAATATTATTAAAGCTTTTACGCTTGCTATAGTTTTTGTTTCGTTTTTAAAAAATGAAGCACCGGCTCAAAATGCTAATGTAAATTTTTTTGAAACTGAAAAATATATTGCTGATATCGACTCTCAAACAATAAAACTAAGAAGCAAATTATACCCAGTTACCGAAATTGGCGATTTAAATATTTATGGTTTTGATGAAGATGTAATTCCTGAATATTCTGATTCTGCATACAAATATCGTTTAAGTTTGCTCGAAACAGAAATTCCGCTTGATTACAACCAACACGTTAAAGCTTACATAGATTTATATGCAGTAAGAAAACGCAAATTGGTAAGTAAGGTATTAACAACCAGCAAGTTTTATTTTCCAATTTTTGAGGAAATTTTAGATAGGGAAAAAATGCCTATAGAATTAAAGTATCTTGCCGTAATAGAAAGTGCATTGAACCAAAATGCCGTTTCTCATGCCGGTGCCGTAGGCTTATGGCAATTTATTGCACCTACCGGCAGGCACTATGGCCTAAAAACCAATAATTATATTGACGAAAGAAGAGAAATAATTAAATCAACCGAAGCTGCTGTTCAATACTTAAAAAACTCTTATCGTATATACAACGATTGGTTACTGGTAATTGCAAGTTATAACTGTGGCCCGGGCAATGTTAATAAAGCCATAAGACTAAGTGGTGGAAAAACCAATTTTTGGGAAATTATGCCCTATTTACCAAAAGAAACCCGTGGTTATGTACCTGCATTTGTTGCAGCAACTTATATAATGAATTATGCTGCAGAACACAATATTTACCCCGATAATGAGATTGAAATTTACCCATTTCTTGATACGTTGCAGGTAGATAATACACTAAGTCTCGAAAAGTTAGCTTTGGCGATAAATGTTCCTAAAGAAGAAATTTTACATTACAATCCTGCACTTAGAAGGGGAATACTGCCTTTTTCAACCGATAAAATTACATTAACACTTCCATATCATTATGCAGTAAAAGCATCAGCATTGCATGGAAATACAGAATTAAATACCAATACTAATAACAAAATACAATTGGCTTTAGCCAAAAACGAAAAAACAACAGAAAATAAAATAGTTTACAGCGTTAAGAGTGGAGATATTTTAACCAAAATTGCCAAAAAATACAATGTATCTTTAGCTGAACTTAAGCAATGGAATAAAGGAAAAATTAAAGGCAACTCAATTCAAAAAGGCCAAAAGTTAAATATATACCCTAGAGCTTAGGCTTAATTTAATCTTTCAGCATAAATAAAAATTTTTAAACCTTCACTTGTTGTTGTAAATATCAAAAAATTTTTGTCTTTGTCGGGTGTTAGTTTATAACGTTTTTCAATTTCATTTGCACTAAGTATAAAATCTCTGCTTACAATATTTGCAGAAGTAATTTGCTGTTTTTGTAAAAATTGCTTAAGTGATTTATTGGTATAATTATCAACCATAACAATTTTATATAACCTCCCTATAAAATCATCAATAGGTTTATGTCCCATTAAAAATGTAGCTTGTTTGTTTATTTTACTTAATTTTAGTTCGGCTCCATAAACTTCACATAATTTGGCCTTTCTAAAAGCTTTAGCGGGCTCAAACAAATAATGCCCTGCTTTGGGTGTTTCTGAACCTAATTTTACTATAACTGATGATTCATAAATTCTGGCTGAACCATCATTGTTTACAAAAGCTAATTTAATTTTTGCATTACCTGAAAAATTGTGTTCAAGCAAACACAAAACCTCTTTTACTTCTTGCTGGTATTCAACTACGTAAATTTCTTTTACATTTTTAAGTTTTTGCTCACAGTATTTTAAATCAACCAAAGGCGATAGTTTAAGCAAAATTTTATTGCTAAACTTAAAACAAAAGGGTAAAATTTTTAAAACATCAGGCGAGGCATCTTCAAACAATACCGATTTTTGCTTTTCGTTTCTTCTATCGGCATCTATGTAAATAGCATCAAAATGTTGTTCGTTGTTTTTTAGATATTCCTCTGCTGATGAAGTAATTCGCTCAAAATTATCAAATCCAAGTAACTTAAAATTCTGCGTTACCAATTTGTTAAGGTTTTCATCAATATCAATAGAAATAACTTTATTAAATGATTGGCAAAATGCAAAATCATCAACCCCCAAACCACCTGTTAAATCTAGCAATATATTTCCTTTAAGGTAGCTTTTTTTAAACACGGCACATGCTTCGCTGCTACTTTGTTCAAAACTTTTTAATGTAAACCAACATCCGGCATTAAAAAAAGTTGGAAGTTTAGTTTTATTTTTGCCGTAAATTATAAGTTGTTCAGCCAACCATTGACGCTGTTGTTTCTCATAAGTTTTATTGCTTAGCAAAAAACGCTGTACGTCAATTGTTGAATTTTGGTTTAAAAATTGCTTTAAATCAATTTCAAACAACTTATTTGGTATTCGTGGCGTTTTATACAAAACTTATGAATAGAAAATATAAAGTAATTTACATTATTGTTGCTTTTGTTGCAGCAATACTTTTAGAGGCTTGTAAAAGTACTTGCCCAAAATTTTAGTTTTAGGCTGTAACATAATTAAAGGTAATATCCTGCTCTATGTCAGGATGAATGCTTTTGGCAACAGGGCAATTTAAAGCGGCATTTTCCAACATGGCCTTTTGGGCTTCGCTTAAGCCGTAATCAGTTACAGTTAACTCAACAATTAGTTTTATAATTCTTCTGGGGTTAATACCCATTTTTTTAATTACTTTCACGGTTGAACCAATAATATTTATATCTGACTTTTTAGCTTCGATTCCCATAATGGTAAGCATACATGCTCCCAGGGCAGTAGCAACCAAATCGGTAGGGGAGAAAAATTCGCCATTTCCCTGATTGTCTTTTGGTGCATCTGTTAAAATAATGTTTCCGCTTTGTAAATGTGTAGCTATTGTTCGTAATTGCCCTTGATATATAACTTCTGAGGTGTACATTTGTTAACTTTTAAAAACAAAAGTAATCATTGTTAAATAGCTTTAAAACATATTTTGCTTATTTAATGGTTTTGATGTTGTTGCTGCAAAGGTTATCGGCTCAAAACATTGTAAATACTGAACCTCAGCTGATGTATTTAAAAACCAATCAGTTTGGAGTAGGACTGAATACATTTGGCTTAGGAGGTATTAACTACCGACATGGCTGGCATAAAACCGGAAAAGCACAATCGCATTTTGAAACAGAACTGACAAGGGTAAAACATCCTAAAGAAGTAAGGCGCTCCGGCTTTAGCGATAATCCGGTAAAATATACTTACAGTAGAATAAATACAGTATTTTTTTTAAGATCGGGTTTTGGGCAAACCAAAGCCATAACAGAAAGGCCTTACAAAAATGCATTGGGACTTAATTATGTTTATACAGTTGGTGCAAATCTGGCTCTGTTAAAGCCGGTTTATTTAGATGTTTACTACCCAAATGAGAGTGGGTTTGGTGGCTTTTTAGTTAGTGAAAAATTTGATCCTGAAAAGCATAAAGAGGTATTTAGAATTTACGGAAACAGCAATTTTTTTACCGGTATAGGAGAAACCTCATTAAGACTTGGCGGGTTTGGTAAATGTGGTTTATCGGTAGAGTGGGGCCAATACAATGAAGAATTTAAAACATTGGAAGCCGGTGTAACTTTTGATATATTTAATAACGGTTTGCCAATGATGGCATTTTTGCCGGAAAAAAACCTGTTTTTTGGTTTTTATGTTAATGTAAATTGGGGATTTAAAAAGTAATAATAACAAAAATAATGATTGAATTGCCGGTATTGGGTGAAGAAAAAATTAAAAAGCCCTCTTGGTTAAAAGTAAAACTACCAACAGGAGAAAATTACCGAAAAGTTCGAAAAATTGTAGATGAACACAAACTACATACAATTTGTGAAAGTGGTAACTGCCCAAATATGGGTGAGTGTTGGGGTGCAGGCACTGCAACATTTATGATACTTGGTAATATTTGTACCCGCAGTTGTTCATTTTGCGCGGTAGCAACAGGTAAAGCACACGGTTACGATTTAGATGAACCCATGCGTGTTGCTAATGCAATAAAACTTATGGGGGTAAAACACGCAGTTATTACCAGCGTAAACCGCGATGAATTACCCGACAAAGGCGCTAAGGTTTGGGCTGATACCATAAGATTGGTTAAAGAACTAAATCCCGAAACAACAATGGAAACATTGATACCCGATTTTCAGTCGCGTTGGGATTTGCTTTATCAGGTAATTGATGAAAAGCCAAATGTGGTTTCGCACAATATGGAAACTGTAAAAAGATTATATAGAAGAGTAAGGCCGCAGGCAAAATACGAAAGAAGTTTAGAGCAGATAAAACTTACAAAAGAAAGAGGCCTTAGAACCAAAAGTGGCGTAATGCTTGGCCTTGGCGAAACGGTTGATGAAGTTTTTGAAATAATGGATGATTTGGTAGCACACGGCTGTGATGTACTAACACTTGGCCAATATTTGCAGCCAACCAAAATGCACCTTAATGTTGAAGAATTTATTACTCCTGAAAAATTTTTGATGTATAAAGAAGAGGGTTTGAAACGTGGATTTAAATATGTTGAATCGGGCGCCTTGGTTCGTTCTTCTTACCATGCCGAAAAACATATTTAATTTTAAATAATGGAATTAGCACAACTTTTCCAGCCATTATCAAAAATCGTTAATTCTCTTTTTATAGTTGATGATGATAAAATAACGGTCTTTATGGCTTGTAAACTAATCGAAAATTATAATTCAGATATAGCTATTTCCTATTCATTAAATCCTGCCGAAGCTTTAGATTTACTATTAAACAATAAAATTAAACCTGATTTAATTTTACTCGATATTAATATGCCAGATATAAACGGATGGCAATTTTTGCAAAAGTTAGAATCTGAAAATTATTTAACAGATGTTATCATGTTTTCATCAACAATTGATGAAGATGAAATTAAAAAATCAAAACAATTTAAGTTGGTTAAAGGATTTGTTACCAAGCCCTTAAATTTTCAGAAATTAAAAGAAATTATTGGTTAAAACTTACTTTAGGATAAAAAGTTTATCTATGATTGTGTGGAGGATATCGGATTCGAACCGATCGCCTCTAGCATGCCATGCTAGCGCTCTAGCCAAATGAGCTAATCCCCCAAAAAACGTCAGACTTTTTAAACTGACGTTTTTTAAAAATAAGTTTTAAGCTTCGGCTGTTACTGTATTATTGGTTGGTTGAACTGATACAAATGAACGATCGTTGGCTTTTTTTACAAAAACAACTTTACCATCAACTAATGCAAATAGGGTATGATCTTTACCTATACCAACATTTGCTCCCGGATGGTGTTTTGTACCACGCTGACGAACAATGATATTGCCGGCTTTTGCAAACTGACCACCGTATATTTTAACACCAAGTCTTTTACTGTGCGATTCGCGACCGTTTTTTGAACTACCTACACCTTTTTTATGTGCCATTTCTTAATTCTCCTTTAAATTATGCGTTAATAGAATCAATTTTAATTTTTGTAAACTGTTGGCGATGACCATTTAATTTACGGTAACCTTTTCTGCGTTTTTTCTTAAATACCAAAACTTTGTCGCCTTTAAGATGACTAAGAATTGTGGCATTTACTTTAGCTCCTTCAAGGGTTGGTGTGCCAATTTTTACACTACCGTTGTTGTTTACCAACAACACATCATTAAGCTCAATGCTGGCGCCTTCTTCGTGTTTAAGTCTGTGAACATACACGGTTTGGTCTTTTTCAACTTTAAATTGTTGGCCAGCAATTTGTACTACTGCAAACATATTATTTTTAATTATTTAGGGGTGCAAATATAGCCAAATCAATAAAAAATACAATTACTTGTTAAAGAATTATCTGCCTGCACCCTGCAAAATAGTTTTTATGGTGTAAATTAATATTCTAAAATCAACGGCAATGCTCCTATTTTCAATGTATAATATGTCGTATTGCAGTCTTTCAACCATTTGCTCTACACTTTCGGCATATCCGTATTTTACTTGCCCCCAACTGGTTATTCCCGGTTTTACCCGATGTAAATGCTTATAATGAGGTGCTAGTTTTACAATCTGGTCAACAAAAAATTTGCGTTCAGGCCTTGGTCCTACCAAACTCATTTCGCCAATTAAAACATTAAAAAACTGTGGCAATTCATCAAGTCTGTATTTCCTAAGCCAACGCCCAACAGGTGTAATGCGTTTATCGTTTTTTGATGATAGTTGCGGCCCTTCTGCCTCTGCATCAACCACCATGGTTCTGAATTTGTAAATATGAAAGGGTTTGCCTTTATAACCTAAGCGAATTTGTTTAAAAAAAACCGGCCCTTTTGATGAAAACTTAACCGCTACCGCTACTGCAATAAAAACCGGCATAAATGCAATTAAAACTAAAAGCGATACCAAAACATCAATTGCTCTTTTTGTAGCTTTTTGCCATTGAGGCATTACATCATGATTTATTGATATGAGGGCTGTGCCTACAATATTGTTTAACTTTACTTGCCCACTCATCATATCATACAAATCAGGAATTATTTTTAAGCTTACTTTTTCATCTTCAAGCAGGTTGGTTACTTTATTAAGTTCATAGTGTTTTGTACTTTCAATTCCTATTATAACTTCTTCAATATCAAATTTTTTTATTAAAAAAGGTAAATCTTCGTAATTGCCAAGCATTGGTATTACATCTTTTAAAATATGGTTTTCCTTATCACCGTTAAAACTTACAAATCCTTTAATAATAAACCCTTGTGCGTTTGGTTTTAGCAATTCTTTTACCAATAATAAACTTCGTTGATTATTGCCAACTACAATGGTATTAAAGCCAATGTTTTGTTTTTTAAGTTTATTAATAACAAAAGTTGCTTGTATAATTCTATTTAAAAGTGTAAGGGTAAAATGAAGAACAAACAAAACAAGTGTGGTTTTGTAATAACTTTGATAACTTCTTACCTCATCATCGAGTAAAAGGGTAAAG
The DNA here is from genome assembly GCA_046296495.1 of Bacteroidia bacterium. GTDB lineage: Bacteria > Bacteroidota > Bacteroidia > UKL13-3 > UKL13-3 > JBKBLB01. Next base: position 68,383 of record JBKBLB010000007.1, read on the forward strand.
AACAAAAGCAATACACCAATAATGGTAACCGAAAAAACTTTCGATATTTCTTCAATTCTGCTTCGGTGCCAAATTTCTTTGTAATGCCCGGCTAAAAAATAAATTACAATCCAGTAAATGGGTATTAAAATTAGAGCTCTGTAAAAATTCTCATCAAGTTCTAAAGGAATTTGATAACCGAATTTATCGGGTTCAATAAAAAATTTGCGATAAATAAAAAAGCACGTCCAGGCAACCGATGCAGAAATTGCATCGAACAATATAAAAGCTATGGTATGTTTTATTCTTTTTTTAATCAAGGTAAACCAATTTTATATTATCGAGCCAAATATTTGGTTCAGCTACTTGCCTATCATAAATTTTGCTGAACCTAAAAAATATCCTGATAGCAGAATTGCCTTGATATGCTGCTATTTCGTTTTCAAGATTGATATATATTTTATTCCAATTGGCTCGGGGATTAAAATAAAAAATAGGAACTTGCCTTACATTTCCATCAGGTTCTGAAATATAAATACCCATGTAAAATGGAATGTTGTTTTTATAATCCATTTCGAGGAATGTTGGAGTAAAACGCCTGAAATTATTGAATACCCTTGAGAATATTTCAAAAATTGAAGAGTCGTTGTTTAAAATTACTCTACCCGAAAAACCGTTGGCATTCCATGCCTGCGAGCCTGATTGCCTGATGATGGTATCTCCGTTTTGTTTTAATTGCGTATTAAACTCAAATGATAAGCCGGGCATGTCGAAATCTTCAATTAATGGGAATACAGCATTTTCAACATAAGAAACTACCGGACTAATGGTGTCAATTTTTAGTTTTTGAAGATTAACGCGGGTTCTAAATTCTTTGAACATAGGGTAAATCATTCGCTCTTCGTCTTGCCCGCTTTGCTTAATACCATGATTGCAAGTAATTTCAACATCTCCGAATTTTAAAACCGGAACTGTTGCCGGTGATGCAAAAGCACCTAAAAAAGAACCATTTGCAAATAGCCAAATATCATTACTGTCAATACTTGCTACACCTTGCTGCAAATCAGGGTTTACAATTAGTTTTACAGGCTTTACGTAAATATATGCAGGAATTTCCACACCTCTTTCAAAAACTTTACACGATTGAAAAGTTATAATTGAAAAAAATAATAAGAAAGCCTGTTCTTTTAACACTTTAAGCAAAACGATAATGCCGCAAAAGTATTATCTTTTATTAATTTTTAATTTTTGAATAATCTCGTGGGCAACTTCAAGTGTTTGGAAATTGTCATAGTGTGTTCTTAGGTTCAGTGCATTACCCGAAATAGATTGTGCAAAATAGACTAACTCTTTTTTTATGGTATCATCTGAGCCATTTTTTTTGCTATTATTTAAAAGTTGTTCATCTGCTTCAGGCTCTGATGTGTTTAATACACTTAGTTTAAAGTTATCGAGATTTAAGGCATAGGTTTTATTTTTTTGAAAAAACCTGAGTTGATTTTTTTGTTCTGATTTAAAATTACCACACACCATATTTAATATACAACCGTTATCAAACTCTAACCTTACATTTATAAAATCAACATAATTATGGTGCAGGCAAGCTCCCGTTGCCCTAACTTTTCTTATGTTGCCGTTTACAATATTTAATACCAGTTTTAATTCGTTTAGCAACAAATCAAAAACCATGTTTTCAATACTATAATTTAAAATATTTGCATCAAACCTGAAACTTTCAATATAAAATGGGTCAACCAAAAGTTTTTTAAGTAATTGATAATTTGGATGGAATTTTTCGTGGTGCGAAACATGTAATTGAACGTTTGCTTCATCTGCCAGTTGGTTTAATTCTCTGGCCTCGTAAAGGTTTTCGCTAATAACTTGTTTTACCATTACATGTCGCATATTTCTTATAGCCTCGCTGGCATACTGATAATGAGAGCCTACGGGAGTAAGAATATCAATAGCATCTGTATGATTTAATAAATTTTCAAAAGAATGGAATCGGTTAATTTTAAATGATTTTGATAAATGTTCGGCACCGTCATCATCTTTTTCAAAGAAGCCAACAACATTAAATTCTTTCATATCAATAAGTTTGTTGATATGTTTTTTACTTAAGTCGTTTGCACCTACTATGCCTATATTTATCATTTTTTGGTAGCGAAAAACAAAAATTTAACTTCACAAATGTATTTGCATCAACAATTCAAATGTAATGTGAGGTAAATTATGTGTTAACACATACCCCGCTGTCTATATTAAAAAATATACACTTTGTATAAAAAAAATGCTATTTGTTAAAATTAATGAATTATTAACCTAATATGTTTTTAATTTATTTGCCAATATGCTTGACACATATAAAGACCAAGGAGCAAGAAGACTATTAATTGAAGAACTTAAAGCAAAGGGAATTTCAAACCAAAAGGTTTTAGATGCCATGATGAAAGTACCCAGACATTTTTTTATTCATCAAGATTTTAAATATCATGCATATATTGATAAAGCTTTTCCAATTGGCTATGGTCAAACAATTTCGCAGCCATATACTGTTGCTTATCAAACACAATTGTTACATGTTGAACCGAATGAAAAAGTATTAGAAATTGGAACCGGAAGCGGTTATCAGGCAGCAATTTTGGCTGAATTAGGTGCTAATTTAATAACCGTTGAGAGAAATGAGATGTTATATAAAAAAACAAGCAAACTGTTAACTAAATTAGGATATAATGTAAAATGTATTTTAAGTGACGGATCATTAGGTTACGAAGCTGAGCAACCATATGATAAAATTATAGTAACTGCAGGTGCACCCAACATACCCGATAGTTTGCTAAACCAATTAAAAGTTGGAGGTTTATTGGTTATACCGGTTGGTAACAACGAGTTACAAACCATGAACACCGTAATAAAAAAAGATATAGATAATTATGAAGTAATTGCCCTTGATGATTTTAAGTTTGTACCTTTAATAGGAACTAAAGCTTGGTAAAAAATTTGTTTGTGTTTACATGGTTTTGCTTAAAAATCTGTCGAATTCTTCTTTTAACTCTTTAAAAAGTTTTTCGTAAGTGGCAACTTTGTCTCTAAGTTCAGGGTGGTCGGCAAAAAGGCGATGATCGCTTGCAACAGGGTTATCTTTAGCATTTTCTGCCAATGCTTTATCGTCAAGTTTTATTTCGTGTTTTAATTCATCAAGTACTTCTTTTTGACGAATTAATTGGTTTTGTAAATGCTCAATCTGGGCAGAGATTTCTTTATCGGTATATTTTACGGCAACTTCACCAAGTCTATTTGTAAGAGTTTCAATTTGGTCTTTATAAAAATTAAGCGAGTCAATCCAATTGGCATTTTCATTATGAAGGTCGGCCATGTGTTTTCTGTTATCCATTGTTTTTATTAATTTAGGTTCAGCAACAAAAGAAGCATTTGGTTCTAATATATAAAATGATAAAAGTCATAAAAATAAAACTCTTTTAAATGTTTATTTAAAAAGTTTATACAAAACCATATATACCGATATTTTTTGCTTAGAAATTTTTAAAATTTTCTCGAATAATTTTCCGGAAATATTTAATGAACATACCAACAGCAATAATTTTAATTGCTAAGTAACCAATTTTTAAGTTAGAAGATATTATAATTCTATATTTATAAATATATAAGTTCTGTGATAACTAAATTATTATTATTACTAATTGTTTAAATTCACAATGGTTAAGAAATTGATTAATCGGCTATTGCAATAAAACATATTTATTTGCTCAAAAAAGCAATAATGAAATTTCACTTTATATCTATTGGAGGTGCCGTGATGCACAACCTTGCATTGGCATTGCATAAAAAAGGTTTTACGGTAACAGGCAGCGATGATGAAATATACGAACCTGCAAAAAGTCGTTTAATGCAATATAATTTATTGCCAAGCAGTGCAGGTTGGTTTCCTGAGAAAATAACCAAAGATTTGGATGGTGTTATTTTAGGTATGCATGCCAAAGCAGATAATCCCGAATTACAAAAAGCTCAAGAACTTGGTTTAAAAATATATTCCTTTCCTGAGTTTATGTATATGCAAACAGCAAACAAACTAAGAATTGTTGTAGGAGGTAGCCACGGTAAAACAACTACCACGGCTATGATTTTGCATGTTTTAAAACAACAAAATATTGCCTTCGATTATTTGGTTGGCTCTCAATTAGAAGGTTTTGATACCATGGTAGGTTTTAGCAGCGAAAGCAAAATTGCAGTTTTTGAGGGCGATGAATACCTTACAAGTCCAATTGACAGGCGACCTAAGTTTCATGTTTACAAAGCCGATATTGGTATTATTACCGGTGTAGCATGGGATCACATGAATGTTTTTCCTACTTATGATATATATAAAGAGCAGTTTAAAATCTTTGCTGAACAAATTCCGGCAAATGGTAAGTTGATATTTTTTAATGATGATAAAGACTTAGTAAATATTATTGAGCACAGTGATATTAAAGCACATAAAATTTCATACAGCACTCCTCAATTTGAGATTAATGATGGACAAGTTTTTGTTTTACATCATTCAATAAAATATCCTTTGCAAATTTTCGGCTCTCATAACCTGCAAAATATGATGGCAGCTTTGTTTGCCTGTAAAAATGTAGGTATAAATGAAACCGATTTTTTAAAAGCTATGGCTACCTTTAAAGGTACGGCCAAACGCATGGAAATTTTAAAACAAACCGATAAATCAATTATTATAAGAGATTTTGCACACGCACCAAGTAAAGTAAAAGCAACAGTTAATGCAGTTAAAGAATTGCATCCTCAACGAAAACTTATTGCCGTTTACGAATTGCATACATATAGCAGCCTAAGTAAAGAATTTTTACCGCAATACATTAATACTTTGCAAAAAGCTGATGTTGCAGCAGTATTATACAGTAAACATGCTTTACAAATGAAAAATATGCCAATGCTTGAGAAGCAAGATGTGTATAACGGCTTTGGAAATGCTGTTAAGGTGTTTGATAACAAAGATGAATTATACCAATTTATAAAAGATAATTTTTCTGAAAATACAAACCTTTTGCTGATGAGCAGCGGCAACTTTGATGGAATGAAATTGGATTTTTAATGAATAAAATCGTATCAATACTTATTCTTTTTGTTTCTGTAATAAAAGTAAATGCACAAATTGATGAGCTTGGTTCGTGGAATATATTAAACATAAAACTTAACTTAAACGATAAATATGCAGTGTTTATTGAACCCCAACTTCGCAGTTTATTATTGTATAATAACTTTCATTATCACGAGTTTAAAGGTGGAGTTATTTATAATATAAACAAGCATTTTCATGTTTCGATAGGTACCGGCAATTATGTTACCTACCGCGAAGGTGGAAGTTTTGTTGAACCGGTTTTAACAGATGAAATGCGCACTTGGATGCAGTTTGGCTCAAAACAGTACCTTGGAGTTTTTACCATAGACCACCGATACCGCGCAGAACAACGTTTTATTGGCAATAACTACCGCAATAGATTTAGGTATCGTTTAAATACGGTATTGCCTCTTAAAGGTAATAAAGTTGTTCCGGGAGTTTTTTATGCCAGTGTTTTTAACGAAATATTTCTGACAGATGTACCGCCTTATTTTGAAAGAAATCGTTTTTATACCGGAATAGGTTATGATATTTCAAATACATTAAGCATTCAAACCGGTTATGTATATCAGTTTGACTACCGACTTTTTGATGAAATTGGCCGAAACTTTTTTCAACTTGGCATATTGGTTACTTTACAACAAAGTAAAGATAAGTTAAGGTTTTTCCCACTTATAAGCAATTAGTTCATTACCATAAAGTCAAGCAAAATTTGCCTGGCTTCGTCAAGTATCAAATCAGCATCTTCTTTGGTTTGTTCTTTAAGTTTTTTTCTTGCTGCATCACGGTTTTTCTTGGTTTCCTCAGCCTGATTTATTTCTTGCATATATACATCGGCAACAAGCGTTTTATAAGTTCTGCTTTTCGATTTTTTTAAATCGTTAATATCATCCAATAAATACTTGTATTCAGCATTTTCTTTCATTCTGCTTTCATGCTTTTTATTTATTGTAGAAATAACATTGCTTATATTACCACTGGGTATATAATTTTGTTTCTTAATTTCATCATACGGAAGTGCATATTTACTGGCATCTTCGCCAAAATCTCTGTCGGCATAAAGGCTTGGAAAAACAACATCAGGCACAACTCCTTTAAATTGTGTACTTCCACCCGAAACTCGGTAAAACTTAGCTATGGTAATTTTTAGTTGACCCAATTTTTTGTCATCAAGCATCATGTATCGGTTAAGGTCTTCCATGTTTTGAACGGTACCTTTACCAAATGTTTGTTCGCCTATTATCAATGCTCTGCCATAATCTTGCATGGCAGCTGCAAAAATCTCTGATGCCGAAGCGCTGAATCGGTTTACCAAAACTGCCATTGGCCCGTCCCATGCTGTTTTTTCGTTTACATCTTCTTCAGCTTTTATGGTTCCGAATGCATCTTTTACCACAACAACCGGACCGGTTTTTATAAACAGCCCTGTTAATTCCACAGCTTCGTAAAGGCTTCCACCGCCATTGTTTCTCAAATCTATTATCAGGTTATCAATTTTTTCTTTTTTTAGTTCATCAATCAATCTTTTTACATCGCGGTTGGTACTTTTATAGTTTGCATCTCCACGCTGCATGCCTTGCCAATCTAAATAAAATGTTGGAATGCTAATGATACCGGTTTTAATTTTTTTGCCGTTTCGCTCTGTAATTTTTATACTGCTTTTTGCACTTTGGTCTTCAAGTACAATTTTATCTCTTACTATTTCAACAATTTTGGTTTTACTGTTTGTTGCATCAAAAGGTAAAATTTCAAGCCTAACAATAGTGCCTTTTTTGCCCCTTATTAAACCAACTACATCATCAACACGCCAGTCTAATATACTTACCATTTCTCCTGTTTTTCCTTGTGCTACGGCTACAATTCGGTCGTTTACATTTATTTGTTTGCTTCTTTCTGCCGGGCCGCCTTTTACTAAGCTTACTATTTTGGTGTATTCATTGTCGGTTTGCAAGGTGGCGCCAATTCCTTCTAGGCTAAGCGACATGCTGGTATTAAAATCTTCAGCCATTCTTGGCGAAAAGTAGTTTGTATGCGGATCGGCAATTTCAGTTAGTGCATTTGTGTAAAAGCTAAATACATCTTCGTTTTTGGTTTTTGAAAGTTGTTTCAACAAATTTTGGTAACGCTTTCTTAAAATATCTGCAGCCGAATTAAAATCCCGATCATTGGTTTTAAGTTGAAGCAATTCGTACTTAATTTTTCTCTTCCATAACTGGTCGTATTCGGTAAAGTTTTTTACCCAAATTGCAGAGTCTCGGTTTACCATAAACGAATCATTTTCGGTAAAATCAAATACTTGGTTCAATAATAATAATGCATAATTTACGCGCTCTTCTACACGATTTTGGTAAATATTGTAAATTTCAAAACCAACATCTGCTTTTCCTTCTTTTATATGCTCGTCAAGGGTTGTTTTAAACTTATTAAATGCATCTATATCAGATTGTAAAAAATAAACTTTTGCCGGGTCTAAATTTTCTAGGTAATTACTTAAAAGTTCTTGCGATAACTTATCATCAATAACAAGCTTTCGGTAATGAAAAGAGTTTAAAAGCTGACCAATTAACTGAAATTGCAAGCCATGATGTGTTTCGGGAGCAAAAGTTTTTAATACAATATTTGTACTGTCTGATCCAAATAAATTAAGAGATAAAGAAAGACATATTAATATAAAAATTTTTTTCATCTGGTTTTCTGATATTGATTTTAGGTAGTTTTAAAACGCAAATTAGTTTTTATAAATTATAAAACGCAAATGTTTATAATAGTAGTAAAATATATAGAAGTAGAAATGCTGCTAAAAAGAATAATTAATACCTAAAGTTGGCATAATGGGCAATTGGTCAATACGCTTGTATTGCAACCTGTCAAAATAAAAAATATTGGCACGGTTGTAAACGTTTGTTGCAGCAGCGGTAATGCTTAAACTGCGTTTGTTTTCAAAAGCAATTTTTTTAGAGGCTGAAATATCAAGCCTGTGGTAATAAGGCAACCTTCCGGTATTAATATCGGTAAAATAAATCCCAAGTGTTCCATTTTGCCTTGTTACATCGGTACTTACACCTCCTGAAAAATTTACTACTTCATAAAAACCCTGTGTTTGGGTAAATGGGAAACCAGATCCGAAGTTCCAGCGTGTATTAACGCTGTAAGATTTATTTTTACCAAAGGTATAAGAATAAACTAAATTAAAATTATGCCTTCTGTCAAAGTGTGGGAAATAATTTCGTCTTCCATCATTGCGGTTTACAAAGGTTAATGAATAGACCGCCCAAATATAAGTACCTCTGTTTTCGTATTTAATTCTTGCATCAGCACCATAAGCGTTACCGGTTTCAGGAATGATATCTGCTCTTAAATAATAAGGCCTGCTTTGATTTTCAGGAGTATTGTCAAAAATTTTATCTCTGTTTATGTTTGTTATCTGACTAAAGTTTTTGTAAAAACCTTCAATATTAGCTTCAATATTTTTGGTTATATCAATTTCAAAACCCAATGCAATATGCTCTGCTGTTTGCCTACGGTATTTGCCACTACCAAGCGGATGTACATTATCAGGACTTGAAAGAAAACCGTAAAATAAATTTACCACATCCTGGTCGCTAACGGCCGCCATTAGGTTTTGAGAATAAGTACCGGCTGCAAGTTTCGTTCTTAGCCAACTGTTTATATTGTACTTTATTCCAAGTCTGGGTTCAAAACTTTGTTCAGATAGGCTGGAGTATGCAATTAATCGAAAACCCGGTTCAACCACCAAACGACCAAATACTTTTTTGTATTTTGCCCATCCATGAATTTCGGTAGTATTATCATCTTGTCTTAATGCTCTTCCAACCGAATTGGTGTATGTAAAGTCTGTTGAAAACCCTATTACTTCCATACCGTATTTTACATCGTCTTTTCCAATATAATTGGTAAGTACAATATTGGCATTAAAACTATTTATACCACTTTGTCGTGGGCGGTTATCTATGGTTTCTTGTTGGCTCATGGTGTATTTTGAGTAGCCAACTGCTGCATTTATAATGGTACTGCTGCCATCGGGTATTATTTGTGCATTACCGCCAACTCCAATATTATCCCAATTGTATTGATTAAGGTTAAAGTTTGCTCTGTCGTTGAAATTAAATCCGAATAAATTTACCCTGCTTCCGTTTGGCCCTATAAAACTAAATTTTCCATACAAATCGTTAAAGCTGTAAGGAAGTCCGTTTACCGGGTCGGCATAGTTATACAATATTGGTGCAGTGCGGTTTAGGTAAGATGTTTTATATGATACCAGATAAGATGAACTTGCACCACCTTCGCTAAAAGGTGATATTGGGCCTTCCAGCAAAACCTTTGAAGTTATTGGGTTGGAGCTAATTTTTCCGGCAAAATGTTTTTTGTTTCCTTCGCGGGTATTTACATCAATTATACCGCCAATTCTGCCTCCATATTCAGCATTAAAACCACCTGCACTTACATCTGCGTTTCTAATAATATCGGCATCAAATACCGAAAAAAGGCCAATAGAGTGAAAAGGGTTGTAAATAATAATGCCATCAAGCAAAACTTTATTCATAACGGGAGGTCCGCCTCTTATATATAACTGACCACCTTGGTCGCCACTAAAATTTACACCCGGCAATACTTGTAAGTATTGAACCAAATCAGGCTCACCGCCAAAAGTTGGTAATTGTTTTAGTTCTTTTTGAGTAATTACATTGCTTGATATGTTAACACTCTCTTTAGCTTTTTGCTTTTCAGCACTCACAACAACCTCGTTAAGATTTTGAGTAGCGGGTTTCAGATAAAGGTTTACGGTAGCAATTTTACCAGGAGTTAAATTTATTACGGTTTTTGCTGTATCGTAACCAATGCTCCAACACATAAGTGTGTATGTTCCGGGTTTTAAACGTGTTATGGTATAAAAACCATTAATATCAGTGGCTTTGCCAACCATTAACTCTTTTATTACAACATTATTGAAAATTATTGGCTCACCTGTGATTTTATCGTAAACAAAGCCCCTAATCTCGGCATATTGCGCTTTGGATGTTTTTGTGTATAATATTGATAATAAAGTTATTAAAATTAAAAAGGGTAGCTTTTTATATAAAATCATGGGTGGCGAATATAGCTTTTTTAGTTATTTGTATTAAGTGTTGTTTAGCATGGCAAAGGTTGTATGCCAATGCAAACAAAAAAGATTTTATGTGAATAGCTTATACCATATTTTAAAAAGAAGCGTTTATTATTGCGTTTTAAATATGTTTATTAAAAATAAATTCATTTTCAGCTTGTTGTTTTTGTTTTCGGCCATCATATTTAATAATAGTTCGTTGGCTCAAACATCTAAAAATATAAATATGCAAAATCTTGCTAGCATAAAAGTTGATGAGTTAACTGACGAGCAAATTGAAGAATTTTGGGCAAAAGCAACCGAACAAGGCATAACTCTTGATGTGCTGGAATTAGAAGCTACTAAAAGAAAAATGCCAAAAACAGAATTGAATAAATTACTAGATAGAATAAAACGAACTGAACTGCAAAACACAATAGAGCTACAAGATGAAGTAGATATAAATTTTAAATCCAAAAAAGAAACTAAAAAGCAAAAAAAAGATGATGAACAAGATGAATTTGAAAGTTTATTTGATCAGCTAATTGCCAAGCCGTTTGGTGCAGAGTTGTTTACTAATAAAAATATTTCGTTTGAACCAAATTTAAAAATAGCTACACCATTAAATTATGTTTTGGGCCCCGATGATGAATTGATTATAGATGTTTTTGGGTATAGTGAAGATACTTATAAGCTAAAAGTTTCGGCAGAAGGAACTGTAAGATTGCCAACCGCAGGACCTGTATTGGTTTCGGGACTTACTTTGGAACAGGCAAAACTAAAACTTACCAACCGTTTAAAAGAGGTTTATAGCAAAATTAGTACTGGAGAAACCGGTGTAAATGTTACACTTGGTTCAATAAGAAGCATAAAAGTAATAGTGTTGGGAGAAGTAAATAAGCCGGGTACTTATACACTTTCATCGTTGGCAACTGTTTTTAATGCGCTTTATGCAAGTGGTGGCCCAAATGAAAACGGTTCTTTTAGGAATATTAAAATTATTAGGGGCAACAAAGTAGTTGCTACGCTTGATGTTTATGACTTTTTAATGAAAGGTGAATCGAAAGGAAATATTCGTTTGCAAGACAATGATATAATACAAATTCCGGCATACCAAAATAGGGTAGAAGCTAAAGGAGAAGTAAAACGTTGGGCTTTGTTTGAAACCAAAGCTAATGAAACACTTGAAGATGTTTTGCAATATGCAGGTGGTTTTAAAACTAATGCTTATACTGAAAGAATAAAAGTAATACGCAATACAGGCAAACAAAAAGGTGTAGCAGATGTTGAGAAACAGAATTTTAAAAACTTTAAAGTTGAAAATGGTGATGTGTTTATTGCAAGTAAATTGCTAGATAGATATGAAAATAGAGTTAGTATAAGCGGAGCAGTTTTTAGGCCGGGAGTATTTGGTTTAACCCAAGGCTTTACTTTGAAACAATTAATTGAAAAAGCTGACGGATTGAAAGAAGATGCATTTTTAAACAGGGCCATTATTTATCGTTTAAAGCCTGATAATACAAAGGAAATTATTTCTGTAAGCCTAAATGATTTACTTAATGGAAATACAAATGATGTAATTTTAAAACGTGAAGATAAGGTAATAATTGCATCAAAGCTTGAGATGCAGGATAAAAAAGAAGTAACCATAAATGGGTTGGTTCAAAAAGCAGGAAATTACGATTATGCAGAAAATATGACTGTTGAAGACCTTATAGTTGCTGCCGGTGGATTTAAAGAAGGTGCATCAATAAAAAGAATTGAAGTGGCAAGAAGAGTTTACAATGCCGATAAATTGAGTAAAAATGCCGAGGCTGCAGTTGTTGCCGAACTTGATGTAAATGAAAACTTAACTTTACAAACAAAAAGTTTTACTTTATTACCTTTTGATATTGTAACTGTTTACCAACAACCGGGTTTTGTAAAACAAGAAACCATAACCATTGATGGAGAAGTATTATATCCCGGAGTTTACACCATTTCAAAACGTAGTGAGAGAATTTCTGATATTATTAAACGAGGCGGTGGATTAACTGCTCAATCTTTTTCGGATGGCGCAATTTTATTAAGAAAAAAACAGTTAACTTTAACCGAGCAGGTAATTAGTAAAAATAAATTAAGAGCGCTTAAAAAATTAAGTAAGGATACCGTAGATAGAAATACTGTTATTGAAGAAGAAATTGAAAGGGAATTTGATATTGTAGGTATTGATTTAAAGAGAGCATTAAAAAACCCACAGTCTAAATTTGATTTAATTTTAAAAGATGGGGATATTATAAGAATTCCAACCGAAAGACAAACTGTTGCCGTTAGTGGAGAAGTTTTATATCCTGTTAGAATAATTTATGAAAGAGGTAAAGGGCTAAGGCGTTATGTAAATGGTGCCGGAGGATTTACCAATAAAGCACTAAAACGTGGCACGTATGTAGTGTATGCCAATGGTAAAGCTAAAGCTACTAAAAATTATGTATTATTTAAAGTTTATCCGACACTAAAACCAGGGTCGGAAATTATTGTACCTGTAAAAGAAGATGCCAGAAAAGTATCAGCTTCAGAAATAGCCGGATTGGCAAGCAGTTTTGCTAGTTTAATTGTATTAACAATTACTGTAATAAGTATAAATGCCAAATAAAAATATTGCTACTTGATGAATAAATTTGATGACTTTAAAAAACTTTTTTTTGCTTATGTTGATTTTATTAAATCTAAAATAATATTAATATCAATTTTCTTTTTAATTGGCAGTGTTGGTGGCGTTGTAATGTACTATTTAACAAAACCCAAGTTTCAGGCCGGTTTAAGTTTTTTAATCAACGATCAAAAATCAATTGGTTCAAACCCTTTAACAGCTTTAGCCGGGCAATTAGGTATTACTACGTCAGGACCTGCACTTACTGATGAAAGAATTTTGTTTTTACTGGGTTCAAAAAAAATTATTGGAGATGCTCTGCTTTCTAAATATGATGAAGAAAATACATTAGCAGATAAGTTAATTGAGATATATAAATTGAACAAAAAGTGGCATAAAGACACTGTATTGGTAAACTTTGAAAAATTTGAAAATTATAATATTGAAAAATTAACCAAAAAAGAACATAAAGCACTTGATGCCGTAATGAAATTTTTGGTTAAAAATAAGTTTTTCTTTTTTGAGTCGGTAAAGAAAAAGGCTGCTTCGTTTGTTGGTACACAGGCCAGCGGTATAATTACTTTAACTTTTACTTGCAAAGATGAAATGATATCGAAAATTTTTATAGACTCAGTGTATTACAGTTTGTATAATTTTTATACCAACGCCATAACAAAAAATTTAAACGATAATTACGAATTATTATGTCTTAGGTCTGACTCGATTTTAAATGTTTTAAAAACTACAGAATACAATGCAGCAGAAGCTATTGATGATGGTATTAGGGTTGTAAAATTTAAAGCCAAAGTTGAAGAGGCAAGGCTTAGGCGTGATGTTGAAATGCTAAATATTATTTATGCTGAGGTTCAAAAAAACAAAGAAATAGCAAAGTTTAATCTCGATCAGGAAAAACCAATTTTTGAGATTATTGATAAACCTTATTTACCATTAGAGGTTAGGAAAAAACCAATTTATTACTTTGCTGCGTTGGGTGTATTCTTGTCAATGGGAATTTTATTTTTCTATCTAACCTTAATGTTCGTTATTAAAAATAAACTCATTTAGGTAATATACTTTGAAATATAAAATTGAGTTTTGGCTTAATATTATTATAGGTGTTGTTCTTATAAACAACTTATATTTACTTACAGGAATAACTAAAATTCCGGTACCTGTATTTATTTTATTTTCGTTGATTGTTTCCCTTTATTATTTTATTAAACGATTTTATTCAGATGTAATAATAAATTTAGTAAATAATCAGATAGTTTTTTTATATATTCTTTTTTCAGTAATTTTATTATTTGTTGATTTGGTTTTATATCAATCATCAATTGTAATAAATGATGTTTTAAGGGTTATTTTATATGCAGTATATTTTAGCTGGGTTGTTTTATTATTAAAAAATAATTCCGATAAAAATAAATGGTATTTAATTATTGCTGTAACTTCAATAATACTTTTAACTGTTCAAGGAATATTTGAATATTTTCAGCCTTTTATTTATTCGTTGTTTCTTTCATCAAATGTTGAAAAAAGAGTACTTGGCAGGGTTGCAGCTACGCTTATTGATTCTAATGCCTTTTGTGGAGTTATTATTATAATGTTTATTGTTTTTTACTACAAGAAACTTGTTTTTATAAAAAGCAATATTCCAATGATTATTCTTTCTTTATTGGTTATTATACTTAATGAAATGGCCGGTTCAAGGCAAGGTTTGCTAATGTATTTGCTGTTTTTATTTTTTATTATAAAAGATAAAATTACCATTAAAACAGCTATCATAACTTCTGCAATTATTTTTATTTCTGTATTTGTTGTAATTTTAAATTGGGGTTTAATTACAGAATATGCAGTAAACAATCCTTCTTCAACCTTATCAAGAATTGTTCTTAGCGATGAAAACCCTCAGGCTATTAAAAGCAATATGGAAAGAACCCGTTCGTTAACCGAAGGTTTAAATTTTGTAGTTGATAATTATTTCTTTTTAAATCCGGGTATGTTTTGCTATGCCGACAGGTGGAATAAATATACAGATTCTAACGAACCACATAATGGATTAATTTATCTTGCCAGCCAGTTTGGTTTGTTTGCTTTTTTTGTTTTTTACCTATTCTTTCAATCTTTTAAGCGGGCTTTAAAAACCAATAATACTTATATTTATTTGGTATTGATGTTGCACATGGCATTACAACCAAATTTAATTTTTTATGCTTTGTATTTCTTTGTGTTAATGAAAATTGATGACGATTATTTAGAGCTAAATACAGCTCTTGAATAGATCTTCGAGCAAGTTGGTTGAGTAATCCCAATTGTATTTTTGTATGTTTTTATTTCCGTTTTCGCTAATCTTAATCCTTAAATCTTCATTTTCTATTAACAACGAAATGCCATTAACTATAGCATCAACATTTTTAGGTTCAACCGAAATTGCCGTTTTGTTATGTAAAGCAAAATCTTTGTGCCCATCTACATTTGTTGCAACTACAGCGCAACCGCAATACATAGCTTCGGCTGCAGGCATACCAAAACCTTCGTTTATACTACTGGTTAAAAATATGGCATGTTCGTTGTATAATTCAGGCAGATTGTTGGGGTTTTGAAAATAATTTATCCATTGAGGTATGTTATTATTTCTTTGAAAAACAGAAAAAAAGGTTGCTTTTAAATCCGGATATTTTTCCTTTAGTTTTAAAATGGCTTTTAAACCGTATGTTGAACCTTTTCGGCTCTCTTCGGAATAAAGCATAATAATGGAATCTTTTTTTCGGTTTTTTATTGATTTTAAAATTTTAAATTTTAATTCATCAAACCCATAAGGTATATGGTAAATTTTATCATTCGAATATTGTTTAATAATATCAGAAAGATAAGTAGCAACTACAATTTTTGTTGCTTTTAATTTAAATGATTCGTTTACTTTATTTATTTCGCCCATCCAAGTTTCGTAGTCCTGAATGAGGTTAAATTTTTTACCTTTACTGTCATCAAGCTTATCTACTTCAAATGCAGTTGACCACCAGGTTGACATTATAATATCGCCATCAGGTATGTATTTATTTTTAACTTCGGGTATAATTTTACTGTTTATTCTTTTATCAAGTTTAAACCATTTTGGCCATTCGGCATTTTTTAACTTGTAATACAAAAATCTTGCAGGCCAAGGAGTTTTATTTTTTATATAATTTGTTTTAACCGAATGAAGTATATTTACGGTATGGCCCCTTGCAACAAGCCTGTTAGCATATTCATAAAAAGATTTAACTCCGCCTATAGGTATTAAAGCCGGAAAAGGCAACACAAAATTTATTACCATTAAAATAGCCTGATATTTTTAAATCGTAAAATAAAAATCACAATTATAATCTCAAAAAACTGTGCTAGGGTCCATGCCAAAGCAGCAACATAACCTCCGTAAATAGGAATTAAAAAGTAATTAAACAAAAAACAAAATAAACCTAACGAAATTCCAACATAAGGACTGTATTTCTGTAATCCGAAATTGTATAAGCCCTGAACCGTTAACATACTTGCTATGGTTACAAGAAATGGTTGAAAAGAGAATATTTTTAAATATTCGATTGAACCCATGAATTTTTCACTCAATATGTATTTAACCATCAGTGGTGTTGAAATAAAAGTAATAAAAGAAAGAATAAGTGTTGCTGAACCAACCAACAATAAACTTTTCTTTAAAAATTGAATTCCTAATTCGTGAGAATCTTTAATCTTTCGGCTTAACATTGGATACAAAGAGGTATTTATCGGAACGCTAATCATCATAAGTATGGCCATTATAATTTTATATGCGCCCGAGTAATATCCAACCGTTTCTTCGTTACAAAAAAAGCCCAATATTGTAAAGTTTGCAACTGTATAACTGCTTATGGCAACACTCGATATAAATATTGGAAAACCTAATTTAAGCTGCATTTTTAAGTATGCTTCATTGATATTGAAATTGAAACTTAAATCGTATTTTTTTACAATGTACATTATTGACCAAAAGCCAAATGCTATTTGAATAGCAAATGCCAATACAGGTATAAAATAATAGTCGTTTTGAGTTTTAACCAGCAAAAATGTTAAAGCGGTAGTAAAAACTTTAATGCCAAAATTTATAAGCGACATTAGCTTAATATTTTCCATGCCTTGGAAAAACCAATTTGGAAAAAACACAATTCCCAAGTTAATAAGGTAGCAATAAAAATATAATAAAAAGTCTTCTTTAACCTTTGCAAAGAAATAAGTGCTAATAAAAAAAATTATGGTTGTAGCAGCAAAAAGCAAAAACCTTATTTGTAGAAACGAATTAAATGCATCAGAAATAAGTTTTTTATTGTTTTTATTATTTGCAATTTCTTTGGTTGCAGTATAATCTAAACCATAACTCACTATTAAAGTAAAATACGAAACAAAAATTTGTGCGTAGTGAACCCTGCCGTAAATCTCAGTTCCAAGAATTCTAACCAAATACGGAATTAATATTAATGGCAATACATAGTTAGAGAACTGAACCAAGCCCATTGATAATACATTGCCAAATAATTTGCTTTTTCGATATCTTGAATATTTAAATTTAAAATTACTAAGGTCCAAATTTAGTTTTTAGGAATTTTTATAGTTGTGCAAATGTAGAATTTATTTAATTTTTCAATAATCAGCATATTTGCCATTGTTTAATGAATTTAATTTACGCCATTACTGTTAATTACAATCAGGTTGCAGATACCGTTTTATGTATAAAATCGTTGCTGAACCAAAAGCCCGAAAAACCCAAAATTATATTGGTTGATAATGGTTCAGAATTGAACATTGTTGAAGAATTACAAAAACAAATAAACTTAATTTCAAACGATATTTGGTTTGTTGAAGCAGACAGCGAATTTAATTACAGCATTAAACAACATTATGATATTATTTTTATTAAAAGTGCAAAAAACTTAGGTTTTGCAGGTGGTAACAACTTGGCCATAAAATTTATAAGAGAAGAACTTAAGCAACAACAAAGCGATTTTTGGCTTATTAATAATGATGCGTATGCAGATGAAAATGCTTTAAAGCAAATCACCGATGAGGCATATACTCGAAATCTGGCTATTACCGGTGCTGTAGTTTATAATACCAACTCAAGCCAAATACAATCGGTAGGAGGGATTATACACCCAAGGTTTGCTGTAAGTATAAATTGCAATCAATTAACCGATATACCCAAAATAGAATATGTTTACGGTGCATCTTTTTTTATTCACTGTTCAACCATTGATAAAATTGGCTACCTGCCCGAACATTATTTTATGTATTTTGAAGAAACTGATTATTGTTTTACGGCTCGCAAACAGGGTTTAAAAATTGGCGTTGCACAACATGCCAAAGTTTACCATAAACCATCGGCCAAGTATGTAAATAAAAAAACTGATTTAATGCAACAACGTAATAAAATATGGTTTGCCAAAAAGTTTGGTTACCCAATGTTTTGGGTAAAATTAGGTTTGCTTTTGACAGTTTTTAACCGAATTATAAGGTTACAGTTAAACAGGGTTCCCTACATTTTAAGTTTAATTTTTAGTTGATGGTTCAAAGTTTTCCAATCATACAACTAACCAATGCAGTAAGTTTTGGTTGAGCCGAGTTTGCAGCATCAATAACATCTTGCAACGAAATTTTATGCGTCATTCTTTCAGCTATGCCCATATCGGTAATAACGCTAATGGCAAAAACAGGTATGCCCATGTGTCTTGCAACAATGTTTTCTGGAACGGTACTCATGCCAACCGCATCGGCTCCAATTATACGTAAATACTTGTATTCTGCCTTGGTTTCAAGGGTTGGGCCTTGCACGGCTGCATATACACCTTCGTGTAATTTTATGTTCAACTTATTTGCGCAGGTTCTTGCAAGTTGGGCTAATTCGCTGCAATAGGCATCGCTCATATCAGGAAATCGGGGGCCAAGTTCATCAATGTTTTTACCTCTTAGCGGATGGTCGGGTAACAGGTTTATATGGTCGGTTATCATCATTAGGCTGCCAACTTCCTGCTGCGGATTTAGGCCTCCTGCTGCATTGCTTATAAACAGTTTTTTTATACCAAGCATTTTTAAAACCCTAACCGGAAATGTAACCTGCTGCAACGAATAACCTTCGTAATAGTGAAACCTGCCTTGCATTACCACTACCTGTTTATTGTGTATGGTACCAAATAGCAATTTACCTTTATGACTTTCTACCGTGCTTACCGGAAAATGAGGTATGCTTTCGTAGCTTATTTGTGTTTGAACCAATACTTCATTTACCAGCGAACCAAGGCCTGTGCCAAGTATAATGCCAATTTCAGGTTGGTGGGTTATTTGTTTTTTTAAAAAATCTGCACTTTCAATTATTTGCTGATACATATTGCAATATAAATTTTTCAAATTCAATAGGTTCAAAAAACGAAACTTTTACCGGCAAAACATAAATATCATAACCATCAAATAGTTTTAAAACTTTTGGATGCATTAGCTTTACGGCATCTTTTTGAGTGGTTAGCAGTATTTTGTTTTGGTGTTCAACCAAATTAAAATCGTTGATGATACTTTTAATTAATGTTGACGAATAGGTTACATGGTCGGGTAATTTTCTTACAAAGTAATGTTTAGATAATGTTTGAATATACTCTTTTATTTTTTGCGTGGAGGCTATTCCTGCAAAACAGTAAATAAAATTATCTTTATCGGGCGATATTATTTTTTCGGGTTGCTGCAATAAATGAATATTGCCATAAGTAAGTTTGCTGAAAAATATTTTTTGATGCGGTAATGGTTTTAATTTGGCTAATATCTCTTTTATTTCTTTTTCGCTTAAAACATCGGGGCATTTGCTTACTATAATGGCATTTGCTCTTTTTTTGCTCATGCTAAATTCTCTTAGGCTTCCAACGGGCATTATAAAATCATTATAGTATGGATTATTGTGGGTTGTTATAATAATATTTAAACCTGCTTTTATACTTCGGTGCTGAAAAGCATCATCAAGCAACACCACATTTGTTTCCGGAGCATCATACAATAAATGTGTAACACCAATAACCCTGTTTTCGCAAACAGCCACGGGTGTATCTATCAAATTGCTGAAAATTTGTGCCGGTTCGTCTCCAATTAATTCAGCATCAATATGTGGTTCAGCCAATACATAACCTATTGATTTGCGGCCATAACCACGGCTCAATACAGCTGGTTTAAATAGGTTGTTTTTTAGTAAGTTGGCAACATACTCAATATGCGGAGTTTTACCTGTACCACCAACCGAAAGATTGCCAATGCAAATAATGGGCAAATCAAAACTGCTTGATTGAATGAGTTTATAATCGTAAAGTTTGTTTCTTACAAATGTTATTAATCCGTAAACAATAGAAAAAGGCAGTAATATCCAACGTAAAATGTTTAACAATGTAAAATTTGTTTATGCAAGTATAGGCAGCTTAAATTAAAATACTTTTATAAATTTCCGGTTCGGCCACCATCTACGGGCACATTAATTCCGGTAATATAGGCTGCATAGTTGCTTGCCAAAAAAGCTGCTGTGTATGCAATTTCTTCGGGTTGTGCAAAGCGGTTCATCGGTATTTCGCTCAACATTTCATTATTCACCTCATCAACACTATGGTTTTGTTTTATGGCCTTACCTTCAATTATTTGTTTAAGCCTGTCGGTAGCAGTGGCTCCGGGTAAAATATTGTTTACGGTAATTCCCCATTGGGCAACTTCGCTGGCGAGTGTTTTACTCCAATTTGCAACAGCCCCGCGAATGGTATTGCTTACACCTAAACCTTTTAAAGGTATTTTAACACTGGTTGAAATAATATTTATAATACGTCCGTAGCCGCTTTGTTTCATGCCGTCTATGGTGTTTTGAACCAAGTAATGACTGCTAAGCAAATGGGCATTAAAAGCCATAAGGAATTCTTCTTCGCGGGCATTTAAAACAGGCCCGGGGCTAGGTCCGCCACTGTTGTTTACAAGAATTTGATAGATATGATGGTTTTCAATTTGTTTTTCAATGGCTTCTTTTACCTGTTGCGGTTTGCTAAAATCGGCTACCAAAAAATCGTGTTGCTGATTTTTTGAATTATCTAAATCTTTTACAATACGCTCTAGCAATGCTCCATTTCTCGACATGAGGGTTACATTAGCACCCAATAAGGCAAATTGTTTGGCAATTGCCAGGCCAATTCCTTTTGTGCTTCCGCAAACCAATGCATTTTTACCACTTAAATCTATAATCATATTGCGAATAAATACAGATGCTTTTGCAATTACAACAAATTTTATTTCGATATAAAAAAAGGCCGACTCTAAAAATAGAGTCAGCCTTTTTTTATATCGTGAATTTTGGAGGGTTAAGCTAAAACAGTAATTTTATTCTTAGTTACTTCAACAACTCCGCCATTTATCTCTATTTGCTTTTGTCCGCCTTCTTCTGCTTCAATTTTTACAACACCTTTTACCAGGCTCGAAATTAAGTCGGCATGGTTTTTCAAAACCTGAAAACGTCCTTTGCTGCCCGGAAGGCTTACACTTTTTACCTTATCGCTAAATAAGGTTTTATCGGCAGTTATAATATCTAATTGCATCTTTTAATAATTATTTAGCTTCAGCCAACAATCTTTCGCCTTTTTCAATGGCTTGTTCAATGGTACCAACAAGGTTAAATGCCGCTTCAGGATATTTATCCAATTCTCCATCCATAATCATATTAAAACCTTTTATGGTATCTTCAATTCTTACCAATTCACCTTTTAAACCGGTAAATTGCTCTGCTACGTGGAAAGGCTGAGATAAGAAACGTTGCACCCTGCGGGCACGGTGTACTACCAATTTATCATCTTCGCTCAATTCATCCATACCTAAAATGGCAATAATGTCTTGAAGTTCTTTATAACGCTGTAATATACCTTTTACTCTTTGAGCACAATTGTAATGAGCTTCGCCAACAACGGCCGGAGTTAAAATACGCGAAGTTGAATCAAGAGGGTCAACCGCAGGATAAATACCAAGCTCTGCAATTTTACGGCTTAATACGGTAGTAGCATCTAAGTGAGCAAAAGTAGTTGCCGGAGCAGGGTCAGTTAAGTCGTCAGCAGGTACATATACTGCCTGAACCGAAGTAATAGAACCACGTTTAGTTGATGTAATACGCTCTTGCATGGCACCCATTTCGGTAGCAAGGGTAGGTTGGTATCCCACAGCCGATGGCATACGACCCAAAAGAGCCGAAACCTCTGAACCAGCCTGTGTAAAACGGAAAATATTATCAACAAAGAAAAGGATATCTCTACCGCCAGATTGTTCATCTCCATCGCGGAAGTATTCTGCTACTGTTAATCCTGATAATGCAACGCGGGCACGAGCTCCGGGTGGTTCATTCATTTGTCCGAAAACAAGCGTAGCTTGAGATTTTGCCAATTCGTTATAATCAACTTTAGATAAGTCCCATCCGCCTTCTTCCATACTATGCTGAAACTCTTTTCCATATTTTATTACGCCAGATTCAATCATCTCGCGCAACAAGTCATTACCTTCACGGGTACGTTCTCCAACACCTGCAAATACGCTCATACCATCATAAGCTTTTGCAATGTTGTTAATCAACTCCATAATTAAAACGGTTTTTCCTACACCGGCACCTCCAAACAATCCAATTTTACCACCTTTTGCATAAGGTTCAATAAGATCAATTACCTTTATACCGGTGTACAAAGGTTCAGCCGATGTTGATAAATCTTCGAATTTTGGGGCTTCGCGGTGAATGGCTCTGCTTTCGCCAGGTTTTACTTCAATGGGCTTCATACCATCAATGGCTTCTCCAACCACATTAAACAAACGTCCGCGAATAACATCACCGGTTGGCATCGAAATTGGGCTTTCAGTATTATGCACTTCCATGCCTCTAACCAAACCGTCAGTACTGTCCATTGCAATTGCTCTAATAATATTTTCACCTAAATGCTGCTGGCATTCAAGAATTACCCTTGTACCATCTGCTTTATCTATGTAAAGAGCATCGTAAATTTTTGGAAGTTTTGCATTTTCTTGTGAAAAGCTAACGTCAACTACCGGACCAATGATTTGAGCTATAACCCCTGATTTTGACATACTTATGTGTTTAATGTTAATTAAAAAGTTGTGCAAATTTACAGTTTGCCTGCATAAAACAAACCTTTTGTTAAACTATTTTTGCCCATTGTACCATGATATTAACATTTGACTTTTATTGCAGAGATAGTGTAACCGAAATTGCCAAAGATTTATTGGGAAAAAAATTGATAACTAATATCAACAACCAAATTACCGGAGGAATTATTGTTGAAACCGAAGCATACGAAGGTGTTATTGACAAAGCTAGCCATGCCTATAATAACCGTTTTACCAACCGAACCAAAACCATGTATAAAAGTGGTGGCCATACTTATGTTTATTTATGTTATGGCATCCATCACTTATTTAATGTTGTTACGAATATTGAAGGAATACCTCATGCTGTTTTAATTAGAGCTATTGAACCAACAGATGGCATAGAACTGATGCTTAAAAGACGAAATAAGCAATTGCTTGAACCAAAACTTACAAATGGCCCGGGTAGTTTAACAAAAGCACTGGGAATAAGCCAAAAACATGATGCGATATTATTGACTGATAAGATAATATGGATAGAAGATTGTGGAGTAAATGTAGATTTGAACCAAATTATAGCTGGTCCAAGAGTTGGTGTAGGTTACGCAGGTGAACACTCTAAATGGCCATACAGGTTTAGAATAAAGGGTAATAAATTTGCTGGTAAATAATGGTTAATTAATACTGTTTGCAACAGATTTAACGCCAACCATACTCATAGCAGTTTTTGCAATACTTTTAGGGTCAAAGCCACATTCTTCATACAATTCTAGTTGTTCGCCATGCTCTGTTATTTTATCTGGCATACCTAACCTTACTACTTCTGCATGGTAATGATGTTCGGCCATAAATTCAATTATTGCACTGCCAAATCCGCCAACTATGGTGCCATCCTCAACTGTAATTATTTTTTTGTGTTCGCTAAAAACCTCATGAAGTAATTCTTCGTCAAGAGGTTTCACAAAACGCATATCATAATGTGCAGCATAAATATCTTTTTGTTCTAATAATATAGCAGCTTGCTCAGCCAAATTTCCTGCTGTACCAAAAGTTAGAATGGCTAAATCATTACCATTTCTAAGTTTGCGTCCTTTTCCAACTTCAATTTCTTGAAGTGGTTTTCTCCAATCAATCATTACGCCATTTCCGCGTGGATAACGGATAGAAAATGGGCCCGCATTTTTTTCTAATGTAGCTGTGTACATTAAGTTTCGTAATTCTTGTTCATTCATGGGCGCACTTACAACCATATTGGGTACACATCGCATATAAGGAATATCAATCATTCCGTGATGTGTTGGTCCATCAGCTCCGGCTATTCCTGCTCTATCCATACAAAATATAACATGCAAATTTTGTAAGGCAACATCATGAACCACTTGGTCGTAGGCGCGTTGCATAAAACTGCTGTATATGTTGCAAAAAGGTATCATACCTTGCGTGGCAAGACCTGCACTAAAGGTAACTGCATGTTGCTCGGCTATACCAACATCAAATGCACGGTCAGGCATAGCTTTCATCATAATATTCATGCTCGAACCTGATGGCATGGCTGGTGTAATACCAACGATTTTTGGATTTTTTTCAGCAAGTTCAACTATGGTATGCCCAAATACATCCTGATATTTTGGTGGTGTTGGCTTAGGATTTGGATTTTTATATATTTCTCCTGTAACTTTATCAAACAGTCCGGGAGCGTGCCACTTAGTTTGGTCTTTTTCGGCTGGCGCAAATCCTTTACCTTTAACGGTAACACAATGCAATAATTTAGGACCCGGGATTTTTTTTAGGTCTTCAAAAATTTTTACCAAATGGTTAACGTCATGGCCATCAACCGGGCCAAAGTATCTAAAACCAAGTGCTTCAAAAAGGTTACTGTGTTTTAATAATCCACCTTTTAAAGTATCGTGAATTTTGCTTATAATTTCTTGCCCAACTTGTCCGAATTTGCTTAAACGGTCAAGCGTTTTCCACACATCGTCTTTAAATTTATTGTAAGTAGGCGATGTTGTAATATCGGTTAAATATTCTTTTAGCGCACCAACATTTGGGTCAATACTCATGCAATTGTCATTTAAAACAACAATTAAATTTGCATTGGCAACCCCTGCATGGTTCAAACCTTCAAATGCCATTCCGGCTGTCATGGCACCATCGCCAATAACTGCAATATGTTGCCTATTGTTTTCGCCTTTTAATTTACTTGCCACGGCCATACCCAAAGCAGCTGAGATAGATGTTGATGAATGCCCAACTCCAAAGGTATCGTATTCGCTTTCAGAACGTTTTGGAAATCCAGAAAGTCCTTTATAAACCCTGTTTGTATAAAATTTATCTCTACGTCCGGTTAAAATTTTATGCCCGTAAGCTTGGTGGCCTACGTCCCAAACAAGTTGGTCGTATGGTGTATTAAAAGCATAATGCAGTGCAACAGTAAGTTCAACAACACCTAAACTGGCACCAAAATGGCCACCATATACAGAAACAATATCAATAATATATTGCCTTAAATCGTTACAAACATTAACAAGCTCGTCTTGCTTAAGTGTTCTTAAGTCTTTTGGATATTGAATTTTTTGTAATGAGGGACCGGCATGTATTTCCATATTTAACAGTAACGTATTTTTAAATTAATGGTTTTTAAATGTTAAAAAAACCGCGTGAAAGTAATGTATTTAATATTAATAAAGAAAACGAAGTTTTAAAACGAATATTATAAGCGAGCTTCGCTAACCACCAAGTCTCTTGGGTGAACTGATAAAACCGGTATTTCTGATTTTTTTACCATTTGTTCAGAGTACTTTCCGCTAAAAAACGATACCAGATTACTTTCCTGTTCAGTCATTATTATTATTAATCCTGCATTTATTTTTTTAGCATACTCAAGTGTTTTATCGGTTGGGTTTACGCCAAGGTGAATATCTTCATCTACCTCACATTTAAAACCATGATCGCTTACAACATTTGCAACCTGACGAATGTAATTGTTTAATGTAACTTGTGCATCTTTACCTTTATCGTTGCTAACTCCTATAACATGTATGGTTGAACCGAACTGGCGGGCAAAAGCTTCCGCATAAGGAATTTTTTGTCGGGTTTCAAAAGATGTGTCAATTGGTACCACAATTTTTAACATGTTAAAATCTTTATTTCCGGCAGGAACGGTTAGAACCATTCTTTCTAAATGGTCAATAATATTATTGGCTTCTTTTGAAGTAACTACTGCTTCATCGCTATCATTGGTACTAACAGGTAAAACAACCAAATCAGGATTTATATTTGAAGCTGTATCTTTTATTTGTTTGTGAGCAGAGCCGTTATTTAAACTTAAAAATTCAATACCTGGAATGAGAGCAGTAGATAGAATATTGTTTTTTAATTCTTCAGGAACCAATGCAAATAGTTTGGCTTTGAATGTTGAGGCTATCCTGCCGGCTAATTTAGCAGCACTTTCGCAACTGCCCTTTTTTTTGGCTGCTATTAGTATTTTATCTAATGCTATTGACATATATATTTGTTTTAAAGCCCGCTACAATCTATGAAAAAATTATTTCTTAAAAAATTCTTAATTTTTTAAAAATTTTAAATTTTAGCTTATTATATTGAATATCAATATTATAAAAAAATATGGTAAAAAAAATACTAGGTTTAATATTCAATATTTTACATCAAAAATTAAATCTACTATCTTCACGAAGTATTTAATTAAAGTATGCAGGAGTTAGAACCTTTTTACAGGTGGCGCGATATATATCAAAGCGAAAATGATAGGCTATCTCCCTTTTACAAGAGAGAGTATAGTGAGTTTGAGTATTCAAATAAAGTGTACAATTATTTTATACATCCGCAATGGGATGAGTTTGGGAGCAGCACACTGTATTTAAAAATTTTATACGTTGATTATAATAAACAATTTGCAATAATTGAATTAATTGGCGAATGGAATGATGCTATCAATAACGATATCATGTGGCTTAAACGTGAAGTTGTTGAACATTTGCTTGATAATAAAATCAATAAATTTATTTTGATTGGCGAAAATGTACTCAACTTTCACAGCAGTGATGATAGTTATTATGAAGAGTGGTTTCAAGACGTAGATGATGGTTGGATTGCAGCATTAAATTTTCAAACTCATGTTTTAAACGAATTTAGAAGCAGTAACATTGATTATTACCTGAATTTTGGAGGAGAACTTGACGAGATAAATTGGAGAAAATTTAACCCTATGCAATTGTACAGTAAAGTAAATAGAATTTTAAGCAGAAGGCTTGGTTTGTAATTATAATTGAAAAATTGTGGATTTTGAAATTGTAAGCGAATTTAAACCTACCGGAGATCAGCCGCAGGCAATAAAAAGTTTAACTGAAGGTGTTCTTAGAGGCGATAAAGCTCAGGTATTGCTGGGGGTAACAGGTAGCGGAAAAACTTTTACCATGGCAAATGTTATTGCACAGGTAAAAAAGCCAACTTTAATAATTAGCCACAATAAAACTTTAGTGGCACAATTATATGGCGAGTTTAAACAGTTTTTTCCGGCAAATGCTGTTGAATATTTTGTAAGCTATTACGATTATTATCAACCAGAAGCTTTTATTCCAAGCACAAATACCTATATTGAAAAAGACCTTGCCATAAACGATGAAATTGAAAAACTCCGATTGCAAACTACATCATCATTATTATCGGGTAGAAGAGATGTGGTAGTGCTTGCAAGTGTTAGTTGTATTTATGGTGCAGGTAATCCAAACGATTACGAAAGCAGTATCATCCGTTTACACAAAAACCAAAAAATTTCGAGAAACCGTTTATTGTATAGTTTGGTTGATAGTCTTTACAGTCGCACAACTGCCGATTTTCAAAGAGGAAACTTTAGGGTAAAAGGCGATGTAGTTGATGTGTTTCCGGCTTATGCCGATTTTGCTTTTAGAATTTCGTTTTTTGGAGATGACATTGAAGACATTGCTATTATTGACCCAATTAGCGGTCGAAAAACTGAATCGGTTACAGATATTGCCATATTTCCGGCCAATATATATGTAACTCCCAAAGACCGATTAAATCAAGCCATTCGAGATATTCAGGATGATTTGGTTCAACAAATAGAATATTTTAAAAGCATTGGCAAATTTATTGAAGCAAAACGACTGGAAGAGCGAACCAATTTTGATTTGGAAATGATAAGAGAACTTGGTTATTGCAATGGTATCGAAAACTACAGCCGCTATATGGATAGACGAAAACCTGGCGAAAGACCATTTTGTTTAATTGATTATTTTCCGAAAGATTTTTTGCTTATTATTGATGAAAGCCACGTTACCGTACCTCAAATAAGAGCCATGTATGGCGGAGACAGAAGTCGCAAACAAGCATTGGTTGAGTATGGTTTCAGGCTGCCTTCGGCTTTGGATAATAGGCCTTTAACTTTTAACGAGTTTGAAGCTTTAATACCTCAAACCATTTATGTAAGCGCTACACCGGCCGAATATGAAATTAGACAAGCAGAAGGAATTATTGTTGAACAAATTATTAGACCTACTGGTTTGCTTGACCCAATAATTGAAGTAAGGCCTTGCTTGAGCCAAGTTGACGATCTGCTTGATGAAATTGATGAACGAATAAAAATGGGCGACCGCATATTGGTTACTACACTTACCAAACGCATGGCCGAAGAATTAACCAAGTATTTAACAAAGTTGAATATAAAATGCCGATACATTCACAGCGAAGTGAAAACCCTTGACAGGGTTGAAATATTGAGAGATTTGCGTTTAGGTAAATTTGATGTGCTTATAGGTGTAAATTTATTGCGTGAAGGACTTGATTTACCCGAAGTAAGCCTTGTTGCAATTATGGATGCCGATAAAGAAGGTTTTTTGCGTAACGACCGTAGCCTTACACAAACCATTGGCCGTGCTGCCCGAAACGAAAACGGAAAGGTAATAATGTATGCCGATACGGTAACAGATAGTATGCAACGTACTATTGATGAAAACAACCGCAGACGCGAAATTCAGATTGCTTACAACCTAAAACATGGTATTACACCAAAAACTGTAAAGAAAAGCAAAGAAGAAATTTTAAAACAAACAGGAATTGCCGATGCAAAAGCCGGCAGCGAAACAAATTATGCTTATGTTGAGCCCGAAGAAGTAAATGTTGCTGCTGACCCGGTAATTGAATACATGAGTAAAGAACAAATTAAAAAAGCAATTACTGAAACTGAAAAACGTATGCTTAAAGCAGCTAAAGAAATGGATTTTATGGAAGCAGCACGCCTGCGCGATGAAATGTTTGCCTTACAAAAGCTTCTTTGATAATAAAATTAATTGAATAAAAACACACTGTTTGCATTACTTTTTAAAAACAAGGCCTCAATGGCTTTAATAGATTCGTTTTTTAAATTTTTAGGTATTGGAAATAAAAATTGGTTTAAACCTTTTTCGTTACATTGCACGGTTTGCGAAAAACTTTCTCCCTGATTTCCGTAAAATGTAAGTTTAACTTTTTGAGGTGAATAAGCATTTAAAACAACCTGAAAACTGTTGCCAATTATCCTTGCAAAGGCAACGCCAAAAAGTTGCTGATCGCTTAAAATAAAATCTGCTATTTGCATGTCGGGTATTCCGTAACCTGTAAATCTATCAGGTTGGTGAGCTTTATTTCCACTCCACAAAATAACTTCTTTTATTTTTTTGGGGTGTACGTTTGGGTGTTTTTGAACCAAAAGAGCACTTGCTCCTACCAATACCGGACAAGCATAAGAAGTACCATTGCCTAAATAGGCTCTACCATCGGTTGACAAGATAGCAGCGCCACTACCTAAAGCTACTACATCGGGTTTAAGCCTTTTATCGGCAGTTGGGCCAATAGAGCTAAAACCTGCATAATGGCCATGTTTATCAACAGCACCAACAGTTACAACACTTTCTGCATCAGCTGGTGCAGCTATAAAACGCCAAGGGTCGTTTCCTTCGTTGCCGGCACTTACAAATACCAACATTCCTTTTTGTGCAGCCATTTCAGCAGCCTTTGTTACCACAGTAGTTTTGCCGTTTAAATCGTTGTAAGAGTGCCCCATTGTTTTTTCATCGTGTTTTGTATAACCAAGCGATGAGTTAATAATATCAGCACCGGCACTATCTGCATATTCCGCACCCAATAACCAATTGTATTCTTCAACAAGTGTTTCGGTTCTTGCATTTTCGGTTCGCAATAAAATATAGTTTGCTTGTGGTGCTGCCCCCATTATTACGCCCGGTTGGTTTGATGCCATGCAACTTAAAACAGCAAGTCCATGGTCATCTTCAACAAATACATTGTCAATATGCTCAACAAAATCGTGTATGCCGATAATTTTTTTATTTTTTATTAAATGATTTACGGCTGAAATTTTATCTGCATTTATAAAACCGGCATCAAGCACTGCAATTGTTACGCCATTTCCCCAATAATTGTTTTTGTGTAAAGTTTGAACATTTAATTGCGTAAGTTGGTTATGACTAAGGCCGTAATATAACGAGTCGCGGTTTCTTTGCTTAAGCCTTTGCTCAATTAATTCAAACTCGGCATCAAAATTTATTTCTTTTTTTTCAATGTTACTTGGCGTGTATTTTCCTGCATAATCAACCGAACTTATAAAAGCTAACGGCTTTATGCTGTCTGAAATAATCTTTGGTTCAGCCAAAACAAGCACACCATTAAACCAACGGCTTTGGCCAACAACCAATGCACCTTTACTAATTATGGTTGCTGTATATAAACTATCAGGAGGAAAATCATCGGCTGTTATTGGAAGACCATATTTAACTCTGCGCTCAATGGCTTTTTCTGAATAATATTTTTTTAAATCAAGTTTTTGTAATACGGTATTTGGTTTATCTTTAAAGTATATAAAATAGTAAGAACGCTGTTGCGCAATAAGTTTTGAATGTAAAAAAAATAATATGATGAATAAATGGCGAAAATGCATTTTATAGTGTGTAATCTTTTAGTTTTAGGTGAACAATATAACCCGATGTGCCGCTTGCCTGTTTGTTTAAATAACGTTTGTAATGTTCAATAATTCCAATGTTTTGAGCGTAAATTGTATGTGCAACATCTTCTTCAATAGCATTAATATTATTTGATTCTTGAACCCGACATATAACATGTTGGCCGTTGCTGACATTAAATTGAGATAGATTAAATGTTTGTCTGAAATTTGAATTGAGCATATTGCCATTCCAGTTTCTTACGTTACCAACCGGAAAAACAAGTTTTACAATTGGAGCATTGTTTTCGGTAAATATTAATTGCCTTGTATTGCGTTCAACAAAAAAAGACGGACGTTGAAAAGTATTTTTTGAAGTTGTATCTGTAACAAATTGTGTTATTAAAAATACATTTTCTCCGGATGTATTAACGTAAAAGGTATCAATAATTTGGGTTAGCTCAAAATAAAAGGTATCGGAAGATTTTGTATTATCATCAAAGGCAATAGAATCAAATTGGTATGTATAAACATAACCTGTTTTTAGCGGAAAATAGTTGTACCCTAAATCATCAGAAGTAGTTTGGGTATTTTTTTTGCAAGATGAGAGTAAGAATAATATAACTATAAAAACACCTGATGCTTTTTTCATACAATTTATGAACGCATAAATAATTAAATTAATGCAAACTGAGAAAAATGGTGTGTAAAATGTTTTTCATGAAATATGTACCACTCTTTTTTATTAAGCATACCAAATACTGGGTGTTGGTGTTTATGCTCTGCATGTTGTTCGTAATAGTTTATAAAATCTTGTATTGCATTTTGCAAATCTT
Source organism: Bacteroidia bacterium (assembly GCA_046296495.1). Taxonomy (GTDB): domain Bacteria; phylum Bacteroidota; class Bacteroidia; order UKL13-3; family UKL13-3; genus JBKBLB01. Next base: position 100,198 of record JBKBLB010000007.1, read on the forward strand.
TTTTTGATTCTTCCATTTCTGAAAATTGCAATGGCAGCAAATTTTCTTTAGTAATTGGGTTAACAAAATTTTTTTGAAAAGGTTTATCAGATATAAGAAACAATTGCTTTATTCTTTCAGTTTTTTCGGTTGGTTCTTCAAGACTTAAAATTATTTTTCCGATACTTATTTTTAAAACAATTGCAAGGTGCTCAACCATGTGTTGGGCGCTCATTTTTCCCCAAAGTGGCTTGCAATCATTATTTATATGATGCAATATTTCACTAGCATTTATTGGTGAAAAAACTAATTGCATTAAAAATTTATACTAACAATTCTGTAAGAGCCGCCTTTTGGTTTAAACCAAATTTGTCCGTCTTTGCCAATCATGGCTCCATTTTTGTCGCGATATATTTCCTGAGGGTTTTGGTAAAGCACTTCGTTGGTAAATGATTCATGGAAAATCGCATCAAAGTTGTCAATAAACTCTTTTCTGGTTTTTATATTTTTAAGAGGAAAATCAATGTAAGTTGCAATTTTTTCTTTATTGCGGTCTTTAACCAAAAACTGAAATTGTTCAACAAATTTTATAAACCTTTTAGCGTCTTTAAATCCGGCATCATCCCAACTCATTATTACAATACCTTCGCGTGTAACCTGTGGTTTTTTCTGATATTCATCGGGCAATGAATAATCAATTACTTTCGAATCGAGGTAGGGTATGGAACCTCCGTAATTATCGCCACTGTAAGATTCGGACATAACGGTTTGCGTAGTATCTTCTCCTGTAAAAATTACTTTTACTTTATCTTCTTCGCAACTTTGAAATGTGGTAGTTAAAATAATTAAAATAATAAAAATATTTTTCATGTGCCTGTATAGTTTTGTGGTGTAAGATTTAGTAATTCTTTTTTAACACTTTCGCTAACACTTAAATTTTTTATAAAATTAGCAAGTGTTTGTTTGTTTATTTTTTTGTTGGTGCGTGTTAGATCTTTAAGTGTTTCGTAAGGGTTTTCAAAACCTTCTCGCCTTAGTATGGTTTGTATGCCTTCGGCAACTACAGCCCAGTTGTTTTCAAGGTCTTCATTTAGTTTATCTTGGTTCAGCAATAATTTATTTAAACCTTTTTCAATAGAGTTTAGTGCAATAAGGGTATGCGCATACGGAACACCAATATTACGTAAAACGGTAGAATCGGTTAAATCTCTTTGCAAACGCGATATGGGTAATTTTGCAGCAAGATGTTCAAAAAAGGCATTGGCTATACCTAAATTGCCTTCGGCATTTTCAAAATCAATGGGGTTTACTTTATGAGGCATGGCACTACTGCCAACTTCGCCTTTTTTTAGTTGCTGTTTAAAATAATCCATCGAAATATATTGCCAAACATCCCTGCAAAAATCAATTAAAATATTGTTTATACGTTTTAGTGTATCAAACAGTGCAGCCATGTTATCGTAATGCTCAATTTGCGTGGTGTGTTGCAATCGTTGCAATGTAAGCGAACTGCAAAACTCATCGCCAAATTTTGGCCAGTTAATTTTAGGATATGCAACATGATGTGCATTAAAATTGCCGGTAGCGCCACCAAATTTTGCATTAAAAGGTATGGTTTTAAGCAGTTTTAGCTGGTTGGTTAAGCGTTCGTAAAAAACCAACCATTCTTTACCAAGCTTTGTTGGCGATGCAGGCTGTCCGTGTGTGCGAGCCAACATAGGTATATCTTTCCAGCCTTTTGCCTGTTTTTTAATGGTGGTTAAAATAACATCTAACTTTGGTAATAAACACTTGGTTGTTGCATGTTTTAAACTAAGCGGAATGGCAGTATTGTTTATGTCTTGAGATGTAAGACCAAAATGAACAAACTCTTTATATGCACCAAAATTCAACTCGGTTAGTTTGCTTTTTACAAAATACTCAACTGCTTTTACATCGTGGTTGGTAATGGCTTCGGTTTTTTTAATTTCCAGTGCGTCTTGAACCGAAAACTCATTGTAAATATTGCGGAGTTTTTTTGCATCAGCAGCCGATATTTTAGCATTAAATCCTTTAAGCTTTAGGTTTGAAAGTGAAATAAAATATTCAATTTCTATTAAAACGCGATACCTAATAAGGGCAAATTCGCTGAAATAATTTTGAAATGCAGCGGATTGTTTTTGGTAGCGTCCATCAATTGGAGATATAGCTGTAAGTGCTGAAAATTCTGTCATTTATTTTTTCAAAAATATACTCACCAATGTAATTAACCATATTTATTTATTTACCTTTAATTGTTGAAAAGCAAATTTTAGTAAATAATACAAGCCAAATTTTTAAGGTTTGATTGTTTTCTTAATTGGGTTTAACATACCAAATGGTATTATCATTCTTAATTACTTTTAATACACCGTAATGTTTATCAATAAAGATTTCTTTAATTGATTCGGGAAATAATCTGCTATTTAATGGATAGATGTATCTTGTAACATTTTTATAAACCATATTATTTTGCTTAAACTCTCCAATAAATTCAATGCAATTGTCGCAATAGTAAGTTGTATCAGGAAAAAATTCTACGATTTTTAGTTTACTATTTTCAAAGGGTAGCAAATTATGTATTAATAAGGTGTACATTATATTTCCATTAGAATTAAGTAATTCTTGTTTTAAATGAATATTTAAACAAACCTGTGTTGTATCTGCATATCCAAATGAATATCCATATGGGAAATGGGTGTCATACTTAAAATCAAGAAGTAAAGCAAAATAGTTTCTGTATAGATTCGATTGGTATGCATAGTAAATTCCCCAATAATTATTTTGATAACATGGCTTTTTAAGAATATTAAACGGAGATAGTTTATTAATTTCTATGGTTTCTTCCAGTCCGTTTGAAGACTCAAACTTGTAATATTTTAATGTTTTGCCACTGTCAACAAGGTTGTTATACTGTTTGTAAAAACTATCGGGTAAATAATAATTGTAATTTTTAAATAAACATGGTTCTGATAAAGTTGAAGTTATGTTATTGCTTTTTTTACATGAGTTTAAAAACATGAATGCAGAAAAGAAAAATAAAGAAAATTGTTTTAATCCTTTAACCATAATTCTCCATTCGAAAAATAGTAACCAATAAGCCCATAATCTTTTGTGTAATAAAAACCTAAAGGTGTAACATAATTAAAATCAACTTTTGCCGAATCAACATAAACTTGATAAATCTTATTGAAGGTTTTACCACCAAGATTTAGAGTATCGTAGTAAAAACAATTTTTGTAATTTGATTCAGGAAATTGTATTTCAAATCTATATCTATAATTGTAGTTAAAATTCAAGTCTAAATAAAGTTTTTCATCACTTTGATATGAAAAAACAGAATCTGTGAATTTATAATTTTTAAGGTAATTAAATCTTGAATAGGTATATCGAACAAATTTACTCTCAAAATCCACACTTTGACTTAATGTACTATAATAGTAGTATAAAATATATTTTTCGCATTCATCTTTCTTATATTCACCTAAAGAAATATTCGTTTTTATGTGGCTTACAGTTTTTTTCTCGTTTAATCTAATAAACTCAAAACTCGCACCATTATTATTATTTCTAAAAATTGTTTTTGGTATTGTGTCGTATGATATCCAAAAAAGGTTTGAATCTTTTAAAGGTATTGTGCCTAATGATTTTTCAAGCCTATCAATCGAATAGCTTCCCATGCAATGTTGGTAATCATACTTTTGGCAACCATAAAGAGAAATCAAAAAAATAATCATTGCATTTCTCATTTAATTACAATTTATTCAAAAATAAAACTTTGCATTATTTATCATCACTTTTAGCAAGATTTATGGTAATAATATCTGAAAGTTTGGTGGTGTAGCGTGGCGAAAGACGTTCTTGTTTCATTTTCCATACACGCTTTGGGTCTTGCGAGGCAAGGCGAATTTTTTGCTGACCGTATAAGGTATTTATTTTATCAATGGCGTGCATTAGCGGTTTGTGTTTGGGGTTGCTGTTTTCAAACAGACTTATTTGTTGCATGTTTTCGGGTGTAAAATCCATTACAACTACCCCTGCTTTTTTGTAGTGATAACCTTTAACAAAAATACGCTCAAGGCCTTGTATGGCAAATTTTGACAGTTCTATGCCCGAGTTGGTGGGGTAGGGCAGTTTTACAACTATTTGCCTGTTGCATTGCGGCAAATCTTCTCTAAAGCGATTGGTATGTATAAATACCAACATGGCATTGCAATTTGATTTTTGTTTGCGCAGCTTTTCTCCACTCATTACCGCAAAGGTTGTTACACGTTCTTTTAATTGCTCAAATTCAGTGTAAAGCGTTTCAAACGACCGCGTGGTGGCAATATTTTTTTTGTTTTCTACTTCTTCAAGGCTTAGGGTTGGTATTCCCTGCAAATCGTGCTTTAGCCTAAGTCCTACTACAGCCATGTGTTTTTTTACCCAATCATCGCCAAGCAGGGTAAAATCGTAGGCGGTTTTTACGCCAAGTGCATTTAGTCTTTTGGTGTGCTGGCGGCCAATACCCCATACATCTTCAATAGGCAGCCATTTAAGCGCTTTTATGCGTTTTTCTTCATCATCAATTAAATATACGTTGCCGGTTTTTTGGGCAAATTTTTTGGCAATTTTATTGGCAACCTTAGCAAGCGATTTGGTAGGCGCAATACCTACGCTTATGGGAATACCGGTCCATTTTAACACCCTTTGGCGCATGTTTATGCCCATTTGCTGCAGGTTTTGGTTTAAGCCATGTAGGTTTAAAAATGCTTCGTCAATGCTGTAAATTTCCATTTCGGGTGTAAAATCTCCAACAATGGTCATTACACGGTGGCTCATATCGCCATATAGTGCAAAGTTGGCCGAAAACACATGGATATTGTGCTGTGCTATTTGTTTTTCGTATTTAAAAACGGGTGCGCCCATTGGTATGCCTAAGGCTTTTGCCTCGTTGCTGCGCGCAATTACGCACCCATCGTTGTTTGATAGTACTACAACCGGTTTGCCTACCAAATCGGGTCTGAAAACCCGCTCGCACGATGCGTAAAAGTTATTACAGTCAATAAGCGCAAACATGTTTATACGGCTTTTATAACATGGGTAACAATGCCCCAAACAATAAAGTTGTTGTCTTCTTCAATTTTTATGGGTTGGTAGTCTTCGTTTTCGGGCATAAGCCACAGTTCGTCTTTTTTAAGTAAAATGCGTTTGGCTGTAAACTCCCCATCAATGTAGCACACGGCAATTTTTCCGTTTGTGGGGTTCAGGCTGCGGTCTATTACCAATAGGTCGCCATCGCTTATGCCTGCATTTTTAAGCGAATTGCCCTTTACGCGCCCGTAAAAAGTAGCCGAAGGATGTTTTATGAGATGTTTATTTAAGTCAATGCTTATATCTACAAAATCGAGGGCAGGAGAAGGAAAACCCGCGCTTATGCCGCTTTGCACATAGGGCAATTCAAGGCTGCTTGTATTTATTGCCGAGTAAATATCAATTTTTGTACTGCTGTGCAATTTCAAATTTGTTATAAGTTTTAGCTTCGAAATTAATGTTTTTTTGTTCGAAGTAGTTGATTTTTTGAATTGTAAAATTTATTTACAACCAATAGTGTCCTAAATAATTTTTATTGAGATATAAGCTGCTTGATTTTATTGGTACTTAGAAAGTAAAATTAATCATTTCAAAAAAGAACCCCCTGTATTGGTTTTCGATTAATCGG